>NZ_JBIRVQ010000020.1:141711-145044 GCF_044386975.1 Nocardia sp. NPDC020380 | reverse complement strand
TGATCATCAGGCGCTCCTCGTCCAACCTCGTTTCCCAGGCCCTTGGGGCTCCGGGTCGGTGTCCGTGTCGCTCTGACCTGGAATAAGTTACGTGTTGCTACGAATGAATGTCAAATCGCGCCTCAGCCTGCACTTTTGGGATCAACAGAACGGGTTACCCTCAACCCGGTTGTTGCTCATGAAGGTTGGTTCGGAGCTCACGAGGCTCCTTGCCATGACGAAGGAGTCAGCGTGGACAGCTCATCCGGTGCACAACTATCGCCGAATACCGGAGCAGCGCCTGGGGCTGACAGCCTCGGGTACGTAGTTTTCATTACCGCCGCCGCCGCAATGGGCGGCTTTCTCTTCGGATACGACAGTTCCGTCATCAACGGCGCGGTCGAAGCCATCCGGGACAGGTACGACATCGGGTCGGCCACCCTCGCGCAGGTCGTCGCCATCGCATTGATCGGCTGCGCCGTCGGCGCCGCCATCGCCGGCCGCATCGCCGACCGGATCGGCCGCATCCTCGTCATGCGGATCTCGGCCGCGCTCTTCACCGTCAGCGCCATCGGGTCCGCGCTGCCGTTCGCGCTGTGGGATCTCGCCATGTGGCGCGTGCTCGGCGGCATCGCCATCGGCATGGCCTCGGTCATCGGACCCGCCTACATCGCGGAAGTCTCGCCGCCCGCCTACCGCGGCCGGCTCGCCTCCTTCCAGCAGGCGGCCATCGTCACCGGTATCGCGGTCTCGCAGCTCGTCAACTTCGCCATCCTCAAGATGGCGGACAGTCAGCAGCGCGGGCACATCGCCGGACTCGAAGCCTGGCAGTGGATGCTCGGCGTGATGGTGGTGCCGGCCGCGCTCTACGGGCTGTTCTCCTTCGCCATCCCGGAATCGCCGCGCTACCTCATCTCCGTCGGGCGCATAGAGAAGGCCAAGCAGGTGCTCACCGAGGTCGAAGGCGAGCACACCGACCTCGATCGACGCGTCGCCGATATCCAGCACGCCATGAAGAGCGAGCACAAGTCAACGTTCCGGGATCTGCTCGGCGGCAGGTTCGGGTTCCTGCCCGTGGTTTGGATCGGCATCGGACTGTCGGTGTTCCAGCAGCTCGTCGGCATCAACGTGGTCTTCTACTACTCATCGACGCTGTGGCAGTCGGTCGGTATCGACCCATCCAGTTCGTTCTTCTACTCGTTCACGACGTCGATCATCAACATCATCGGCACCGCCATCGCCATCGCGCTCGTCGACCGGATCGGACGGAAACCGCTCGCGCTCATCGGCTCCGCCGGCATGGCCATCGCACTCGCGCTCGAAGCCTGGGCCTTCTCCGCGAAGACCGGGTCCGGCGACCATGTTTCGCTGCCGCACGCACAGGGCATCACCGCGCTCGTCTCGGCACACGTGTTCGTGCTGTTCTTCGCGTTGTCGTGGGGCGTGGTCGTATGGGTGCTGCTCGGCGAGATGTTCCCCAACAAGCTGCGCGCGGCCGCGCTCGGTGTGGCGGCCAGCGCGCAGTGGATCGCCAACTGGGTGATCACCGCCAGCTTCCCCAGCCTCTCGGACTGGAACCTGTCCGGGACGTACATCATCTACGCCGTGTTCGCGGCGCTCTCCATACCGTTCGTGCTCAAGTGGGTGCCGGAGACCAAGGGCAAATCACTCGAGGAAATGGGCTGATCCCTACTTGAGGATCTTGGTGATCTGACCGGCGCCCACCGTCCGGCCGCCCTCGCGGATGGCGAACTTCAAGCCCAACTCCATGGCGACCGGTTGGATCAGCTTCACCGACATCGACACATTGTCACCGGGGAGGACCATCTCGACCTCCTTCGGGAGAGTTACCACCCCGGTGACATCCGTTGTGCGGAAATAGAATTGGGGACGATAGTTGTCGAAGAACGGGGTGTGGCGGCCGCCCTCCTCCTTCGACAGGATGTAGGCCTGACCCTCGAACTCGGTGTGCGGGCTCACCGAACCGGGTTTGATGACACACTGGCCGCGCTCCACATCCTCGCGGCGGACACCGCGCAGCAGGAGGCCGACGTTCTCGCCGGCCTGGCCCTCGTCCAGGAGCTTGCGGAACATTTCGATGCCGGTGACCGTGGTTTTCGTGTTTCGCGGGCGGATGCCGATGATCTCCACCTCGGCATTCACCTTCAGGACACCGCGCTCGATACGGCCTGTGACCACCGTGCCGCGGCCGGTGATGGTGAAGACATCCTCGATCGGCATCAGGAAAGGCTTGTCCACCTCGCGGGCGGGGGTGTCGATCCAGGAATCCACCGCATCCAGCAATTCGGTGACGCCCGAAGCCCATTCGCCCGTCGGATTCTGCAGCGCCTGATACGCCGAGACACGAACCACGGGGGAATCGTCGCCGTCGAACTCGTATTCGTTCAGGAGATCACGGACCTCCAGCTCGACCAGTTCGAGGATTTCCTCGTCGTCCACCATGTCGCACTTGTTCAGGGCCACAACCATTTTGGGGACACCCACCTGGCGGGCCAGGATCACGTGCTCCTTCGTCTGCGGCATCGGGCCGTCGGTCGCGGCCACCACCAGGATCGCGCCGTCCATCTGCGCCGCACCGGTGATCATGTTCTTGATGTAATCCGCGTGACCGGGGCAATCCACATGCGCGTAATGCCGATTCGCCGTCTGATACTCGACGTGCGCGATCGAAATCGTGATGCCCCTTTGCCGTTCCTCCGGCGCCTTGTCGATCGCATCGAACGGCGTGAACGGATTCAGATCCGGAAACCGACTGTGCAGCACATTCGTGATCGCGGCGGTGAGAGTTGTCTTGCCGTGGTCGATATGGCCGATCGTGCCGACATTGACATGGGGCTTGGTGCGCTGGAATTTCGCCTTGGCCACGAGATCCTCCTGGAGCGATGCCTGACCCGATGGTGGGTGAGGCACGTATCGAAGAGGACACGAAAGGGCGGCAGGAGAGGAGAATTCGATCCTGGTCGGGACGGGGTTGATGGCGGGCGGATCACGATCGGCGAGCGGTCGCGGCGACCGGTTTACTGCGCGGGCTGGGTGGCATCCGGTGTGGGCGCGATGTTCTGGCCGCCCTGGTTCTGCACGCCTTGGCCCTGCGGGATGCAAGCCCATTGGCCGTCAGGGGTTTTGCCCCACTGGGCGGTGAGACCGTCGTGGGAACAATCGTCGCCGATCTGGTGCGGGTCGGCGCCTTGCCCCTGAGGCGCGCAGGTCCACTGGCCGTCGGGAGTCAGGGCCCATTGGGCGGTGAGACCGTCGTGGGAACAATCGTCGCCGATCTGGTGCGGGTCGGCGCCTTGCCCCTGAGGCGCGCAGGTCCACTGGCCGTCGGGAGTC
>NZ_JBIRVQ010000020.1:0-141615 GCF_044386975.1 Nocardia sp. NPDC020380 | reverse complement strand
CGTCAGGGCCCATTGGGCGGTGAGACCGTCATGGGAACAATCGTCGCCGACATTGTGGGCGGGCTGCCCGGTGACCGGGGGCTGGCCCGGGGTCGTAGACGGGGATGGGAGTTGAGCGGCGGGGTTCGCGGTGGTCGTGGTGGACGGCGCCGCCGTCGTCGAGGTGGTCGAATCGTCGGATTCGCTCTCGTACGAGTGATTCACCAGCAAGCCGATGGCGTAGATCACGGCGAGCGCCGCGACGATCCCCACGGCAATGGCCACTTTGCGCGCCGCACTGCCGCCTTTGTTGCCGGAACCGCCCGTTGCGCCGTCCGGAGATGCCATGCCGATGCCCTCTCGTTCCAACTCGACCGCTGATCCGAAAGCCTTCCGCTGGGGCACAGTACTCAGATTCCCGAGCGTCGCCGGCAAAACATGCCGAACCGTCGGCACACTCCGCGCAAACCCCACCAAACCGGCGACTGGCCACCACCACGACCGGCACGGCATACCGGGCACTACTAGCCTTTAGCGCATGACAGCTGTTGCAGATCGTTCGCTCGGGCCGGAACTCGTACGCACCGAGAGCATCGGCGAGGCCGATGTGCTCGTCATCGGACTCACCTCCTCCGAAGACGGGCCCGCGATCGCCCCGGCCGACGCCTTCGACGACATCCTCGACACCGACACCCGGGACGCGCTGCTCACCGCACTGCGCGCGGTCGGCGCCAAGGGCAAGAGCGAGGAGATCACCCGCGTGCCCGCACCCGCCGGACTCGGCGTGGACAGCGTGCTCGCGGTCGGGCTCGGGGCGGCCGACAAGATGGACGCCGAACAGGTCCGCAAATCCGCGGGCGCGGCCGGACGGGCGCTCACCGGCGTCACCACCGCGGTGACCACCCTCTCCGGACTCGACCTGGCCGCCGCCGCCGAAGGGTTCTACCTGGGCGCCTACCAGTTCTCCGCATTCAAATCCGGGAAGAGCGCGCCCAAGCCGGGCGACCAGCCCGTGGCGCGCGTCGAATTCCTGGTGCCCGACCAGGGATTCGGCGATGACGAACTGTTCCACGCCCAGGCCGTGGCCGAAGCCGTCGCCACCGCACGAGATTTCGTCAACACCCCGCCCAGTCACCTGTACCCCGCCGAATTCGCCGACCGCGCAGCCGAATTGGCCGCGGCCGCCGGACTCCAGGTCGAGATCCTCGACGAGAAGCAGCTGGAAGTTCAGGGTTACGGCGGCATCCTCGGCGTCGGCAAGGGGTCCTCGCGGCCGCCGCGGCTCATCCGCATCACCTACGCCGGCGGCGACCCCAAGGTCGCGCTGATCGGCAAGGGCATCACCTTCGATACCGGCGGCATCTCGATCAAGCCGGCACAGGGCATGGAGAACATGACCTCCGATATGGGCGGTGCGGCGGCGGTCATCGCCACCACGCTGCTCGCGGCCCGGCTGAGCCTTCCGCTCACCGTGACCGCGACCGTGCCCATGGCCGAGAACATGCCGTCCGCAACCGCGCAGCGACCGGGTGACGTACTCACCCAGTACGGCGGGACCACCGTCGAGGTCATCAATACCGACGCCGAGGGACGGCTCATCCTGGCCGACGCCATCGTGCGCGCGGGCGAGGACGAACCCGACTACATCATCGACGTCGCCACCCTCACCGGCGCGCAGATGGTCGCGCTCGGCACCCGCACCCCGGGCGTCATGGGCACCGACGAATTCCGCGACCGGGTCGCGCGCATCTCGCAGGGCGTCGGCGAAAACGCCTGGCCCATGCCGCTGCCCGCGGAACTGCGCGCCGACATCAACTCCAAGATCGCCGACCTCGCGAACGTCGCACCGCACCGGTGGGGCGGGATGCTGTCGGCCGGGCTGTTCCTCAAGGAGTTCGTGCCGGAGGGCGTGCAGTGGGCGCACCTCGACGTGGCCGGGCCCGCCTACAACACCGGCGGGGCGTTCGGGTACATCGGCAAGGGCGGCACCGGGGTGCCGGTGCGCACGCTCATCGCCACCCTCCAGGACATCGCCGCGGAATAGCGGAAGTCGTGCCGGGGCCGCTCGGCCCCGGCACGGAACGGCCGGGCAGGCAATCCATTCCGGGCATGCCATAATCCCGGACGGATGTCAGCGATCGGCGGTTCGCACGTTCGAACCGTTCTCGGGAGGGGCCCGGATGGCCATACAGGCATTGAGCCAGCAGAACTTCCAGCAGACGGTGGCGAGCAATCACATTGTGCTGGTGGACTTCTGGGCCGAATGGTGCGGCTGGTGCACACGCTTCGCGCCCGTGTACCGCGCTTCGGCCGAGACACACCCGCAGATCGTGCACGGCACGGTCGACGGCGACACCGAACGCGAACTCGTCGCCGCGGTACAACTCACCGGCTACCCCACGATCATGGCGTTCCGCGAGGGACTACCGGTGTACTCGCACGCGGGCTTCCTCACTTCCGCGCAGCTCGAAGACGTGGTGCAGCAAGTCCTCTGGATGGACATGGACGAGTTCCGCCACCAAGCCGCCGAAGGACTGCGGCAGCACGCCGCCGAAAACCGGCCACCAGCCGAGGAACAGCCGCCCGCCGCCGAGGAATACGCGGCCGCTGCCCCGGCCTCCACGCAGCAGGCACACCGCGCGGGACTCGCCGCCGGGCGGCCGCAGTACGGCTGGCCCGGACTCCGCACCCGCTGAACGACCGGAGCTGCCGGGCCCACCGCAGCCGAGGCGACTAGTAGCCGTCGTGGCGGCGTAGCTCCTGCTCGTAGGCGTGACGCTCGGTGATGCGGCGGCGAGCGTCGTAGTCGCGCATGCGCTGGGGGTAGCCGACTCGGCGGGCGTCGTAGACGGGGATGCCGAGAGCGGCCGAAAGGCGTTGGGCGCCACGCTCACCCACCGTGCGGCGGGTCCATTCGCCGTCGTGGGCCACCAGGACGACCGTGACGTCGGTGACCGTGGTGCGCGGTTCCACGAAGGCTTCCACGCCGTAGTGGTTGCGGGTCCACCACTGCAGGTATGCCATGACCTCGGGATCGGCGTCCCGCCGGGAAGCCGCGCCGCCGCGCCCGAAAACATCCATCAAGCCCATCGGGCAGCCTCCTCTCGGAAACCGGAATGCACCGGCCAGTACCTCGATATTGCCAGTCCACGAGTCCCTGCGCCCGTCCGGAGCGAACTCCTAAGCCACCCCACAGGTATGCCTCAGCCCCAGCTCAGACGTGGTGTGGGGCACGACACTCGGCGACGGGGCCACACGGTTCGCTGAGAGCCGAATCCTTACGGGCGACACCAACTCGGCGGCGGCCTGTTGCCGAGTGGCCAGCTGCGGCAACGAGTTCGGACCCTGGCTCACCCGCATCGGTCCAGGGGCTGATGCCGGAACGTTTGCCGAGGCCCTCCGACACACCGGAGTTGGACGCCGTGTCGCCCGATTTCATGATCGCAACGGATGTCTCCCATGGAAGGGCCCGGCTATCACCGCTGTTCGCGCACCCCGGACTCTGGTCACCGTCCGGTTTGCGACACTGCAGGGTCCGCTGAACAGCCGCCCTGTGACACGTTGCACGCGGCGGAGTGCAAGGATGGGGAACCGGAACAAGAACCAACACGATCTCCGCGCCACCGATGAGCGGTGGCTCGGGCCGAGGCCGCGACCAGCGGCAGACGCCCGTGGAGACGAGCTGTTTAACCCGACGAGCAGTCAGAGGAGTCAACGGACATGGCCTTCTCCGTCCAGATGCCGGCTCTTGGTGAGAGCGTCACCGAGGGCACTGTGACCAGGTGGCTGAAGCAGGAAGGAGACACGGTCGAGGTCGACGAGCCGCTGCTCGAGGTCTCCACCGACAAGGTCGACACCGAGATCCCGTCGCCCGCCAAGGGCGTGCTGGTCAAGATCGTCGCCCAGGAGGACGACGTCATCGAGGTCGGTGGCGAACTCGGCGTGATCGGCGATGCGAGCGAGGCTTCCGCCCCCGCACCCGCCGCGGCCCCGGCCCCCGCCGCACCTGCCGCCGCCCCCGCACCCGCCCCGGCCCCGCAGCCGGTTGCCGCCGCTCCGGCTCCGGCGCCCGCCGCCGCGCCCGCACCGGCCGCTGCCGCCTCCGGCACCCCGGTCAAGATGCCGGAACTCGGCGAATCCGTCACCGAAGGCACCGTGACCCGCTGGCTCAAGCAGGTCGGCGACACCGTCGCCGTCGACGAGCCGCTGCTCGAGGTCTCCACCGACAAGGTCGACACCGAGATCCCGTCGCCGGTCGCCGGCACCCTGCTGGAGATCAGCGCGCAGGAAGACGACGTGATCGCCGTCGGCGGTCAGCTCGGCGTGATCGGCAGTGGCAGCCCGGCTGCCGCGGCTCCGGCCGCACCGGCCCCCGCGCCCGCCCCGGCGGCACCTGCTCCGGCTCCGGCCCCCGCGCCGGCTGCAGCCGCACCGGCTCCCGCGCCCGTCCCGGCCGCGCCTGCTCCGGCTCCGAAGCCCGCGCCGGTTCCCGCCGCGGCCACCCCGGCCGAGGATCCCTCCACCAACGGTGGCGGCCCCTACGTGACCCCGCTGGTGCGAAAGCTGGCCGCGGAGAACAACGTCGACCTCGCGAGCCTCACCGGTTCCGGTGTCGGCGGCCGCATCCGCAAGCAGGATGTGCTCGCCGCCGCGGAGGCCACCAAGGCTCCGGCCCCGGCCGCCGCTCCGGCTGCTGTCGCCGCCCCGGCCGCGCCCGCCGCTGCCGCCGCACCGCGGCAGAGCCTGTCGCACCTGCCCGGCACGGTCCAGAAGGCGACCCGCATCCGGCAGCTCACCGCGACCAAGACGGTCGAGTCGCTGCAGACCACCGCGCAGCTCACCCAGGTGCACGAGGTCGACATGACCAAGATCGCGGCCCTGCGCAACCGCGCCAAGGCCGCGTTCAAGCAGCGCGAAGGCGTGAACATCACGTTCCTGCCCTTCTACGCCAAGGCCGTCATCGAGGCCCTCGCGGTGCACCCGAACGTGAACGCGTCCTACAACTCGGACACCAAGGAGATCACCTACCACTCGGTGGTCAACCTGGGCATCGCGGTCGACACCGAGCAGGGTCTGCTCTCCCCGGTCATCCACAACGCCAACGACCTGTCGCTGGCCGGACTGGCCCGGGCCATCGCCGATATCGCCAACCGCGCCCGCACCGGCGGACTCAAGCCCGACGAGCTGGCCAACGGCACCTTCACCATCACGAACATCGGCTCCAACGGCGCCTTGTTCGATACGCCGATCCTGGTCCCGCCGCAGTCGGCGATGCTGGGCACCGGCGCGATCGTCAAGCGCCCCATGGTGATCAGCGATGACGGCAGCGAGTTCATCGGCATCCGGTCGATGGCCTACCTGCCGCTGACCTACGATCACCGCCTCATCGACGGCGCCGACGCCGGCCGCTTCGTCACCACGATCAAGCATCGGCTGGAAGAGGCGGCCTTCGAGGGCGACCTCGGGCTGTAATTCGCGATGAAGGTCGTGATCGCCGGCTCGTCCGGCCTGATCGGGACGGCGCTCGTCGCGGCACTGCGCCGCGACGGGCACGAAGTCACCCGCCTGGTGCGCCGTCCCGTCCACGCACGCGACGAATTCAGCTGGGACCCGACCCGCGAAAACCTGGACGAACGCGCACTGCGCGATGCCGACGCCGTGGTGAACCTCTGCGGCGCCGGCATCGGGCGGCGACGCTGGAACGGCAGCTACAAACAGGAACTGCGCGATTCCCGCATCGTCCCGACCGATGTACTGGCCGCGGCCGTCGCCGCCGCGGGCGTTCCCACACTGGTCAACGCGAGTGGCGTGCACTACTACGGTGGCGCCACCGGTGACCGCGTGGTCACCGAAACCTCTTCCGCCGGAACCGGATTCCTGTCGACCCTGTGCCAGGACTGGGAAGCCGCCACCCAGCAGGCCGCCGACGCCGGTGTACGCACCGTGCGACTGCGGTCCGCGGTGGTGCTGGCCCGGCACGGCGGCATGCTCGGAATGCTGTATCCCCTGTACTCGCTGGGTCTGGGCGGGCGGCTCGGCAACGGCCGCCAGTACGTCCCGTGGATATCCATCGACGACGAGGTGGGCGGCATCCTCTTCGCGCTCACCCACGAAAACGTCTCGGGCGCGGTCAATATGGTCGGCCCCGCCCCGGTCACGAACGCGGAGTTCACCCGCGCCGTCGGCCGGGTCCTGCACCGCCCCACTCCCCTGCCCGTGCCCGCCTTCGCGCTGCGCCTGGCCGTCGGCGAATTCGCCGACGAGGGAATCCTGCACGGCCCCAGGGCGATTCCCACCGTCCTCGAAGACGCGGGCTACACCTTCCAGCACCCCACCATCGGCGCGGCCCTGACCGCGACCCTCGGCCGCTGACCCCCTCGCCCGCTGGTCGATCGATCAGTGGGCACTCACCAAAGTGGCTTCTCGCGATTTACTCTGCTGAGTGCCCGTTGATCTTGAATTCCCCTTGTGTGGGCGCGACACGCGTCACATGGGGGTGCTCGTTACGGTGTGTCGGTGAGCAATGAACCGTCCGTTTTGGCGTCCACCGGGCTGCTGGTGCGGGATGCGCGGGAGAGCGATCTGCCGGAGATCCTGGTGATCCACAACAATGCCATCGCGGAGACCACCGCCATCTGGGATACCGAACTCGCCGACCTGGCCGAACGCCAGGCTTGGTTCGCCGCGCGCACCGCGGCCGGGTATCCCGTGCTCGTCGCGGAGATTGACGGGCGCGTGGCGGGGTATGCCAGTTATGGGCAGTTCCGGCCGAAGTCGGGCTACCGCTATTCCGTGGAGAACTCGGTGTACGTGGCCGATTCGTTCCAGCGGCGCGGAGTGGCCACTGCCCTGATGACGGAGTTGCTGGTGCGAGCGCGGAAGGGCGGGGTGCACGTCATGATCGCGGCCATCGAATCGAGTAACACCACGTCGATCGTTCTGCACGAAAAGTTCGGGTTCGCGATCACCGGGCAGATGCCCGAAGTCGGGCAGAAGTTCGGACGCTGGATGGATCTCACATTGATGCAATGTGTTTTCAATGAAGGGGTAACGTCGAATCGTGAGTGAGAGCAGTACGGCCACCGCACCGTTACCCAGCGCGGTTTCGGCCCGGTTCGACGGCACACCCCTCGTCGTCGAGAATCTGGGCCTCATCGAATACCAGCAAGCGTGGGATCTGCAGCGCAGCATCGCTTGTGAACGGGCCGAAGGCATCGGCCAGGACCGGCTGCTTCTGCTGGAACACCCCTTCGTGTACACCGCCGGGCGACGCACCGAAGCGCAGGACATGCCCATGGACGGCAGCCCGGTCATCGAGGTCGATCGCGGCGGCAAGATCACCTGGCACGGGCCGGGGCAACTCGTCGGCTATCCGATTGTGCGGCTTACCGAACCGGTCGACGTCGTCGATTACGTACGCCGGCTCGAAGAAGCCCTCATATATGTTTGCGCCGAACTCGGGCTCGGCACCGGGCGCGTGGACGGGCGCTCCGGCGTATGGCTGCCCAAGACCGATGAGCTGCCCGAACGCAAGGTCGCGGCCATCGGCGTGCGCGTGCAGCGCGGGGTGACCATGCACGGGATCGCGCTCAACTGCGACTCCGCGATGGACGGATTCCAGGCCATCGTGCCGTGTGGGATTCGCGACGCCGGCGTCACCACACTGAGCCGCGAACTGGGCCGCGACGTCACCGTGGACGAGGTGCGCCCGCTGGTCGCCACCGCCATCGCCCGCGCCCTCGACGGGGACCTCAAGGTCGCTCACCACCACATTTCCCGCTGCGCCAAGGTTGCCGCGGAATGCCCGGAACCGCTTCCGGTCGACGAGCCGAAGGCGGTCACCGCCGCCGCCGGCGAGAGCCGCTGAGTCACGCATGCCGGATGGGGCCAGTGAACTCGCGATGATCACGGGCGTAGGGTGGATCGAGTGACCTCCGTCGATACCCCGACACCCGATAACCCGGCCGCACCCAACGGCCGCAAGATGCTTCGCATCGAGGCTCGCAACGCCGAGACCCCGATCGAACGCAAACCCAAGTGGATTCGCACCCGCGCCACCATGGGCCCCGAGTACACGGAACTCAAGGGCCTGGTGAAACGCGAAGGGCTGCACACGGTTTGCGAAGAAGCCGGATGCCCCAACATCTTCGAGTGCTGGGAAGACCGCGAGGCCACCTTCCTCATCGGCGGTGAACAGTGCACCCGCCGCTGCGACTTCTGCCAGATCGACACCGGCAAACCCGCCGCACTGGACCGCGACGAACCGCGCCGCGTGGCCGAGAGCGTGCAGGCCATGGGCCTCCGCTACTCGACCGTCACCGGTGTGGCCCGCGACGACCTCGAGGACGGCGGCGCCTGGCTGTACGCCGAGACCGTGCGCGCCATCAAGGGACTCAACCCGCACACCGGCGTCGAACTGCTCATCCCCGACTTCAACGCGATCCCGGAGCAGCTCGCCGAGGTGTTCTCGTCCCGCCCCGAGGTGCTCGCGCACAACCTGGAGACGGTGCCGCGTATCTTCAAGCGCATCCGCCCCGCCTTCCGGTACGAGCGGTCCCTCGCGGTGATCACCGCCGCGCGCGACGCCGGGCTGGTCACCAAGTCCAACCTGATCCTCGGCATGGGCGAGACCTTCGAGGAAGTCACCCAGGCCATGCAGGACCTGCACGACGCCGGCACCGACATCCTCACCATCACCCAGTACCTGCGCCCCTCCCCCCGGCACCACCCGGTCGACCGCTGGGTCAAGCCGGAGGAATTCGTCGAGCACTCCAAGACCGCCGAGGCCATGGGCTTCGCTGGCGTCATGGCGGGCCCGCTGGTCCGCTCCTCCTACCGCGCCGGCCGCCTCTACGCCCAGGCCATGCGCCACCACGGCCGCGAAATCGCCCCGGAGATGGCACATCTCGCCGACGAAGGCTCGGCCGCCCAGGAAGCCACCTCGGTACTGGCCCGCTTCGGCTCCTAGCGCTACCTCGAAATACATATGGCTGCGGCCCGGACTCATCGTCCGGGCCGCAGCCATATTGCGACACGCAACCTGCCGCCACGCCGCTCATAGCGGGAGACTACCTGCGTTCCAAGCGTTTCCATCCACGCATCGACATAGTGTGACCCCACTTCCTTCCGAGGGGCGGTGGCTTGATTCACGGATCAAGCTGGTCCGAGCCGCGCCCAGGAAGGAGGTGGGTGGGATGGCGAAACATCGCCGAGAAGCGAAACATCGTCAAAGTGGTTCCCCGGTCAACTGGGCTGGCATTGCCATAGGCACAGCTGCAGTTGCCGGGGTGATCACCATCTTGGTCCGACGGTTGTTGGGCTGAGATGAATCCCATTCAGGTGGGGCGTCGTCGGAAGCGGCGCTCCATCTTCCCCGTCATCACTTTCGTGACGAGTTCGAATGTACACCCTGCTGATCAGCTCGTCGGCGTGTTTGCTCAGGTGAACGGCGGGTATCGGCGTGCCATACAAATCGGATCGGGCGATTCGTGGACGCGGACGCGGGACTGGTGGGAAGCTCGGGATATCCGCGAAATTCGACCCCGGAGCGAGCCTTATGGTCGAGCGAACAATGGCGTCCGTGGGCGTCAACGGCAGGGTAGTCACGGCCGAAAGGCCCGATGACATACGCAATGTGGCATTGGTGGGGCACACCGGGTCGGGCAAGACCACGCTGGTGGAAGCCCTGGCGGTGGCCACCGGCGCGGTACCGAGAGCCGGGCGGGTGGAGGACGGCACCTGCGTCTCGGATTACGACGACATAGAGCAGCGACAACATCGCTCGGTGCAATTGTCGGTGGTGCCGATGGGCTGGGACCGAATCAAGGTCAACCTACTCGACACCCCCGGCTATGCGGATTTCGTCGGGGAACTCAGGGCCGGTCTGCGAGCAGCGGATGCGGCCCTTTTCGTGCTCTCCGCCGCCGCCGGAATCGAAGGCGTCAGCGGCGCCACCCTGGCCCTCTGGGAGGAATGCGCGAGCGTCGGCATGCCCCGCGCCATTGTGCTCACCCATTTGGATACCGCGCGCGCCGATTTCGACGACATGACCGAGACCTGCCGCGAGATACTCGGCGGCGGACGCTCGGAAAGCATGCTGCCACTGCACCTTCCCGTGTACGGGCCGAAGAGCGCCGACGGACATCGGCCGGTCATCGGGCTCATCGATCTGCTCACCCAGCACGTCTACGACTATGCGACCGGCGAACGCCTCGAGACACCCGCCTCCGACGAGCAGCGGGAACTCATGGAGGAGGCCAGGAATCGGCTCATCGAGGGCATCATCGCCGAGAGCGAGGACGAAACCCTCATGGACCGCTACATCGGCGGCGAGGAGATCGATCTCACCACGCTGGTGGCGGATCTCGAAAAGGCCGTGGCGCGAGGCAGTTTCCACCCCGTGCTGATCGCCGCACCACCACCTGAAGGCGCGCGGCAGGGGCTGGGGACGGTGGAGATCCTGGATCTCATCTCGCGCGGCTTCCCCACGCCCGCGGAGCACGCGGTGTCGGCGACCGGTGCGGGCGGCAAGGCCGGGCCACTGCCGTGCGATCCGGGCGCGCCGTTCGCGGCCGAGGTGATCCGCACCGCCTCCGACCCGTATGTGGGGCGGATGTCGCTGGTGCGGGTGTTCTCGGGCACGCTGCACGCCGATGACACCGTGCACGTGTGCGGGCACGGCGTGAGCGGTGGGACGGACACCGCCAATCACGACGCGGACGAACGGGTGGGCGGCGTGTCCGCGCCGTTCGGCAAGCAGCAGCGACCACTCGCGCAGGCCATTGCCGGCGATATCGTGTGCGTCACCAAGCTCTCGCGGGCCGAGACCGGAGACACCTTGTCCGCCAAGGACTGTCCGCTGCTGATCGAACCGTGGTCGATGCCGGATCCGCTGCTGCCGGTGGCGATCGAAGCGCACAGCAAGGCCGATGAGGACAAGCTCTCGCAGGGTTTGTCACGCCTGGTGGCCGAGGACCCGACCGTGCGGCTGGAACAGAACCCCGACACGCATCAGCTGGTGCTGTGGTGTCTCGGCGAGGCGCACCGGGACGTGGCGCTGGAGCGCCTGCGATCCCGCTTCGGGGTGCAGGTCGACGTGATCGATCACAAGGTGGCCCTGCGGGAAACCTTCGCGGGCACGGCTTCCGGGCGCGGCCGGCACGTCAAGCAGTCGGGCGGGCACGGCCAGTACGCGATCTGCGAGATCGAGGTGGCGCCGCTACCCGGGGGTTCCGGTATCGAGTTCGTGGACAAGGTGGTGGGCGGAGTCGTTCCGCGCCAGTTCATTCCGTCGGTCGAGAAGGGCGTGCGGGCGCAGGCGGGTCGCGGCGTGGTCGCCGGTTATCCGCTGGTGGATGTCCGGGTCACGCTCTACGACGGGAAGGCGCATTCGGTCGACTCGTCCGACGCCGCCTTCCAGATGGCGGGCAGCCTGGCCCTGCGTGAGGCGGCGGCGATCGCGCGCCTCAATCTGCTGGAGCCGATCGCCGAAGTCCGAGTAGTGGTTTCCGACGACTACGTAGGACCGGTACTCGGCGATCTCTCCGGTCGCCGCGGGCGCGTGCTCGGCACGGAACCGGCGAGCCAGGGCCGCACCGCGATCCGCGCCGAGGTCCCCGAACTGGAGCTCAGCCGCTATGCCGTGGACCTGCGTTCACTGGCCCACGGCGCGGCCACCTTCACCCGTGCCTATACCCGGCACGAGGCGATGCCGGCCCAGCTGGCGGAGAGTATGCGGGCGAAGATGAAGAACCCCAACTGATTCCGGGCTACTCGCAGGCGATGCCGTCGCCATCGCGGTCGAGGGCCGGGCGGTAACCGGGCTGGCCCTGCAGGATGGGGGCGGCGCCGGCGGCGCGGGCCGCGGCGCAGTTCTTGTAGTAGACGTCGTCGGCCTTGGCCGACTGGGCGCCGAGGATGAGGGCGGTCACCAGGATGGCCACGATGCCGGTCCAGGTCAGGAACTTCCGCACTGTCGTTGTCTCGCTTTCGATCTCGAATCGACGGGTTCGGGTCACGAAATCCCCCCTGCCCGTTTTGTCCGATTAATAAGATCAGATTCGAGCACCCTCCGACAAGACGCGCAGCCCACCCCCGCATGAGAGGCGGGTGGCCGATGACCGAATCGGCGCACCCGCCGCCGCACATTCTTCCCACCCCGCCCGCGCACCGACCGGCACGCCCGCAACCCATCCCGCTCAGTGAGACCGGCGCCACACCACCCGAGCCGATTCCGCCACGTATGGTCCCGTCGCGAACCTCGTGGTACAAGGCCACTATTCTGGACGCCATGGCAGCAGGTAAGGGCGGTAACCCGTCGAAGGAAGCGAAGGCCGCGGCTAAGGCGGCGCGCAAACAGGCGTCGAAGGAGCGTCGCCAGCAGCTCTGGCAGGCGTTCCAGATGCAGCGCAAGGAAGACAAGAAGCTGCTGCCGCTGATGATCGGCGCGCTCGTCGGTGTCACCGTGGTGTTCCTGGTGATCGGATTCATCATCGGCAAGCCGTGGTTCCTGCTGCCGATCGGCATCCTGCTGGGTGCGCTGGCCGCATTCATCCTGTTCGGCCGGCGCGTACAGAAGAACGTGTACGCCAAGGCCGAGGGACAAGCGGGCGCGGCGGCCTGGGTGCTCGACAACCTCCAGGGCAAATGGCGCGTCACCAACGGTGTCGCCGCCACCACCCAACTGGACGCCGTCCACCGCGTGGTCGGACTGCCCGGCGTGGTGCTGGTCGCCGAAGGCTCCCCGTCGCGCGTGAAGTCGCTGCTGGCGCAGGAGAAGAAGAAGGTCGCCCGCCTCGTCGGCGACACCCCCATCTACGACATCATCATCGGCAACGAGAAGGACCAGGTCCCGCTGAAGGAACTACAGCGCTACCTGACCAAGCTCCCCCGCAATATCGACACCAAGCGCATGGATCTCATCGAGGGCCGGCTCTCCGCCCTCGCCACCCGCGGCGGGCCCGCCCTGCCGAAGGGCCCGCTCCCGGCGGGCGCCAAGATGCGCGGCGTGCAGCGCACCATCCGCCGCCGCTGAGGCGAAGACCGAATCGAACAGCGCGAGGCCCGCGTCCAATGGACGCGGGCCTCGCCCATTCGATGCCGACGGCCGCGTTCGAAACAGCGGTCAGCGGCCGAGTTCGGGGCGGGCGGTGTAGTCGGTCAGGCCGATGACATTGCCCCAGGGGTCGGCGAATTCGACGGTCCAGCCGGTGGCGACCTGGAACGGCGGGGCCGGCGGGGTCACGCCGGCAGCGGCGAGTTCCGCGGCGGCGGCGCGCGCGTCGGGCACTTCGAGCCAGACCCGCATCGCCGGTGCGGGGCCCGCGCCCGCGGACGGGTCGACGCGCACCATGAGGCCGGGCGTCTCGTCGCCGACGCGGAATACGGCGAGGCCGTGTTCCGGCACCGTGAACTGGACGGCGAGACCCAGCTTCGCCGAATAGAACTCCAGCGCGGCGTCCAGATCGCCGACCGGGATCAGCACATTGTCGATACCGAGGGCTTTCATCTCACTCCTCCGCGGCGGGCAGGCAGATCGACGCGCCCGCGCCCAGATCCAGCCAGCGACCGTTCGGCGTATCGGTCAGGCGCATCACGACGGCCGCGCAATGCGCGCACCGTACCACCGTGCCCGGACCGTGCACATACACCAGCGCCCGCGCCACCGGCTCCACCACTCCGCATGCCCCGCAACGACATCCGCACCCGGTCAGATCCGCGACGAAGATCTCCGACAACAACCCTGCCAGCGAATTCCCGTCGAGGTACTGCTCCTCGCCGGTCCCGCTCGCATACGTGTAGTGATTCGCCATGACTCACTTCCCCGTAGGTCCGAAGCGTTCGGTCCTGATCAACCCCGGGTCATACCCGAGCGAAACCAATGTGCCCGCAACGAATTCGACGAACCCGGTAGGCCCGCACACATAACAGGTCACATCGGGCGACGGCGGAATCCCATACCGCACAATCTCCTCGGCAGTCAGCCTGCCCGCCGGTCGCTCCGACCCCGGCGGCGCCACGCGCGTGAACGCACAGAACACGTCGACGTCGCCCGACCCGGGGGATCGATGCGATTCCTCCTGCAAGGCAATGGATCCGCGACCCGACATAGCGGCGCCGCCCAAACCATCGAGCCTGCCCGTCTCACCCCGGCCGGCCGAATCGTCCACGCCCGGCCGCCTTGCCGATTGGGCCGCGCGGTCCCCTGACCCGGGGGCGCGCTCGCGTCGCCCAGGCGGTTCCCGGAGGACAGCGGTCAATTCGGTGCGGTAGTAGAGGTCCGCAGAATCGCGAAGGGAGTAGATGAGGCGGAAAGGGTTGGTATCGGCCGAGTTCCGGTGTGCGCGCAACATGGCGGCCAAAGGGACGATGCCGGAGCCGCCGGCGATCAGCAGGGCCGCTCCCCCGCGGTCGGGATTCCAGACGAACCAGCCGCCGACCGGGCCGCGGATTTCGATCTGCGCGCCGACCGGGAGGTCGTCGACCAGGTAGCCGGAAACCTCTCCATCGGGCACGCGTTGCACGGTCAGCACAACGGTCTCGCCGTCCGCGGGTGCGGCGAGCGAGTAACTGCGCACCGCTTGATAGCCGTCAGGGGCGGTCAGGCGCACATCCACGTGCTGCCCGGGCAGGTGGCCGGGCCAACCGGGGACGTGCAGCGTGAGCGTGCGAGCGGACGGGGTCTCGAGGTGCGCCGCGGTGAGCTCGGCCGACTGCCAGCGCATCAATCCTCCTGCGGGGCCGTCGGTGCCCCGGCCGCGAGCAGGAACGATCGCACGGGGACCGACGCCGACTTCGCCGGATTCATCAGCGACCCTGCCGTTCGCACCCGCGACCTCACCGGGCGCAGTCGCGACCTCGCCGTTCGCACCCGCGACTTCGCAGGGCGCAGTCGTGGACTCGCCGTGCGCACAACCGATCTCGCCGGGTTCGGCCTCGACCTCGCCGGGCGCATCAGTCGCCTTGGTAGCGCTGTTCGCGCCAGGGGTCGCCGTAGTCGTGGTAGCCGGCGGATTCCCAGAAGCCGGGTTCATCCTGGTCGAGGAGGCGGATCGACTTGATCCACTTGGCGGATTTCCAGAAGTAGAGGTGGGGAACGAGGAGGCGGGCGGGGCCTCCGTGTTCCGGGTGGAGGTCTTCGCCGTGGTAGCTGTGGACTATCCAGGATTGGCCGTCGGTGAGGTCGGCCAAGGGGAGGTTGGTGGTGTAGCCGCCGTAGCTGGTGACGAGGGCGTATTCGGCTTGGGTTTCGACGGATTCGAGGAGGGTGTCGAGGGAGACGCCCATCCAGTCGGTGTCGAGTTTGGTCCAGCGGGTGACGCAGTGGATGTCGACGTGCGGGCGTTCCTGGGCCAAGGACATGAATTGCGGCCAGCTCCAGGTGTAATGGCGGCCGGTTTCATTGGTGATGGCGAACTGCCAGCGATTCAGGTCGACCTTCGGGGTCGGTCCCGCCGACAGCACCGGGAAGTCCTCGACCAGATATTGACCCGGCGGCAGCCGATCGCTCTGTGGCCGTGGGCGTCCGTGAAATCCGGGCGAAAACACCATGGCGATCTCTCCCTCCGGCGAGACAGCGGCCGTGACCTGCACGTCAGACTACGCCGTGGCGCTGGCCGGAATCCGTCAATTCCGGCATCCCGCGCGCCGATTCAGGTGAGGTGGCGGTTCAGGAAGCGCACGACGTCGGGGGTGACGGTGCGCCAGTATTCGTCGGTGTGCGCGCCGGGGGTGACGAGGCCGATCTCGGGGCGGGCGGTGGTGATGTATTTGCGGCAGCCGTCGATGAAGCGGTCGCGGTCACCCACCCACAGGCCGACGGGCGCCGGACCCTGTTTGTCGATATTGCGCAGCGGGTCGAGGTTGGTCCACTGTGCCTCGTTGATGAAGGCCTTGCGTTTGCTCATTTCGGCCCAGGTGGTGATGAGGCCGGGTGACATGATCGCGGTCGCGGTGACGGGCCGGGCGCGTTCGCTGCGCAGTCGCGAGTAGACGAGTGCGCCGAAGCCGCCCATGGAGGTGCCGGTGCAGGCGAAGGGCTGGCCGTCGAGTCCGCCGAGCTTGCGGGCGGTGAGCCAGGCGGGGACCTCGTCGAGCAGCATGGCCATGGGGTCGTCGCCGTTGGCTTGCCGATGCCAGTAGTTGTCACCGCCGTCGACGGCCAGGAATCCGAAGGGCCGGGCCAGGCGGGCGGAGACCGCGGCGCTGAGCACATTGGCGATGCCGCCGACGGCCGCGGTGTGCGCGTTGCCGTGCAGACCGTGCAGCAGCAGCGACATGGGCAGGCCCTCGGTGGGCACGCCGGCGGGCAGGATGGTGACCACGTCGACGTCGCGGCCGCGGGCGACCGACCGGATCTTCTCGGTGCGGACGATGGGTTCGAAGCCGACGGCGTGCAGGGTGCGGGTGGTGTCGCCGGGATCGGCGTTGACGGCGGCGCCGACGGTCGCTCCGGCTGCGGCCAGGCCCAGCAGGCCCGTGGTGGCGAACAGCGATCGCCGGCTGAACGTCCGCGCAGCAGACCGGTAGTTCAGAACCATGGATCCTCCATCAGCACAACGACAGCTATCCGACGTATCGCTGAGCTACCTGCCAACGTCACGTAGACGGCCGTCACCATACCGATCGAAAGCAACGTGCGGTGAATATTCGGCAACGGCTACTTACCACTCTGCCCAACAGCATCTCAGGTACGCAGGCGTAACGCACGGACCACGGCCGATGCGGTTGGTTCAAATCCGGCTGGGCCGAATATGCGAGGCTCCCCGAGCCCCGATTCAACGGCTGTAGACGAGTCCGGTGCCAGTGGCGCGGTCGTGCATGCCGCGGCCGTCGCCGTCGGTGAACAGGGCCGGGATGACGAACACGAGAATGAGCTGCCGCACCAGGGCGCGCACGAAACCGACCGGCGCGGCCGCGTCCACGCGCACGACCTTCAGCCGCAGGAAGTACTGCCCGGGCGTGAACCCGAACAGGGTGACGGCGGCGACGCCGATCACGAACCAGATCCCCAGGGTCGGAGTGGAGAGGTGTTCGGTATTGCCCCGGATGAAGATGGCGGCGAGCCCGAGCGAGATGAACCAGTCCACCATCATGGCGATGACGCGACGCGTCATCGGCGCGAGCGCTCCGACACCGGATTGCGGCAGCCCGAGCTCCTTGCCCTGGTAGTCACCGGACGGATCGTTGCCGGATTCGGGGTTCGGTCCGGACAGCCAGGAGCCGGTGATGCGTGCCATGACTGTCAGCTTATGCGCCGTCCGGGCGGGGGAGAAATATATGGGTCCGTCCCATCGAGAGGGCCCGGAAGGCGGGTTCGGCAACACTTCAGCATCGCGTTTTCCCGAGGTTTGCCGGGGCGGTGAGGTTTGTCACGGAACGCCCCCGGCACGCGGTAAGACCCCTATCTTTTCGGAGTCTTGACAGCCTGTTCCGGCAGCTCGGTGGCAGAATGCCGATGCTGGCCGAGCCTGGCTCGGCGACTGCTGCGGCTGCCTCGCAACGCCGGAGGCACCGCCGAACCCCCGGCCAGCTGTACGTGTAACACTGGCGAAACACAGCCTTGATTGCAGGGAAACACCGCATCCATAGCGTCTGGCAGCGACGAACCCATGCAGTCACCATTTGGCTGGGAACCGATCCGTAAGGAGTACTAAGTGGCGTTCAGCACGGCCGACGAGGTCATCAAGTACATCAAGGAGGAGGAGGTCGAATACGTCGACGTTCGGTTCACCGACCTCCCCGGTGTGCAGCAGCACTTCTCGATCCCGGCGAAGGCGTTCACCGCCGACCTCGCCGAAGAGGGCCTGGCGTTCGACGGTTCCTCCGTCCGCGGCTTCCAGTCGATCGACGAGTCGGACATGCTGCTGCTGCCCGACTTCAGCACTGCCCGGATCGATCCCTTCCGTGCTGCGAAGACGCTGAACCTGAACTTCTTCGTGCACGACCCGTTCACCCGCGAGGCCTACTCCCGCGACCCGCGCAATATCGCGCGTAAGGCCGAGGAGTACTTGAAGTCGACCGGCATCGCCGACACCTGCTACTTCGGCGCCGAGGCCGAGTTCTACATCTTCGACTCGATCCGCTACGACTCGGCGATGAACGGCGCGTTCTACGAGATCGACTCGATCTCCGGTTCCTGGAACACCGGCGCCGAGTACAACCCGGACGGCACCCCGAACCGTGGCTACAAGGTCCGCAACAAGGGTGGTTACTTCCCGGTTGCCCCGTACGACCACTACGTCGACCTGCGCGACAAGATCTCGACCAACCTGCAGAACGCGGGCTTCGAGCTGGAGCGCGGCCACCACGAGGTCGGCACCGCCGGTCAGGCCGAGATCAACTACCGCTTCAACACCCTGCTGGGCGCCGCTGACGACCTGCAGCTGTTCAAGTACATCGTGAAGAACACCGCGTGGCAGGAGGGTAAGACCGTTACCTTCATGCCGAAGCCGCTCTTCGGCGACAACGGCTCGGGCATGCACGCCCACCAGTCGCTGTGGAAGGACGGCAAGCCGCTGTTCCACGACGAGGCCGGCTACGCGGGCCTGTCGGATCTGGCGCGGCACTACATCGGCGGCATCCTGCACCACGCCCCGTCGCTGCTGGCGTTCACCAACCCGACCGTGAACTCGTACCACCGTCTGGTGCCGGGCTACGAGGCCCCCATCAACCTGGTGTACTCGCAGCGCAACCGCTCGGCCGCGATCCGCATCCCGATCACCGGCTCGAACCCGAAGGCCAAGCGCCTCGAGTTCCGCGCGCCCGACTCCTCGGGTAACCCGTACCTGGCCTTCGCCGCCATGCTGATGGCCGGCCTGGACGGCATCAAGAAGAAGATCGAGCCGCTCGCCCCCGTCGACAAGGACCTCTACGAGCTCCCGCCGGAGGAGGCCAAGAACATCCCGCAGGCCCCCACCTCGCTGGCGTCGGTCATCGACAAGCTCGAGGAAGACCACGACTACCTCACCGAGGGTGGCGTGTTCACCGAGGACCTGATCGAGACCTGGATCGACATCAAGCGCACCCAGGAGATCGCGCCCGTCAACCTGCGGCCGCACCCCTACGAGTTCGAGCTCTACTTCGACGTGTAAATCGAAGAGACGCACGCGTTCTCAGGAGCCCCATCCACAGTGTGGATGGGGCTCCGCCCTTTTCGAGGCCAGCTCCGTCCTTTCGGGCTCAGCTCCCCTGCCGACGTCAGTGGGTGAGGAGGGCGCAGCTGCCGGTGGCCGGGGCGGCGGCGAAGCGGGCCATCAGGAAGGCCTGGGCGGCGGGGGCGAAGAGGGCGCCGGCGGTGAGGTGGTCGCTGCCTGGGTATTCGATGTATTCGACGGGGAGGCCGCGGGTGCAGTAGTCGGTGGCCAGGGCGCGTTCGCCGGACGCGACGATCACGCCGTCGCCGGTGCCGTCCACATTGCCGGCGCCGAAGATCATGGGGGCCTTGGGGGTTCCGGCGCTGCCCATGCGGTTTTCGGACAGGATGTCGGCGAAGGCCGGGATGGCGCGGTAGTCCTGGTACTGCGGTAGCAGGAGTTGGGAAAGGCGCAGGCCGGGGTATTGGGGGCCGGTGGCGGCGCAGTGGTCGGCTATCTGGGACATGACCTGTTTGCCGTAGTCGGTGAGGTACGGGGTGAGGTCGAGACCGAAACCTCTTGCGGCGCCTTGTAGTACGTAGGGCAGGACGAGCGCCCATTGGGGGCTGCCGTCCACATAGTCGATGGTGGCGGCCATGTCCGCGGGCATGCCGCCTGCCGCCGTGCCGATGATGTTCAGTTCGGGGGCGTACGTGGGGGCCAGTTCGGCGGCGAATTCGGTGGCTATCGAGCCGCCGGAGAAGCCGGTGACTCCTACCGGAGTTCCCATGGGGGCGTCGAGGGTGTGGAGGGCGGCGCGAATGCCGTCGAGGGTGGCATTACCGGATTGGCGGCCCGCGCCGTAGGCGAGATTCGTTCCCTCGTAATCGGAGACGACCACGGTGAATCCGGCCGCGAGGTAGCCGGCGATGATGACCGCGTCCGGCAGCGAACCGCCGCCGCCTCCGCGCAGCATGTAGGAGGGGTCGCAGTCGGGGGTGAGGGAGTCGTAGGCGTTCTGGTACGAGATCAGGCGCGGCGGGGTGGAGGCCAGCGGCGGGCGGATGATCGTCGCGACGGTGGCGTCGGGTTCGCCGCGCTGACTGGTAGTCCGGTAGAGGACCTGGGTGGCCTGGATCGGCAGTGGTATCGCGGTGGGCGCCAGTTGCACTGTGCGGGTTTGCAATACGGTGCCGGGGGCGGTGCCGGACCATCCGGCCGGGCCCGTGTAGAACGGGTCGTCGGCGGGTCGCATGACCGCGCTGTCGGCTGCCGCCGGGATTGCGCCGATCGATGAGGCGAGGACTGCGGCGGCTACTGCCGAGACTGCTGCGCACCATCGGAAACGTGCCGACATCCGAACTCCCATCGCAACTTTCGGGCCGCCGCGGCATTGCGGTACGGCGATGTACCGCAACGCTACGACGGCTCTGCGATCTTGCGGGAGCCCCGAGAGTTCGGGCCCCCGAGAGTCAGGCGATGGCGGGGAGGTTCACTACCTGGCCCGCGTAGGCGAGGCCGGCGCCGAAGCCGAGGAGGAGGGCGGTGTCGCCCGGTTTGGCTGCGCCCGAACGCAACAGCTGTTCCATGGCCATGGGGATGGAGGCGGCGCTGGTGTTGCCGGTGTGGGCGATATCGCGGGCGACGGCCACCGAATCCGGGATGCCGAGGGTGCGGATCAGTGCGTCGGTGATGCGGCTGTTGGCCTGGTGCGGGACGAAGGCGTCGAGCTGGTCGGCGGCGACGCCGGCCTTGTCGAGGGCGTCGCGGCAGGCCTTTTCGAGGAAGGTGACGGCCCAGCGGAAGACGGCGGTGCCGTTCATGCGGATGTAGGGGCGGACGGTGGTGCCGCCGGTGGCCTCGGCTTCCGCGACTTCGGCGAAGTACTGCTGGAAGTCCTTGTCCTGCTTGATGGCGGCGGTCTGGCTGCCGTCCGAGCCCCAGGCGACGGGGCCGACGCCTTCGTTGTCGGAGGCGCCCACGACCACCGCGCCGGCGCCGTCGGCGAAGATGAACGCGCAGGTGCGGTCGTGTTCGTCGAGCAGGTCGGAGAGGCGTTCGACGCCGATCACGAGAACGTGGCGGGCCTGGCCGGAGCGGATCAGGTTGGCGGCGTTGGCGAGTGCGTAACAGAATCCGGCGCAGCCGGCGGAGACGTCGAAGGCGGCGGTGTCGTGCATGCCGAGTTCGGTGGCGACGATCGCGCCCGCGGAGGGGCCGAGCACCATCTGCGAGGAGGTGGCGAGGATGACGGCGTCGACCTGGCCGGCTTCGAGGCCGGCGGCGGCGAGGGCGTCGCGGGCGGCGGCGGTGCTCATGGAGACGATGGTTTCGTCGGCGTCGGCCCAGTGGCGGGCTTCGATGCCGGAACGGGTGCGGATCCACTCATCGGAGGAGTCGATCTTGTCGACGATCTCCGAGTTCGGGACCACCCGGCAGGGCCGGTACACCCCGAGGCCGAGCAGGGCGGCGTGGGCGACCGGTGGGGCGGTGGCGATGTGGGTTGGCATGGCATCCTCTCGAAGTGAACCGATTGGTTCACGCGTGTCCAAGGTTTAACATGGACCGATCGGTTCACGCAAGGGCAGGAGGAGCAAACATGACGGCCGGACCCCGCGCCCGACTGATTGCCAGCACCATCACCACGGTGCAGGAGCACGGTGTCCACGCGGCGGGCCTCAGTGAGCTGCTGAAACGCAGCAATGCCTCCCGGAATTCGCTGTATCAGCACTTCCCTTCCGGCAAGGGCGAACTGGTCGAGACGGCCGCCAAAATCGTGTCGCGCATCGTTTACACGCACGTCAGCAAGATGGCCGACGCGCTCGCCACCGCACCCACCGTCGAGGGCTGGCTGGACGATCTGCTCGCCTTCTGGCGCAATCAGCTGGAAACCAGTGAATACCGGGCCGGATCGTTCATGATGGCCGCCGCGCTCGACGAACTGGACCCGAGCGTGCAGTCGGCCGCGGGTCAGGCGTTCGCGGAATGGACCGCGCGGCTGGCCGACGGACTGGTCGCGGCGGGCATGAAACCGCAGACCGCGTGCTCGGTGGCGGGAGTGCTGCTGTCGGTGATCGAGGGGGCGATCGTGCAGAGCCGCGCGCTCAAGTCACTGCATCCGTTCGATGACGCCCGCACGCAGCTGGCGATCCTGTTGAGCCATCAGCTCCCCGCGAAGGAATGAAATCCCGCGAGTCTCAGGGGCGAGGCGAAGTGTGCGGGGTGGCCGCGCTGAGGGCGCTGAGGTCCAGATCGCCTGTGGGATCGGACCATCCGGTGACTCGCAGCTCGTCGGGTGAAGTCACGCCGAGCGCGTCGTGCAGGCCGAGGGTGGCGGAGCGGGCCAGTTCTTCGAGGCCGCGCGCGGAGATGGGCCAGTGCAGGGTGCGGTGCCAGTTCTCGATCTCGTGCTGCAGGGCCGGCGGGATCCAGCCCAGGCTGCGTAATCGCTCGGCGGCGGATTCCGAAATCGGTTCCACGAGATAGTAATTGCCGGTCAGCTCGGCGGATAGCCGGATGTCGAACGCCTGGAACTGCACGTAGCGATTACCGCTGGCGGCGAGGATGAGGTTGGCGCGGGAGGGCAATGTCGCGAGGATCCGGGTCAGTGCTCCGGAGAACACGTCCCAGTCGGTTGTCACTACTCGCTCGCTGTGCCCCCGGGTGCCCATCGTGGCCGATCATACGCCGTCGAAGAACGGCTGGCACGAAATGTCATGGGAGCGCAGATGATCAGCGGAAACCGCGGCGGCGTCGACCGGTCGCCACCGCGGCTCCGAGTTGATCTTTTTTCAGCCGCGCGCGCGTCGTGGCGCGGATCCGAGCACGGCGAGCGGAGTACAGCCGAGGATTCGTTCATCGTTGCTCCGCGACGCCAGGCTGTGGCGCGCGGCGAATTCCCGCAACTGCACTCGAAGCGCAGCAAGATTCGGCGAGTGCCCGGCATGAACTACTGCCGCCATTGCGCTCATCGCACTTCCTTCCGTGATTTCACTGAATCGTCCATTCTGGCCGATAAACGCCTGGGAAGCCGTAAATCTCGCGTGAAGATCGGCGCACCGGGCAGGGCCGAATCGTCAAGATCCGGGCTAGGCGCCGGGGCGTTTGCCGTGGTTGGCCTTCTTCTTGCGGCGGTCACGCTTCTTGCGGGCGCGTTTGCCCATGGTCCATCTCCGTTCAGTTTTCGCGCAGGCGAAGGGATGTGGGCACGGTCGCGCGAAAAATGCGCGACGCCATGCGAATTCGGCCGGAGCCGAGAATCGGTGAACCGGTGGAAACCGGTGAGAGTGCCCGGGGAATCAGGCGAGCGACGAACGGCGCTGAGGCGGTTCGTCCTCGCTTCCGAATCCGTAGAGTTCCAGCATGGAAGGGGCCACGTTGCCAGCAGACCGGAACGGGAACCGGCCCGCAAGATTCGGTGCCGCGGATTTACGAAACCTTTCCACCCGGCGGACGGTCGCGCGGCAGTATCGGTCATGGTGAATATCGGCAAGATCAGCAAGCATGACCCTCGACAAGGAGACTGCGATGAGCGCTGGACTGCAGACCATCCTCTATACCGTCAATGACCTGGAGGCGGCCAAGGCCGTTTTCACCGCGATGCTCGGCGTCGCGCCCATTGCGGATGCGCCGTACTACGTGGGCTGGAATATCGATGGCCAGGACATCGGCCTGATTCCGAACAAGGACGGTGAGGGAGCGCTCGGTTCGGTGGCTTACGCGCACGTCGCGGACATTCGCAAGAGCTTCGAGGCGCTGCTGGACGCCGGCGCCATCGAGAAGGAGGCCCCACACGGTGTGGGTGGCGGCCGGTTGGTGGCGAGTGTGGAGTTCGAGCCGGGCAATGTGGTCGGCATTCTGCAGAACCCCTGAGAGATTCCGCGGCGCTTTGCCTCACGCCCGACATGATGAGACGATTCGGTAGTAACTCTCTCATCTTGTCGGGCGGTGAGTGCCCGGCCGGATGACGATCAAAGGAGATCGCCATGACCGCCGCGCTCGAGCAGCACCGAGGGACCCGACCCGACCGCCGCCCCTTCGAACCGGGCAGCCGCATGTGGGAGGACACCGGGCTCATCACCTTCTCCCTCACCGCCGGATCCGCCTTCCTGCTGCAGACCATGGAACCGAGCATCGCGGCCGTCGTGGACGAACACTCGACCTTCCGCACCGACGTGCTGGGCCGCGCCGCCCGCAGCATCGCCTCGGTCATGATGTGGGTGTACGGCGGCGACGAAGCCCTCACCGAGGCCGAACGGCTGCGGAAGATGCACGCCACCTTGAACTCCACCGACGCACACGGCGTCAAACACCGCGCACTGTCCTCCGGCCCGTGGGCGTGGGTGCTGCACACCGGGGTGTTCGCCTTCACCGAAGGCAACAAGTACTTCTCGAGCGAGAAGCTCACCGACGCCGACAAGGAGGCGTACTACCAGGAGGTGGCGCAGCTCATGCGCAACTTCTCGGTGGCGCCCAAGGAGATTCCGGCGACCTACGCCGAATGGCTGCCCTGGTTCGAGGATCAGGTCGAAAACCACCTGGCCGTCACGAATGTCGCCTACGACTATCTCAAGGTCATCCGGAACATCGCCCCGCCCAAGCAGATTCCCGCTCCCCTGCACCCGCTGTGGCGGGCGGCGACCCTCCCGGTCGGCCGCCTCCAGTACTTCTTCACCGTCGGCACCACACCGGAATCCGTGCGCGCCAAGCTCGGACTCGACTGGACCGCGAACGACGAACGCGCCCTGCGCGCCCTCGGCTGGCTGATCGGCCGCACTGTGCCGGTGCTGCCGGAACGCGTCCGCTACTTCCCCATCGCCTACGAGGCCCGCCGCGTCGAACGCGACCGCGCCCGGCTGCGCAAGATCATCGACCTGCGCCCGGTGTAAGTCGTCGGGCCGCAGCGTAATTCAGTCCGAGGCCGGCGGTTCGGGGCCGGTGAGCAGTGCATGAGCGCACTTGCGGAACGCCTCGACCAGCCGGTTGGAGTCACCGGCCCGGGTGGCCAGCACGACGTGACTCGGCTCGACGTCCTCCAGCGGCACGGCCGTCAGATCCGAGCGCAGTGTCGTGACATGGTCGCCCACCGGGATGAGCCCCACCGCCTCACCGGCCGCGATCATTTCGAGCTTGTCCTCGACGGATTCGATCAACGGCCCGTCCGGCGCGCGGCTGCCGTCGGGGCGGGGATCGATGCGCCAGAAGGCATTCCAGACCGGGTCCGGCACCCGGGGCAGGGGCTCGTCGGCGATGTCGTCGAGGGTGACGGATTCCTTGCCGGCCAGGCGGTGGTCGAGCGGGAGCAGGACCGCGCGCTGCTCGTCGTAGAGGATGCTGACGTGCAGCCCGTCGGTGGCGAACGGCAGGCGGGTCACCACCGCGTCCACGCGATGCTCGAGCAGTGCGGCGCGGGCGCCGTTCCATTCGACGTGCATGGAGCGCACTTCGGCGTCCGGGTAGCGGCGGCGCATGTCCCGCACGGCGGGCGTGATGATCAGGTTCATCGTGTAGCCGATGGTGAGGCGATGCGGATCGGCGGCCGCGCGGGTGATGGCCGCGGATTGCGCCGCGCTGCGCAGCAGGGCCTTGGCACGCGGCAGGAAGACCTCCCCGGCCTCGGTGAGTTTGGTGCCTTGCGGGGTCCGGTCCAGCAACCGTGCACCCAATTGTTTTTCCAGACGCTGGATCTGGCGGCTCAGCGAGGGCT
The DNA here is from genome assembly GCF_044386975.1 of Nocardia sp. NPDC020380. Classification (NCBI taxonomy): domain Bacteria; kingdom Bacillati; phylum Actinomycetota; class Actinomycetes; order Mycobacteriales; family Nocardiaceae; genus Nocardia; species Nocardia sp. NPDC020380. The sequence continues at coordinate 115,857 of NZ_JBIRVQ010000020.1, read as the reverse complement.
GAGCAATGCGCAGCGCGTCGGCGGCGCGACCGTAGTGCCGGTGGTCGGCGACGACGGTGAAGTACCGCACCAACCGCAGGTCGAGGTCGGCGGGCGGGAGATCGGGCATACCCGATCGTAATCCCCTACTGAACCTCGGGCACCCGGCACATAAGACCTGAACTGCGGCGATGCCCGATTTGCATTGCGTGGTGCGGAACAGGACTTGGACGCGCCACCGCCCCGCGGCCGATGGTGGAGTCACCGGCCCAGCTCCCCGATTCCGAGGCGCGGACCGGTTCACATTCGTTCCTCTCCAAGGAGTGCACCATGCGTGTATTCGTCACGGGCGCATCGGGTTTCCTCGGTAGCGCCACCGTCCGCGACCTGCTCGACGAGGGCCACCAGGTCCTCGGCCTGGCTCGCTCGGACGCCGCCGCCGATGCCGTGCGCGCCGCCGGCGCCGAGGTGCTGCGCGGCGACCTCACCGACCTCGACAGCCTGCGCCAGGGCGCCGCCACCACCGACGGCGTCATCCACACCGCCTACATCCACGATTTCTCGCAGTTCCAGGCCGCGGCCAGGGCCGATCGGCGCGCCGTCGCGGCCATGGCCGAAACCCTCACCGGTTCGGATCGGCCGCTGGTCGTGACTTCGGGCGTCCCGCTGCTGCTTTCGGGCGAGACCTCGACCGAGGACAGCACACCCGACCCCGGACCCTTCGGTCTCGAGCGCTACATCACCGAGGAGGTCGCCGTGACCTTCGCCGATCGCGGCGTGCGGGTGTCGGTGGTGCGATTGCCGATCGTGCACGGCGCGGGCGATCACGGCTTCCTCCCCGTGCTCATCGGAATGGCCCGGGAACAGGGCGAAGCCGTGTATGTCGACGATGGCGCGAACTGCTGGCCGTCCGTGCATCGCGTGGATGCCGCGCGGCTGTACCGGCTGGCCCTCGAAGGCGCGCCCGCGGCCTCCCGCTGGCATGCGGTGGCCGAAGAGGCGGTGCCGTATCGCGAGATCGCGGCGGCCATCGGGCGCGGGCTGGGTGTGCCGGTGACCGGGGTCCCACTCGAACAGGCGGTGGCACGGCTGGGCTTCCTCGGCGCCTTCGCCGGGACCAGCATGCGGACGTCGAGCGAACGGACCCGCAAGGAACTCGGCTGGGAGGCCACCGAATCCACGCTGCTCGCGGATCTGGACGCCGGGCACTACTTCCGCGACTAGCATCCGGGCCCGCCCCTGGTTTCCGGGGGCTGGTCCGAAACGGCGGTAACCGCCAAGGTCACTATGTGATCATGCGGATGGTGTTGTGGCGTGCCCTGATCGGTGCGCTGCTGGTGTTGGGGGTCGTGGCCTGGCCCGCGCAGGCGGGCGCGGCTCCTCGATTCCAGTGGAAGGAAACGTTCATCACGGCGCCGGACGGGACGTCACTGCACGCGGATGTGCTGCGCCCGGTCGGGATGGCCGACGACGTCCGCACGCCCGTGATCATGACGGTGAGTCCCTATCGCGCGCATGCGGCGTATCTGAGCGAACCGCGGTTACAGGGCGGGCCGTCCACGCTCGATCTGCCGGTGCAGATGTTCCTGGATGCGGGCTACACCTATGTCATCGCGGATCTGCGGGGTTTCGGCGGCTCGGACGGCTGCCCCGATTTCGGTGGTCCGGGTGAGCGTTCGGATGTGAAGACCGCGGTCGAGTGGGCGGCGCAGCAGTCGTGGTCGACCGGCAAGGTCGGGTTGCTGGGCACCTCGTACGAGGGCTGGACCGGGCTCATGGGCCTGGCCGAGAAGCCGCAGGGGCTGGCGGCGGTCGGGTCCTTCGAACCCGTGGTGGATCCGAACGCCTACCTCTACATGCAGGGCATCGCGTGGAAGTTCGCGCTCAAACCGGTGTCGGACCGTGGTTTCCGGCCGGGTGATCTCGCGGGTTTCGAACATCTGCTCATCGCGTCCACGCCGCCGTATCCGACGGATTCGCCGCAGTACAAGGCGAATGCGTTGCAGATCGATCCGGCCTGCTACGCCAACTATCTCGCGCAGACCACGAATCACGATGACAGCACACCCTTCTGGCAGGATCGCGACCTCGTCGCCAAGCTGCGGGGCAATACGATTCCACTCTTCCTGGGCGCCGGGTTCGCCGATGCGAATACCCGGCCGGACCGCGTCTTCCAGTTGTGGAACGCGCTCGGCCCCGGCGATCACAAGGCGTGGTTCGGTGAGTGGGGTCATCAGATGTGCCGGACCGCGTGCGGCACACCGTGGTTCGACAATGAGCTGCTGGCCTTCTTCGACAAGCATGTGGCGGGCAAGGATGTGACCGTGCCCGGACCGCGGGTCACCGTGGGCGCGTTCGACGGTAGTTATCGCTCCGAGCAGCAGTGGCCGCCCGCCGACACCCGGCCGGTGACCGTCGACCTGCGCACCGGAACCTACACCGATCGCGGGCTGCTGCCCGGACCGGATCGCGATATCTGGTCGGTCACCCCGCCGCTGGCCGCGGACCAGCACCTGGCGGGCGCGCCGACCGCGACCATCACCCTCGACGGCACGCCGAAAGCGTCGGTGGCGCTGGAGATCTACGACATCAAGCCGGACGGCCGGGGCATCATCATCACCCGCGGTATCGCACCCGTGACGCCGACCGCGCAGGTGCGGCTGCTGGCCCAGGACTGGCCGATCCCGGCGGGCGATCGCATCGGCTTCCGCATCACCGATGTGATCGACGACGTGTGGGCGCATCCGCCGGCCTTCGCACCCGTCACCGTCACCTCGGCGCAGGTGCAGCTGCCGATGCTGACCGAGGTGCGCACCCCTGACCTGGACGGTGGCCTGAGCGACGCGATCCCCAAGTGGTATGCCGAGAAAACCCTCATTGTGCCCGGTGATGTACTGAACAATGCAACAGTGACCGTCGACTTCCCTCCACGGACCGGTGACCGATGACCCGAACCGCCCCCGCAGACCCGGTGACCGTCGACGAGGCCACCGCCGAACGCCTCGCCGCCGCCCTGCGCTGCGCCACCGTGTCCTTCGAGGATCAGGCGCAGATCGACCCGGCGCAGTTCGATCGGCTCACCGAACACCTCGAGCATTCCTTCCCGCTCGTGCACACCCATCTCAGCCTCGAGACCTTCGGTCACAGTCGCCTCTACCGCTGGCCGGGCAGCGAACCGGCCGCGGACGGCGATGCGGCGGCGATTCTGCTGGCGCATCTGGATGTGGTGCCGGTGGATGACGAAGCGGGATGGACGCATCCGCCGTTCGCGGGCGTGGTGGATGCCGAATTCGTGTGGGGGCGCGGCGCGATCGACGACAAGAGCCGGGCGATCGGAATCCTGGAGGCCGTCGAGCAGGCCCTCGCGGCGGGGGTGCGGCCGCGGCGGACCGTGTACCTGGCGCTCGGGCACGACGAGGAGATCTTCGGGGTGTCCGGGGCTGGACGGATGGCACGCCGGCTGCGGGAAGCCGGGGTCGAGGCCGACCTGCTGCTGGACGAGGGCGGCGTGATCACCACCGGTGTGGCCGACGGCGTGAAACAGCCGGTCGCCACGATCATGGTGGGCGAGAAGGGTTTCGCCACGGTCCGGCTGTCGGTGACGGATGTGGGCGGGCATTCCTCCATGCCGGGCAAGCAGACCGCGGTGGGGCGGCTCGCGCGCGCGGTCGCGCGCATTCAGGATCACCCGTTCCCTTTGCGTTTGACGCCGGTGACCCTCGACATGCTGGCGCGGGTCCGTGAATTCATGTCCGAGCCGCGGCGGAGTCTGCTCGGCCTGGTGAATGTGGCGGGCCCCGCGGTGACTCGGGTGCTGGCCGCGAAACCGCAGACCGAGGCCATGGTGCGCACCACCACCGCGCCGACCGTCATTCACGGCGGCGTGAAACCGAATGTGCTGCCGCAGCGGGCCGAGGCGTTCGTGAATTTCCGTATCCTGCCCGGTGATTCGGTGGACGGGGTGCTCGCGCACTGCCGCCGGGTGGTGCGCGACAAGCGGGTGCGCATCGAATTGTCCGGCCACACCTCGGAACCCACGGTCGATCCGTTCGCGGGGCCCGCGTTCGAGCTGGTCGCCGATCTGGCGCGCGCGGTGGTGCCGGGGATCGCGGTCACGGTGGCGATCGTGCCCGGCGCGACCGATGCCCGCTACTACGACGGTCTCGCCGGGACCCGCTGCAATTTCGCGCCCATCGTGGTCGATGCCGCGGATCTGGAACGCATTCACGGCACGGATGAGCGCCTCTCGCGGGTGAATTACGGCCGCATCATCGCCTTCTACCGGCTGCTGTTCGATCGGCTGGCCGCCGCCGACCGGCTCTGAATTCGGGCGAAACGCCCCGGTTCGGGCGGGATGCGCGAGAATTACTGCGCCGTGATCCCACCCCGACACGAAAGCGAGTCGCGCCATGACCCGAAACGAGACCGGTGAATTCCAGGGCGCGGGCGGGCGGGTGTTCTGGCAGGACTGGCTGCCGGACGGCGAACCACGCGCCCTCGCCGTCATCGTGCACGGGTACGCGGAACACTCGGGACGGTACGCGCACGTCGCACTGCGGTTGAACGAGGCCGGATTCGCGGTGTACGCGCTCGATCACATCGGGCACGGGCGCTCGGCCGGCAAGGGCGGGGACATCGAATCCCTCGACGGGGCCGCCGACAATGTGCAGTCCCTGCTCGACCTGGCCACCGCCCGGCATCCCGGGCTGCCGCGGTTCGTCATCGGGCACAGCATGGGCGGGCTCACCGTCGCCTATCTGGCCACCCGCGCGCCGCTCGATGTCACCGGAATCGCGCTGTCGGGTCCGGCTGTCGAGATCGAGGGCGGTAGCGCGCTGGAACGTCGCATCGCCCCGATCCTGGCCCGCATCGCCCCGAAACTGCCTGTCATGAAACTGGATTCGACGCTGGTGAGCCGCGATCCCGAGGTCGTGCGCGACTACGACGGCGATCCGCTCAACCACCACGGCGGCGTGCCAGTGCGCACCGCGGCCGAGATGCTGCGCGCCGGCGACCTGGTGAAGAAGCGCCTGAACCGGCTCACCGCGCCCCTGCTGGTGCAGCACGGCACCGCCGACGGACTCGCGAACCCCGTCGGCACCGATCTGATCGAGCGCGACGCGGGATCCGAGGACAAGACCGTCATCCGCTACGACGGGCTCTACCACGAGATCTTCAACGAGCCGGAACAGGACAAGGTGCTCGACGACCTCGTGAACTGGCTGGAAGCGCACCTGCCCAGCTGAGTCCGTTCACACGGTTCGGCAGCGCCGGAGCCCGCTCGAGGGGTATACGGGCTCCGGGCGCCCCCGAAGGGTCTATTTGAACGTCGTGTAACAGCTGTCCGCCCCCTCGAGGACACCGTTACGGAAGGCCGCGAGGCGGTCGAAACCGCTGGGCACCACATTGCCGTCGACATCACCGGCGGCCAGGCCGTCGGACAGGAGTCCGGAGACCGCGGCGTCGAGATCGGTCACCGATAGTTGCGGGTCGCTGCCCGGCCGGCTGAGGTCGGCGCTGTACGCGCCGGACAGGCAGGCCGAGCGCAGGCCCGCTGTCGCCGCCCCGACCAGGCTGAGCTTGCGATCCTGTTGCACCGCAAGCATGTACCGGGACACGAACGCCACGAACGCGTTGTAGTCGCCGCCGACCACCGCGGACAGCAGGGACCCGCTGTCCGGCGAGACCGCGCGCTTCGCCAGGGCGGGCACGTCGGCGTCGATGGTGCCGGTCGACGGGCAGTACGAAACAGCTTGCGTCACAACACTGTTCGGACATTTCCCGGCTACACCGCCATAGTCGTAGCCGGGCTCCCGTTTGATCGGGAAGTCCTTGGCCAGGGATTGCGCGACCAGTTCCAGCGCGGGCCGATCCACCGGCAGCTGCCGATCCTGCTCTCCCGGGCGGAAACTGGCGGGCAGTGTGCCGCGACGCTGCTGAAGTTCCTTGGGTGTGATGCCTTTACACGCGTCGGCGCCGCCGGTGTAACCCATCTGCACGGCCGTGACCCGCTCGAATGCGGTCCCGTGCTCATCCTCCGAGGCGCCCGGTTCCCGATCCCGGAAGGCGATGGTGGCGGCGAGCACGCCGTTCAATCCCTCGGTGGTGTTGAGCGTGAAATGCCGGGAATCCCCCACCGCCACCGAATGCAGGAAGACGCCCGCGAAACAGTCGGCCTGCTGCTCCCGCACCACATTCGGGGTGAGCAGGCCATTGAGACGCGCCTGCGCCTGCACCGCATGCCCGTATTCGTGTGCGAGCACCATGACCACCGACATCGGCCCGAACTTCTGCACCAGCTGCGGGAACAGGGTGCCGCGATCCCAGCCGATGGTCTGATCGGTGGTGCAGTAGGCGGCATTGACCTCCTGATACGTACTGCCGCGGCAGAACTGCACCGCGCGGCCCTCGGTGGCCGTCGAATCCCAGGAAACGAAGCGGGGCACCGGCTGGAACGTGCCCTGGAAGGTCTTGCCGTACTGCTTGCTCCAGTAATCGGCGATATCGGAGAGAGCGTTCAGGGCGAGTTTGTCGATCGGCCCGCCGTCGCCGCTGTCGGCGGTGAGCTGGGCGTCGGGGACGCCGGCGCGCGCGCCATTGGGGCCGGTGTCCGAGTTCATGCCGGTGGGCTGTCCCGGATTGCCGGAGCCGGTCGAAACATGCTGCGGCTTCGCGTCTTCCAGTGCGCCGCTGCCGGTGAGCGCGAGCCCCGCCACCAGCAATACGACGGCCAGCCCCGCCCGCAGCCGCGTATTCCCCATCTTGCCTCCCGCATTACCGGGGTCGTCTTCGAGTATCCCTCGCGGGTGCGCCGAAATTGGTGGTGTCGCAAGGAAAAAGCGCAGCTCGCGACGAGAATTCATGCGGGCGGCGGCGCGCCTCGCACGACACGCAGCGCCGGAAAATAACTGGTCGGGCTTTCGCGGCCGTGGCACAGTCGGACGACATGAGCGACTATCGACGCCTCAACCAGGCCAACTGGGACGACCGCGCGCCCGTGCACGCGGATTCGCCCGACTATGCGCTCGACCGTTTTCGCACCGATCCGGAGTTCCTCAGCGGCGTGGTCCGATTCGATCTGCCGCGGCTCGGCGATATCCGCGGGCTGCGCGGGGTGCATCTGCAATGCCATATCGGCACCGACACTCTCTCGCTGGCGCGGCTCGGGGCGGTGATGACCGGGCTCGACTTCTCCCCGGCTTCGCTCGCGCAGGCGCGGAAGCTGGCCGCGGATACGGGGGCGCCGGTCGACTTCGTGGAATCCGATGTGTACGAGGCGGTTACGGCGCTCGGTGGTGAGCGGTTCGATCTGGTGTACACGGGGATCGGGGCGTTGTGCTGGCTGCCCGATGTGCACAAGTGGGCGGAGACCGTCGCCGGACTGCTGTGTCCCGGCGGGCGGTTGTTCATCCGCGACGGGCATCCGGTGCTGTGGTCCATCGACGAAACCGTCGCCGACCGACTCACCATCGCCTTCCCGTATTTCGAAACCCCCGAGCCGATGGTGTGGTCCGACAGCTCCACGTATGTCGAAACCGATGTCGCCCTCACCGCGACGACCACTCACGAGTGGAATCACGGCCTCGGCGAGATCATCGACGCGCTGCTGCGATCCGGGCTCATCCTGACCGCCGTCACCGAACACGACAGCATCCCCTGGGAAGCCCTGCCCGGCCGTATGACCTGCGACGCGGATGGCGAGCACCGGCTGCGGGAACACCCCGAACGCCTGCCGCTCTCGTACACGCTGCAGGCCCGTAAACCCTGACCCGGTACGAATCGCCGAGGATTCGCCCGCGTCGCGGAACGCGTCCCGCCTCGCCCGCGTCCGATCCGGAAACAGCGATCGGAGGTCGGCCATGGATCCGGATGCACTGCGGCGCAGGGCACAACAATGCCTGCAAGGCGCGGAACACGAGCAGCAACGCGTGTCCCGCACCGAGCTGGACGCGGACTACATCCAGCGACTCGAACACTTCGGCGGCCTCTCCCACGAGGAGATCCACCGCCACGTCCGCGCCATGGACCCCGCGGCCATGCACACCGCCGGCGACACCTGGGCCGCCATCGCCGAAGACCTCACCGGCGCCATCGGCGGCCTGCAACTGACAGTCCAATCGGACCTCACCGAAGGCATGCAAGGCCGCCTCGCCACCGCGGCCGACACCGCCGCCCGCCGATTCGCCCGCGACGCACTGGATATCGCCGAAATAACCCTCACCTCCGGCCGCCGCATCACCGCCGCCGCCTTCGCCGCCGAAGTAGTCCGCAAAACCGTCCCACCCCCACCCGTCCGAACCACCGGCACCACCCGTGACACCCTCCCCGCCACCACAGCCGACCTGATCGCCCTCATGACGGCCACCCCACCCGCCGACACCCAAGCCTTCGAACGCTACCGAGAAGAGCAATACCGCCAAGCCATAGCCGCCCTGGAAGCCAACTACACCCCCACCTATCCCCCCGCCGGCGCCCGAGTCCCCGCCTTCTTCCCCATAGACCAACCCGGCAATGCCTCTGCGCCGCCACTTGATTCATCCGATCCGCCAGGCATGCCACAACCGGCAGCCCGAGACGGAAACGCCGCCCCCGGTACCCCGGACCACGAGGCGACCACCCGCCGAAACCAGCAGACTCTCACCGACACCGCGAACCTCAACGGCACTGATCCTCGGTATCGCGCCACCATAGATTCCGCGAACCACGGCGGCACCGGTAACGCCGACAACGGCAGCGCCGACCTCGTGGACCAAGGCGATCCATCGACCGCCACTCGAGCCGCCTCCATCGATGGCGCCGCACCGTCCGCCCCTGACACCCCGAACTCCCCTGGCACGCCAGACACTCCCGACTATCGGGACTTCCCCACCGGCCGAGGTGGACCCGGCACTCCCAGCTTCCCGGGTAGTCCCCGCTTCTCTGGAATGCCTTCAGCCCCAAGCGACCCGGGTCGCAGCTACCCAGGCCCACCGCACCCCGAATTTCTCAGCACACCACGGATCACCACCCGCCCCGAGGACCCCACCGCCCCATCGACACCCAGCCTCTACTCCCCCGCCGGCTCCGGATCCTCCGCAGCAGATCGGACCCACAAATCGCCCGCATGGCTGGTGCGCGACCGCACCGAAGAACTCCTCGGCCACCCCGAATCCACCATCGCCCCGGTGATCGGCGCCGAAATCCCCGCCGCCCGAACCGATCTCCCGCGCCGCGAGGGCGATCTCCGATGACACGGAAATCCACACGACCGAATTCATCCGCTGTCGCGGCACCCCTCTGGCCCGGCGCGTTTCCTGTCTCCACCGGCACCGCGCGCGGCCACGTCGAGCGAGACCCAAGACAGCTGCGCGAATTCACGCCGGACGAGTTCACCCATCTCTGGCGCGAGACTGACCTCGATCGTTATCCGTTTCCGCTTCGCCTGCGTTCGGGTGCTCGCTTCCAGGATGACTACGACAACCTCTGCCGGGCACTCGCTGCGCGGCTTCCTCGTGGGCGCGATGCAGACCTGTCCGCGGCGCTGCGGATTGCGGCGGATCCGGCGATCTCGCTGGCAGTCAGTGGTATTCGCGATCAGCCACTGCGGGCTTATGGTGCGGTCGATCGTGGGCTGGGGGTTGCGTTGGTTCAGCGGGCGGGATCTGATCCGGATGTCGGCGGGAATGTCATTCTTGCGGCCGGCAGTGCAGCGATCGTGCCTGAGATCCTTGTGGCTCTGCTCGGGAGTGCGGGCGATGCGGCCGGCGAATCCGTGGGCCGCGCATCACTGGTCGCCGAGCGGCTGCTCGACTCGCCACCAACTGGTCATGGCGTGATCGAGGTGCGCCGGCATGTGCGCACTCGACGCGCGATGCCGGCGGAATACCTCGTCTGGGTGGATATCGCGTCTGCGGGCCGCTACCTCTGCGGTCGCGGCGACGGCCCGCTGTTGGAGCCGTGTCCGCCGAAGGTCTTGGCCCGCAGGCTGGCTCGGCTTTGTCGTGCCGAGTAGGTGGTCATTCGCCGCCGAAGACCCTCTCTACCACTGTTTTTGCGCGGCGGGTGACGCGCATGTAGTGGTCGAGGAATTCGCTGCCGTCGTCGTTGGGCCAGCCGGCGACCTTGGCTACGGCGGAGAGGAGGGTGCCGGGGCCGGGGAGTTGGTCGGCGGATTTGCCTCGGACCAGGACCAACGCGTTGCGGGCCTTGGTGGCTGTCAGCCAGGCGTCGCGGAGGAGGGCGGCGTCTGTGGTGTCGATGAGGGCGGCTTGTTCTATGGCGTCGAGGGATTCGAGGGTGGAGGTGTTGTGCAGGGTGGGGACGGCGTTGGCGTGCTGGAGTTGCAGGAGTTGCACGGTCCATTCGATGTCGGCGAGGCCGCCGCGGCCGAGTTTGGTGTGGGTGGCGGGGTTGGCGCCGCGCGGGAGGCGTTCGGCGTCGACTCGGGCCTTGATGCGGCGGATTTCGCGGACGCCCTCGGGGGACATGCCGGCTTCGGGGTAGCGGACCGGGTCGATGATGTGGAGGAAGCGGATGCCGAGGCCTTCGTCGCCGGCGACCTGGCGGGCGCGCAGGAGGGCCTGCACTTCCCACGGTTGCGCCCATTGTGCGTAGTAGGCGTCGTAGGCGGCGAGGGTGCGGACCAAGGCACCGTTGCGGCCTTCGGGACGGAGACCGGCGTCGACCTGGAGGGGCGGGTCGGTGCTGGGTGCGCCGAGTAGCCGCTGTACTTGTTCGGCGACGCTGATGGCCCATTTCACGGCGACGGTCTCGTCCTCGCCGGGGCGCGGATCGCAGACGAACAGTACGTCGGCGTCGGAGCCGTAGCCGAGTTCCATGCCGCCGAGTCGTCCCATGCCGATGACGGCGAAGTCGGCGGGCGCGGGCCGGCCGCGTTCCACCTCGCTGGCCCGGATGACCGCTTGCAGTGACGCTTCCAGCGTGGCGATCCACACCGAGGACAGCGCCGCGCACACTTGCGGCACGTCCAGCATACCGAGCACGTCGGCGGAGGCGACGCGTGCCAGTTCGTGCCGGCGCAGTGAGCGTGCGGTGGCGACGGCGCGGCGTGATTCGTCGTAACGTCCTGCGCCGGAAAGGATTCCGCGTGCCACATCGGAGGGCTGAGTGGCGAGCAGCAGCGGCCCGTCGGGGCCGTCGGCGTACATGCGGATGGTTTCGGGTGCGTTGATGAGCAGGTCCGGCAGGTACGCCGAGGACCCGAGCACGATCATCAACCGTTGCGCGATGGCGCCCTCGTCGCGCAATTCGCGCAGGAACCAGATCTCGTTGTCGAGTCCCTCGGACACCCGCCGGTAGGCGAGCAACCCCGCATCGGGATTCGGTGTCTCGCCGAGCCATTCGAGCAGGGTCGGCAGCAGCAGCGCCTGGATCCGGCCCTTGCGCCCCACTTCCCCGGTCAATGCCTTCAGGTGTCCGAGCGCGTTCTCCGGCGCGACATAGCCCAGCGCCGCCAGCTGCCGCACGGCCGCCGCGGGGCTGAGCCGCAGATTGTCGGCGTCGAGGCGCGCGACCGAGTCCAGCAGCGGCCGGTAGAACAGCTTGGCGTGCAGTCGCCGCACGCGCACCGCATTGCGTTTGATCTCGCTGGTCAACACCCCGACCGCATCCTGCCGCCCGTCCGGCCGCATGTGCGCGGCGCGCGCCAGCCAGCGCATGCCCTCCTCGTCCTCGGGGGCGGGCAGGGTGTGGGTGCGCTTGAGTTTCTGCAGTTGCAAACGATGTTCGAGCAGTCGCAGGAATTCGTAGGAGGCGGTGAGGTTGGCGGCATCGTCGCGGCCGACGTATCCGCCCGCGGCGAGTGCCGCCAACGCGTCGACGGTGCCCTGTACATGCAGTGATTCGTCCGCTTTGCCGTGCACCAATTGCAGCAGCTGCACGGCGAATTCGACGTCGCGCAGGCTGCCGTGGCCGAGTTTGAGTTCCCGTTCCCGCAGGTCGGCGGGCACCAGGTCTTCGACGCGCCGCCGCATGGCCTGCACGTCGGCGACGAAGTCGGGTCGTTCGGAGGCCGCCCACACCATGGGCATGAGCGCGTCCCGGTAATCCCCGCCGAGTTCGAGATCGCCGGTGGCGGGCCGCATCTTGAGCAAGGCCTGGAATTCCCAGGTGCGCGCCCACCGCTTGTAGTAGGCGATATGCGATTCGAGGGTGCGCACCAGCGCACCGGCCTTGCCCTCGGGCCGCAGCGCCGCGTCCACCTCGAAGAACGCGGCCCCGCCGACGCTCATGGTCTCGGCGGCGAGCCGGGTGGCGGTGGTGTCGGCGGGTTCGGCGACGAAGATGACGTCCACGTCGGAGACGTAATTCAATTCCCGCGCACCGCATTTGCCCATGGCGATGACGGCCAGCCGGACGGGTACCTCGCGGTCCACGCAGACCCGCGCCACGGCCACCGACAGCGCGGCGGTGAGCGCGGCGTCGGCGAGATCGGTGAGATGCCAGCCGACCTGCTGGTACGGCAGCACGGGCTCGTTCTCGACGGTGGCGGCCAGGTCGATGGCGGCCAGCAGCATGAGCTGATCGCGATACCGCTTGCGCAGCAAGGCGATCGCCTCGGGACCGGAGATGCCGGCCCGGTACAGCATCGGCCCGGTGTTCGGGCCGACCTCCGGTTGCGCGTGTACGGCGTCGAGCAGATCGGCGATCAGCTCATCCCGTTCGGGCAGGTCCCGCCGCCGCAGCAGCTGCCAGGCCAGCGGGTCGGCCGCGAGGTGATCGGCGAAGGCGCTCGACGATCCGATGAGCGCGAACAGCCGCCCGCGCAGCGAGGTGTCGGTCCGGATCGCGTAATCGAGTGCGCCCCAGTCGTTTCCGAGTTTCTCCCGCAGTCGCATGAGGGTGAGCAATGCCAGATCGGCATCGGGCGACCGGGAAAGGGCCCAGAGCAGCGGCACACTCTCGACGTTGTCCCACGCCAATTCTCGGAGGGATTCGGCTGCCGACGGCTCTAGTAAACCGAGCCGTCCGACACCGGGGACAGCGGAACGAGCAGTCGGTGGCCGGACCATAGGAATCAAATTACATGTCACGTGGATGCGACGTGCCGCCCTACCCTCGTATTTCGGACACTGTTGCCATTCTGCCTCCGCTCCGCTGCGGCGGGTTCACGGGCAGGCTCAGGGAGGTGGATGCCGTGGAGGTCTCGTTCTTCCCTCCCTCCGCTCCTCCGCTCCCCCGCTCCACTCAGTCCAGAACGAGACGGGCCATGAACTTTGAGCTCGAGGATCGGAGGGCTCGAGTGGCTTACAACCCCAGGTATTCCTTGAGCTCGTAGGGCGTGACCTGGGCGCGGTAGCCGGCCCACTCGCGGCGCTTGTTGCGCAGGAAGAAGTCGAAGACGTGCTCGCCGAGGGTTTCGGCGACCAGTTCGGACTTCTCCATGTTCTTCAGCGCCTCGTCCAGCGATGCCGGCAATTCCCGGAAACCCATGGCGCGCCGCTCGGCGGAGGTCAGCGACCACACGTCGTCCTCGGCCTCGGGCGGCAGCGTGTACCCCTTCTCGATGCCGCGCAGGCCGGCGGACAGCAGCACGGCGAAGGTCAGGTACGGGTTGCAGGCGCTGTCAGGGCTCCGGATCTCGACTCGCCGCGAGGAGGACTTGTTCGGCGTGTACATCGGAACCCGTACCAGCGCAGAGCGGTTGGACCGGCCCCAGGAGGCGGCGGTCGGGGCCTCGCCGCCGTGGATCAGTCGCTTGTAGGAGTTGACCCACTGGTTGGTGATGGCGCTGATCTCGGGCGCGTGCTCGAGGATGCCCGCGATGAACGCGCGCGCGGTCTCCGACAGATTGTCCGGATCATCCGGGTCGGCGAAGGCGTTCTGCTCACCCTCGAACAGCGACATGTGGGTGTGCATGGCCGAACCGGGGTGATCGGCGAAAGGCTTGGGCATGAAGGTGGCTCGCACGCCCTCGTCGATCGCCACCTCCTTGATGAGGTAGCGGAAGGTCATGACGTTGTCGGCCATGGACAGCGCGTCCGCGTAGCGCAGGTCGATTTCCTGCTGCCCCGGCGCGCCCTCGTGGTGCGAGAACTCCACCGAGATGCCCATGGATTCCAGGGAATCGATGGCGTGGCGGCGGAAGTTCGGGGCCTCGTCGTGCACGGCCTGGTCGAAGAAGCCGCCATTGTCGGCGGGGATCGGGCTGGAACCGTCGTAGGGTCCCGGCTTGATCAGGAAGAACTCGATCTCCGGGTGCACGTAGCAGCTGAAGCCGAGATCGGCGGCCTTGTTCAGCTGGCGCCGCAGCACGTGCCGCGGGTCCGCCCAGGACGGCGATCCGTCCGGCATGGCGATATCGCAGAACATGCGCGCGGAGTGCTGATGTCCCTTGGAGGTCGACCACGGCAGCACCTGGAAGGTGGAGGGGTCCGGCCTGGCCACCATGTCCGCTTCGGATACGCGGGCAAATCCCTCGATCGCCGAACCGTCGAAGCCGATGCCTTCTTCGAAAGCGCCCTCGAGCTCGGCGGGCGCGATGGCCACCGACTTGAGATAGCCAAGCACATCGGTGAACCAGAGCCGCACAAAACGGATATCCCGCTCTTCGAGCGTGCGGAGGACGAATTCCTTCTGACGGTCCATGTCCGCGACTGTAGGTAACCGGAGTTAAATCTGTGTTACGTGAGTGTCAGCAGGCGTGGCGAACAGATTCGGACACTGCCCGCCACGCTGTGAGACTCGCCGGGCCCGCCGCACGAGTCAGCAGGTGAGGCCCGGCGCGGGCTCTTTCAAATCAACCAGATACGAAATGACCGGATCGTCCACGCACTGCACGCCCGACAGTGACACGGTGTGCCGGGTCCCGTTGTAGGTGATCAGGTCCGCGCCCAGCTCCTGCGCCAGATCCACGCCCGCCTGATACGGGGTGGCCGGGTCCTGGGTGGTGGAGATGACCACGGTCTTGGGCAGGTTCGGGATCGAAAGCTTGTGCGGCGTGCTGGTACTGGGGACGGGCCAGAAGGCGCACAGTTCCAGCGGCGCGGCATTGCTGCCGTGCCCGTCGTCCAGGAAGGGTGCGACGCGCCGGTAGTCGGCGTCCTGCTGGGCGGCTACCGCGCGATCGGTGATGGGCGGATCGTCCACGCAGCGAATGGCATTGAAGGCGTCCTGGCTGTTGTCGTAGCTGCCGTCGTCCTTGCGGCCGTCGTACATGTCGGCCAGTGCGAGCAGGGTGTCACCGCGGCCCTGGGTCAGTTCCCGCAGGCCCTTGGTGAGCGCGGGCCAGAACTGGTTGGAGTAGAGGGTCTGCTGCACACCGGTGATGGCGTCGCCGTAGTGCAGTCCGCGCGGATCCTGGGTGGGCACCGGCTTGTCCCACAGCGGTGAGACCAGCGCCCGGAACTTCGCGGTCGCCTGCGTCGGGTCCTGGCCGAGCGGGCAGTCGGGCTTGCTCGCGCAGGAGGCGGCGTACTTGTCGAAGGCCTGCTGGAAGCTCGCGGCCTGCGCGACGGATTCCTTCACCGGATCCTGTACCGGGTCGAGGGCGCCGTCGAGCACCATGGCCCGCACCTTGTCGGGGAACTTCTCGGCGTAGGTGTAGCCGAGCCGGGTGCCGTACGAGTAGCCGAGATAGGTGAGCTTCGGATCGCCGAGGGCCGCGCGGATCACGTCCATGTCCTGCACGACTTCCCGCGTGCCGACGTGCTCGAGGAAGTCCTTGCCGGTGCGCTGCACGCATTTGCCGACGTACTGCTTGTTCTCGGTCTCCTGTCCGGCGATGCCGGCGGGCGAATTGTCCTTCGGGGGTTCGTCGCGTTCGTTGTCGTTCTCGGCGGCGGTGAGGCATTGGATCTGCGGGGTGGAGGCGCCGATGCCGCGCGGGTCGAAGCCGATGCGGTCGAAGCGTTCGGCCAGGTCGGTATTGGCGCCCAGGCCCACCATGTTCAGGCCGGGCACGCCCGGACCGCCCGGGTTGAAGAGCAGCGAGCCGACCTTCTGCCCGGTCGCCTTGATCCGTGAGATGGCGATCTGCGCGGTCTGACCGTTCGGATTGGCGTAGTCCACCGGCACTTTCACGTGCGTGCATTCGGCGCCCTGCGGCATGTCGTCGTCCGCGTAACCGGTGCAGCTCTCCCAGTTCAGTTTCTGGTTGTAGAAACTGTCGAGGGTCACGGGCGCGGTGGCCGTGGGATTACCGTCCACCACGGTGCCGCAGCCGGCCGCGGTCATCGCCAGCACCGTCGCCAAGAGCGCGGCCCGGCCGGTTCGCTTCAACGCCATGGCATCGATCGTGCCATGAGCTCCTGTGCGTTCCCGCTTCGCTACGGCGGGTTCGGGCATTCGCTGCGGCGGGTTCACGGGAGTGATGTAGATCCCGCGTCGATTGTGTGGCAGCACAGCCATTGCCCAGGCGGTTCTCAGGATGAAGGTGCTCAATGGAGTCCGGAGGTTCGAAACACTTCGAGAGGGACGTCATGACCGGGTTTGCGAATTCACCCAGCGGGTCCGCACAGCCGACGGGACCGCAGCGCCCGCGGTGGACGCGGCGCACGGTAGTGCCGGCAGCGGTGGCGCTGGCTTTTGCCGGAACATTGACTCTGGTTGCGTGCGGGCCGGTTTCGCCCCTCACCACGGGTCACCCGGTCGCGGCGCCGACCAGCGTGGGGACCCAGCCGGTGGACTTCACCACCACACCCGATCTCACCGCGGCCGTGCAGGGCGTGGTGCCCGGAATCGTCGATATCGACACCACTTTGGGCCTGCAGAACGGTGAGGCCGCGGGTACCGGGATCGTACTCAGTTCGGACGGAACCGTTCTCACCAACAATCACGTGGTCGAGGGCGCCACTCAGATCTCGGTGACCGATCTCGGCGACGGCCAGACCTATCAGGCCTCGGTCGTCGGCTACGACCGCACCGACGATCTCGCCATCATCAAACTGAGCGGGGCCTCGGGCCTGCAGACCGCGCCGCTGGGCAACTCCGACCAGGTCGCGGTCGGCGATACCGTGGTCGGCGTCGGCAATGCCGGCGGTAAGGGCACGCCCACCGCGGCGAGCGGCCGCGTCACCGCGCTCAATCAGGCGATCACCGCCAGCGACGATTCCAGCGGCAGTTCGGAGCAGCTGACCGGGCTCATCCAGGTGTCGGCCAATATTCAGCCCGGTGATTCCGGCGGCCCGCTGGTGAACAGCTCCGGCCAGGTGGTGGGCATGGATACCGCGGCGACGAAGGGCTTCCGGTTCGGCCGCGGCGGCAACCAGGGCTTCGCCATTCCGATCAACAAGGCGCAGAGCATCGCCCAGAACATCGAGAACGGTTCCGGCGGCGGCAATATCCATCTCGGCGATTCCGCGTTCCTGGGCGTCTC
The DNA here is from genome assembly GCF_044386975.1 of Nocardia sp. NPDC020380. Classification (NCBI taxonomy): domain Bacteria; kingdom Bacillati; phylum Actinomycetota; class Actinomycetes; order Mycobacteriales; family Nocardiaceae; genus Nocardia; species Nocardia sp. NPDC020380. Next base: position 98,564 of record NZ_JBIRVQ010000020.1, on the reverse strand, counting down.
GGTCAGCAATGCGCAGAGCGGGCAGGGCGCGCTGGTGCAAGGCGTGGTCAACGGCGGTCCGGCCGATACGCTCGGGCTCACCCAGAATTCGGTGATCACCGCCGTGAACGGCACGAATGTCACCTCGGCGACGGATCTGACCAACACCATGGATCAGTTCCACCCCGGCGACAACGTCACCATCCACTGGGTCGACGGCTCGGGCCAGTCCCAGTCGCAGAGTGTGACCCTGGCCAAGGGCCCGGTGGGCTGAGCACGCGTTCCGGCCGGGGATGTGAGGAATCGCATCCCTGACCGGGGCCGCGGGGGTGGCAGACTGAACCTCGTCATAACAACCCGGGGACCCTGACGGGCCTCGAGGCAACGACGAAAGGGACGATGATGTCCGTATCCGATGCGGAAACCCCTGCCTACGGTTCCGCTCCCGCCGCCACGACCGCCAAGCGCAAGACGCGCGTGCAGCATCTGCAGCAGATGAAGCAGTCCGGCGAGAAGTGGTCGATGCTGACCGCGTACGACTATTCGACCGCGCGACTGTTCGAAGAAGCCGGTATCCCGGTACTCCTGGTCGGCGATTCCGCCGCCAATGTGGTCTACGGCTACGACACCACGGTGGCCATCACCGTCGACGAGCTCATTCCCCTGGTACGAGGTGTGGTGCGCGGCGCGCCCCATGCACTCGTGGTGGCGGATCTGCCGTTCGGCTCCTACGAGGTCTCGCCCGAGCAGGCGTTCGCCTCGGCGGCCCGCTTCATGAAGGAGGGCGGCGCGCACGCGGTGAAGCTGGAAGGCGGCGAACGTGTCGCCGACACCATCGCCAAGCTGACCGCCGCCGGTATTCCGGTCATGGCGCACATCGGTTTCACCCCGCAGAGCGTGAACACGCTGGGCGGGTTCCGGGTGCAGGGCCGCGGTGACGCCGGGGACCAGCTGATCGCCGACGCCATCGCCGTGCAGGAGGCCGGGGCCTTCGCCGTGGTGATGGAGATGGTGCCCGCCGAATTGGCCGGTCAGGTCAGCCGCAAGCTCACTATTCCGACGGTCGGCATCGGCGCCGGCGCGGACTGTGACGCGCAGGTGCTGGTGTGGCAGGACATGGTGGGTTACACCTCCGGCAAGACGGCCAAGTTCGTCAAGCAGTTCGCGGATGTGGGCGGCGAATTGCGTAGTGCCGCAGCCGCTTACGCGGACGAGGTGCGGCGTGGCGTGTTCCCCGGCCCGGAGCACAGCTACTGATCGGCGCTGTTCCGTAGCCGGGTTCGGCGCCCTCGCGGTCCATTCGCGGGGGCGCCTTTCCGTTCCCGGTGGCGGCGGTATCGGCGTCCCGCCATAGCGGGATCGCATGGTTCGAAGATTCGGCATGAATCCCTCAGACCCCGGCCAGGATTAGATGGCAGACTCGGAGCCAACGCAGCCGGTACTACCTGAAGGAAGTCCATGCATCGCCGTTGGAAGAGCAGTAGCTGGAGCAAGCGCCTACCGCTGGCCGCCGCCGTCACGGCGGTCGTCGCGCTGGTCGCGGCCTGCGGGGGCAACAGCCCGAGCGGGTCCAGCCAAGGTTCCTCGACGCCGCAGACCAGTTCGTCCGCGCCCACCACCTCGTCCGGTGTGCAGACCGGGACGCCCGGCACGCCGTTGCAGGTGTCGGACGCGGTCGCGCAGCAGTTGTGCGATCTGATCAAGCCGCAGTTGTCGGACTGGCGGGTGCAGGGTCCGACGCTGGGCAAGATCTCACTGAACGCGTCGGTGCACGAGTGGGGACTGCGCAACGGCGGCATCAATATCCAGATCCTCAATGACAAAGAGGTGGTGGACCGGGTCATGACGAAGCAGTGCCCGGATACCCACACGCAGGCCCTGCAGGCGCTCGAACTGCAGACCCTCGCCTCGGGACTGGCGTTCTGATGCGCACCCTGTACCCGCCGATCGAGCCCTACGACCAGGGATTGCTGGATGTCGGTGACGGCCAGCAGATCCACTGGGAGGTCAGCGGCAATCCCGACGGCAAGCCGGTGGTGTTCCTGCACGGCGGTCCCGGTGGCGGCACGGCGCCGTTCCATCGGCAGTTCTTCGATCCGGAGGCGTACCGGATCGTGCTGCTCGATCAGCGGGGTTGCGGGCGTTCGGTGCCGCACATCGCGGACGGCGCGAGCCTGGAGCACAACACCACCTGGCATCTGGTGCGCGATATCGAAGCGCTGCGAACGCATCTCGGCGTCGAGCGCTGGCAGGTGTTCGGCGGTTCGTGGGGTTCCACGCTGGCGCTGACCTACGCGCAGACGCATCCGGACCGGGTGACCGAGCTGGTGCTGCGCGGGATATTCCTGCTGCGCCGCAAGGAAATCGATTGGTACTACAATGGTTCCGCGGGGTACGTGTACCCCGACGAGTGGGAGAAGTTCCTGGCGCCGGTGCCGGAATCCGATCGTAGTGGCGATCTGGTCGAGGTTTATCACCGTCTGCTGCACTCCCCCGACGCTCAGCTCGCCACCGACGCGGCCGTCGCGTGGTCAACCTGGGAGGGCGCCACGAGTTCCCTGCTGCCCCAACCCGATCGGGTCGCCGAAACCGCCGATCCGCGATTCGCGCTGGCCTTCGCCCGCATCGAGAACCATTACTTCGTGAATCACGGATTCCTGGACGACGGGCAGCTGCTGCGGGATATCGACCGCATCGCCCATATTCCCGGCGTGATCGTGCAGGGCCGCCACGACATCGTGTGCCCGGCGGTCAGCGCCTGGGATCTGCACCAGGCCTGGCCGAATTCGGAGCTGCACATGGTGCCCGATGCCGGGCACGCGGCCGCCGAGCCAGGCATCACCCATCATCTGGTGGAAGCCACGGACAAGTACAGGACGTAGATGAGTACCACAGCCGGTCCCGCCTTAGTCGCCGCCATCGCCGCCGACGTGGACCGGCTGTGTTCCGCGGAACCCGATGTGCGCCAGGATCTTCCGGATTCGGTGCACCGCATGCGGGTCGCCACCCGGCGACTACGCAGCGTGCTGCGCTCGTATCGCCGGATCATGCAGCGGAAGCCGATCGGGGAGATCACCGACGAATTGCGCTGGCTGGCAGGACTGCTCGGGGTCGCCCGGGATGCCGAGGTGCGGGCCGACCGGTTCGAGGCGCTGCTGTGCGAGAAGCCCGCCTCCTTCGACGAGAAGACCGTGCCGCTGGGTGAGAAGTCCGCTCCCCGACCGGATTTCGGCGCGCGACTGGTGGCGGACGAGCGCCGCTTCTACGCGGGCGCGCACGCGGCCGTGGTGGACGCCTTCGACAATCGCCGCTACCGCGCCCTCACCGACCGGCTGCACGGCATGATCGCGCAGCCGCCGCTCCGCGGCGCGCACGCCGACGAGCCCGCCCGCGAGGTCTTCGCCACCGTCCTCAAACACGATCTCCGCGACCTGCGCCGCCTGGTCCGCATGGAACCGGCGCTCTCCGAGGAGGACCGCGTCGAGCATCTGCACGACATCCGCAAGGCCGCCAAGCGACTCCGCTACTCCGCCGAGGCCGCCGCCGACGTCCTCGGCGATCCGGCCACCGACCTGGCCCGCAATGCCAAACGCCTGCAAACCGTATTGGGCGACCACCGCGACGCCATCGAGGCCCTCCAAACCCTCCGCACGCACGCCGCCGACGCCGGCGAATCCGGTTACCAGCGCCTCTGCGACGCCGAGGAAGCCGCCGCCGCCAAGACCCTCGAGCAATACCCCGACGCCATCGAATTCCTCCGCCACCGCCCCCAATTAACCTAGCGCTGCAACAGCATTCGGGTAATAACGAACGCAGACAGCGCCGGAGCTTGCCGGATATGCGAGGGCGATCCCAGCACGGCCGGCGTCCCGCCGCGGCGGAGCGAGTGCCGGCGCGCCGCACGATGAGCGCCCGGCGACATCCGATGGCCGCCGTGGCGCCTCCCGTGAGCGTCGACATCCGTCACAGGGAGTTCGGCGCGGCTGCCAACTCGGCGCGCATACCTTCGATCAGCCAGTGCAGGCCGTGTTCGAAGGCGGCGTCGGCTTCCACGGCGGCGTCGGCGATGGTGGCGAAACCGGAGTGCGCGCCGATCTTCTCCAGTACGGCGGGGTCCAGGGCGATGTTCGCGCGCTGTTGCTCCGAGGCGGCGATGCCGATCGCGTAGCCGGACACTGCCGAGAAGGCGCGGCCTGCGGCTTCGGCGGTGAAGCCGTCGGCGGTGAGGAGCTGGATCAGGGTGTCCAGGTAGGCGAGCTGGTCGGCGGCGGTCGGGCGGGAACGGAACATGAGGACCGCGCCGTCGCGGTGGGTGCGGACGGCTCGGCGCTGGGTGCGGGCCAGGAAGATGAGCCATTCGTCCCAGCGCTGTTGATGCGGGGCGTCGGCGAGGTTGAGGGCGTCGGCGATGATCACGCGCGCCATCTCGTCGAGCAGCTCCTGCTTGTTCACGAAGTGGTAGTAGAGCGCCGAGGGGTGGACGCCGAGATCCTTGGCGACGCGGCGCAGTGACAAGGCCTCCAGCCCGACCTCGTCGAGTTGCGTGAGTGCGACGCGGACTATGGCGTCGCGGTCGAGTCCTGCGGCGGGCATCGAACCCTCTTCCCTACTAGACGGTGTTCAGCTAGCGTACTAGACAGTGTTCACTGAACACTGTCTAGTAAAGGGGTACTTATGAATAACGTCGATATTCCCGCGGGGATCCGGTTCGGCGTGGTGCGCGGCATCAGCTACGGCCTCTTCGGTCCACCCGACCCGATCGCCGAACCCGTCCGCGAGCTAGGCGCGGGCGTGCTCCGCTGCTACCTGTACTGGTCGCAGCTGGAACCCGAACGCGGCCACTACGTCTGGGATGCCCTCGACACCCTGCTCGCGGAATTCCCTGGTGACGAAGAAATCTGGATCACCGTCTCCTCCGCCTCCTGGTGGGGCACCCGCCGCGCCACCGACATGCTGCCGCCCTCCCCCGCGCTCGATCCCGAGGTGTTCGGCGAGTTCGTGCGCCGGCTGGTCGCGCGCGGCCGCGGCCGGGTCACGTACTGGCAGTGCGACAACGAACCGTCCATACCGATCCTGTGGGCCGGCACCGCGGCCGAATATGCCGCGCAGCTGAAGGTTTTCGCGGCCGCGGTGCGCGAATCCGATCCGTCGGCGCTGGTGGTCATGGGCGGGCAGCCGCCCGGCGGGCCCGAGACCGGCGTCTTCGAGCACCTCGCCGAGCACTGCCGCGACGACTTCGACGTGTTCGACGTCCACCTGTATGGCAATCCGTACGAGATCCCGGATCGCATCGCGGCCGCCCGCGCGCTGATGGCCGCGCACGGCTACCAGAAACCGGTGGTGGCAGGCGAATACAACGGACCGCTGGTGGTGCAGTATCCGGATGTGTTCGCCGAATTCGGACCGGTGCTGAGTCAGGTCACCGCCACCATGGCGGACGGCGGCGACACCTGGATCGCGAGCACCAAGGAGGCCGGCAAGCCGACTCCCGAACACGATGCGATGGTCGCGCTCTACGCACGTATGCCGGAGCTCTCACCGCAGTTGCAGATGTTCCTCGCCGATTGTCCCGAGGAGTACGAGCAGCTCCGGCATCGGGAGAACTGCCGGGAGATCGTGCAGCGCAATGTCCTCGCCCTCGCGTCCGGGGTGCGCCGCACCCTGTGCTGGAATCTGGCGCCCGAGACCGCCGACCTGGATTATCGGTACGCGATCATGCATCTGATGTTCGACAAGTTCAAACTCATGGACTACGCGAACGGCGCCATCTCGCACCGCTATCCGGCCGCCGACACCCTCGCCCTCACCGCGGGCCTCCTGCACGACGCCCACGAGATCACCCGCCGCGAACTACCGGATCGGCCGGACCTGTACGTCTTCGACATCACCCGCGACCGCGGACCGCTCGTCGTGGCCTGGGCCCGCAATGCGGACGAGTTCGCCGCCCCAGTCGATTACGACCACCCCTGGCCCGCCGCGACAGCACACGCGGTGGACGCCTACGGCAGGCCGGTAGCCGTCACGGTACGCAACGGCCGGGTGCACATCCCGGTCTCCCCCGTCCCGGTCCTGCTCACCGCCTGACCTCACCCTGCTCATCCCCGGTCTCGGCCGCGTAGACGAAAGTGACTGTGCGGCTGGCCGGGTCGGCCTCGGCGAGGCGGACCCGGACCTGTTTGTCTTCCGGTGGGGAGCCGAGGCATTTCGCCAGCACGGGCGGGGTGGGGATGAAGATCTCGGCGGGGCGGGTGTGGTTGGCCTCGCGCAGCACGGTGGCGTCGAAGTCGGTGCCGACGCGCGGCGCGAGGATGGTGGCTTCGGTCAGGTCGATGCAGGCGCGTTCCAGTTTGGCGGAGATGGCGTCGGTGCGGCGCATGGCCTCGGCAGCCGCCTTCAGGCCGTCGCGGACCCATTGCGGGACTTCGGTTCCGGCGCAGTGGGCCAGGCAGATCTCGGTGGCGTAGCGGTCGGCCAGCCGGCGCAGCGGGGCGGTCACGTGCGCGTAGGGCGCCCCGATCGCGCTGTGCTGCACGCTGTCCGGCGTCTGACCGTTCAGCACGGTGTAGGAGGCGCCGCGCAGCAGGCTCGTCGCCTCGGACATGAGCACCAGCGCGGTGGGCGTATTGGGGTCCAGCCCGGCCAGCATCCGCCCCGCGGACTCGTCGGCGGGCCAGACGACTCCCAGCGCGGCGGCGGTGCGCCGCATGGACTCGACGGCCCCGGCGGGCGCGGGCGGCATGGTCCGCAGCAGGCCGGGATATTCCGGATCACCGTTCGCCGCAGCCGCTTCCGCGGGGATTCCGGCGGGGGCTGCGGTGGTTTTGCTCGCGGCCGCGGAGTTATGGACATCGAGCATTATTCGGGCCGCGCACATTCCGGTGAGGAGCGAAACCTGCTCATTCCAGTCGTCCACCGCGGTGCGTGGTTCGACCACCAATTGCCAATGGCTGATTCCGGTTTGCTCGCTGTCATCGCGCACCACGCTCTGGGCGGGCAGGCGCAGATTTATTGCGCCGCGGCGCAGACCGGCCTCGATGCGCAAGCGGCCGAATTCGGGAAGGGCGGCGATAGCGGGAGGCAATCGATTCGCGTCGGCGTCGGCTTGCACTCCGGCGTAATCCAGGCGGGCTCGTGAGCGCACCAATGCCCGCGTCACCGAGCAGCGCACGGGCTCGGCGAGTTCATCGCATTCGATGGTCCAGAGGGCGGCGGGCCGGTCCTGATCCGGGAGCAGGCTGGCGCGATCCTCGGACAGCACCTGCGGGTGCAACGGAATGAGTCCGTCGGGGAGATAGAGGGTCTGGCCGCGGGCCAGGGATTCGCGATCGAGGGGCCCGCCGGGAACGACCACGGCGGCCACGTCTGCGATGGCGTAGTAGAGCAGGAAACCGGTCGGAGTGCGCTCCACGCACAGCGCCTGGTCCAGATCCATGGAACCCGGCGGATCGATCGTGACCAGCGGAATCTCGCGGCGATCGACCCGGTCGCCCGCGAACGCGTCGACCGCGTCGCGGGCTTCCGAGACGGCCTCGGACGGGTAGCCCGAGGCCAATCCGAATTCGGTTCGGACAGCACCGAAATCGACCGGCGCCGAGACGATCCGCTGGTGCAGTTCCACTGCGGTGCGCTGTCCCTTACTTGAGGGCGAGCATGGTGCCGTTCAACTGATCGAACGGGCCATAGACGGTGAACACGACACGACCGTTCGGATACTGCGACGACAATGCCGCGGCAGAATCCAGCGACTCCCCGAAGGACGCCGCCGAGGGGTGGGGCAGGCCCGCGATAGCCTGACCGATGTGGGAGTTCGCCACCCACTGCGTATCCGCCGGGGTGAGATCGACCTCGACCCCGCCCGGCACCGGAGTCACCGCGAACGCCGAAGCGTTTCCGGCACCCAGCACCAACGAAACGGAAGCGGCAGCAGCAAGGAGCGCACCTGCTGCCAGTTTGCGAGCAATTCGCATTTAGACGAGACCTGCTTTCCGACGTTTGTCGAGCCCTTCGCCCGTTGCGATCGCAACGGATCTTTCCAACGCGCAACACTTTATGACGCCGATCACGTTCGGGGCCAGTTCCGGGCGGATCACCCTGCTCGACACGCCGAGCCGCGCCGATAGCGCCATGTGGCGCGTCGCCATTCTCTTCCATGCCGGCTCGTCGAGCAACAGTCTTGCCCACGGGCTTTCGAGAGCGAACTCGACAGGTTTGAAAGGAAGGAAGCGTCGGTCACGTCGCTCCCTTCCCGGTCGATCCTCGGGCGCTATTTACTGCGCAGGCCCTCCGGATACTTGGCGCTGAAGGCCTTGAACGCGTAGGCGATACCGAACAACACCACGATGGCCGCCGGCTGGACTAAACCCGCCATGGTCTTACCTCATTCTTCATCAGGTTGTGCCTCGGGCAGTTCCGCCGTCGGCTGCGTGACCTGCTCGAGCGCGGCCACGTCGTCGTCCCCGGTGTCGGGGGTTTCAGGCCCGGCGTGGTCCGCCGCGGCGGGCGTCGCGCGTTCCAGGAAACGCAGCAGCTCCACCGGGAAGGGCAGCACCAGGGTCGAATTCTTCTCCGCGGCAACCTGAACGACGGTCTCCAGGAAGCGCAGCTGCAGGGCGGCGGGCGCGTGCGACATATTGGACGCGGCCTCGGCCAGTTTCTTCGAGGCCTGCAGTTCGCCCTCGGCGGAGATGATGCGGGCGCGGCGTTCGCGCTCGGCCTCGGCCTGCCGCGACATGGAACGTTTCATCGAATCCGGTAGTGCCACATCCTTGATCTCCACGCGATCGATGTGCACGCCCCACCCGAGCGCCGGATTGTCGATCATGATTTCCAGCCCCCGATTGAGCTGTTCGCGATTCGACAGCAGATCGTCCAGCTCGCTCTTCCCGATGATGGACCGCAACGAAGTCTGCGCCACCTGCGCGATGGCGAACAGATAGTCCTGCACCTCGACGATCGCCCGCTGCGGATCGATCACCCGGAAGTACACGACCGCATCGACCCGGACGGTCACATTGTCCCGGGTGATCCCCTCCTGCGCGGGCACCGGCATGGTCACCACCTGCATGGAAACCTTGCGCATCTTGTCCACCCCCGGAATGAGCATCCGCATCCCCGGTTCCCGCACGGCCCGCACCCGCCCCAACCGGAAAACGACACCCTTCTCGAACTGCGTGACCACCCGAACCCCCGAGGCAGCCACCAATCCCGCCAGGACGACCAACGCCCCCAGCCAAGCGATGATCAAATACAGAACATCCATGGTTCGCTCCGCGAAAATACAACCGCGCCAGCGGAAATCCGCCGGTGTGACATCCATCATGTCACCGAAAGATCGCCACCGCGACGAGAAACCCAACCCCCGCGGTCGACGGACCGCGGAGGTTCAGCGCGAGAGTTTCCGGGGCTCATCCCCGCCCGGTTGCCTTGGGGTTTCAGTGGTTATCCCTGGGCGTCAGCCCCAGCATCGGGGGGTTTCAGGGGCTGCCTCTTAGAGGCTCCACCCCACACCGACCGGGGGGCTTGCCACTGGGCCGATCGGGGTCTCGGGGTGCATGCCACTGAGAGGCTCGACCCCCATTCCTACCGGGGTCTCGGGGGGTGCCTCTGAGCGGCTCCACCCCATTCCTACCGGGGACTCGGGGGCGTGCCTCTGAGCGGCTCCACCCCATTCCTACCGGGGTTTCAGGGGTTTACCCCTGAGAGCTACGAGAGTTGTCTCAACTCTCGTTTTTGGGCGGACGAGTCGGTCTGTAAGCCGGATCCTGTCCCCAGCGCGAACGCCGGGTGGCGACCATCCATCTGGACACACCGTTGCCGGGTGCCTCGAGCGGTCCACCCGCAGGCTCGGGCGAGCAGCCCTCGAACGCCTGCGCAGCCGCACTCTTGCGAGTCCGGCCTTCGACCTTGCTCCGGGCGGGGTTTACCTAGCCGTGCCGGTCACCCGGCGCGCTGGTGCGCTCTTACCGCACCGTTTCACCCTTACCGGCGGTGCGCTTCTCGCGAAGCGCGGCCCGCCGGCGGTCTGTTCTCTGTGGCACTGTCCCGCGGGTTACCCCGGGTTGCCGTTAGCAACCGCCCTGCTCTCCGGAGTCCGGACTTTCCTCGGCGAGGGGCAGCGGCACAAGCGTGCCCGTTCCTCTCGCCGCGGCCGCCCGACCGACTCGTCCGCGGGCACCAAGGTACCGTAGTGCGCCATGGAGCGTGTGGAGGTGGGGTTCTCTTCGGGTGGCGACCAGTGTGCTGGTTGGCTGTATCTCCCCGATGGACCGCCGAGGCCGCGACCGCTCGTGGTCATGGGGCACGGGCTGGGGGCGGACCGTGAGATGGGTTTGGACCGGTATGCGCGGCGCTTCGCGTCGGCGGGCATGGCGGCGCTGGCCTTCGACTATCGGCATTTCGGCGCCAGCGAGGGTGAGCCCCGGCAGGTGATCAATATCGGCCGGCAGCGCGCCGACTGGCATGCGGCGATCGCGTTCGCGCGCACCATCCGCGGCATCGACGCGACCCGAATCGCGCTGTGGGGCAGTTCCTTCGGCGGCGGGCACGTGCTGTCGGTGGCGCCGGACGACCACTACATCGCCGCGGTGGTGGCGCAGTGCCCGTTCACGAGTGGCTGGTCCTCGGCCATGGCGAAGGGCCCGCTGAGCCTGATCAAGACCGGCACCATGGCGCTCACCGATCAGATCCTCGGCCCGGTGATCCGCCGCCCGATCCGCGCGCGCCTGGCCGGCAAGAAGCACTCGGCCGCTTTGATGAGCGCCCCCGATGTCCCGGAGGGTTACGGCCGCCTCGCCGAGGAGAGCGCCCACTACCGTCCGAAAGTCCCCGCCAGAATCGGCATGTCGACCTTGTTCGACAATCCGGCCCGCCGCGTCAAGGACATCAAGGCGCCTGTCCTGTACGCGGTCTGCGACAACGACACGGTAGCCCCCGCCGGCCCCACCCTGAAGGCCGCCGAACGCACCAAGCACGCCGTCGTGAAGCGTTACCCCATAGGCCATTTCGACATCTACTTCGACGACTGGTTCGAGAAGGCCGTCTACGACCAGACGGAGTTCCTCATGGCGGTCCTCCGCCCCTGATCTGCACGAGCGGGCACTGGTGTCGGCGACACGCCGTAGCGCACCACCACCGGTGCCCTCTCGAACGTCTTCGAACGGGATCAGAGGTACGAGGTGTCGTTCACCAGGCGGACGGACGAGCCGCCGTCGGGGTAGAACTCGGCGATGGACAGTGATGCCAGGTCGAGGTGCAGGCGGTACAGCAGTGAGGGCCCCACTCCGAGCGCCAACTGCAGGATTGTCTTGATCGGCGTGACGTGGCTGACCACAAGCACATTCGCGCCCGGATACAACGCCACCAGGTCCCGCCGCACCCCTTCGATGCGTTCGCGCACCTGATCGAAGCTCTCCCCGCCCGGCGCCGGCACCGCCGGATCCCCCAGCCACTGCGCATGCAACTCCGGATCGCGTTCCCGCGCCTCGGTGAAGGTCATCCCTTCCCACGCACCGAAATCCGTCTCGATGAGCCCGTCGAGCACCCGCACGGGCACCCCCAGCGCCCGCCCCGCCGCCTCCGCGGTCTCCCGGGCCCGCCCCAACGGCGACGACACGATAGCCGCGATCCCACCCTTGACCGCAAGCCTTTCCGCCGCCCGAGCCGCCTGCTCCCGCCCCAACTCGGTCAGCGCCGGATTCCCGCGCCCCGAATACCGCCGCTCCACCGACAATTCCGTCTGCCCGTGCCGTAGCAACAAGAGCCGCGTAGGCCGCCCGACCGCCCCGGTCCATCCGGGCGCTCCCGCCCCGGCCGTGGTGGCATCACCGGTCACGGTCCGCGAGGCCGAGTCATCGCCCAGGGAAACGGATTCCGCCATGCTCCCGGTGTCCGCCGGCGTGGGGGCGCTCTCCTCGGCATCCGCGATGCGGGCGGTGGGCGCTTCCTCCGAGAGGGAGCGGGAGGCTGAATCGTCTGTCAGGGAGACGGATTCCGCCATGCCGCCGGTCTCGGTGGTCCGGGTGGTGGTGGCCTCTTCGGCGAGGGCGGTGCGGACTTCGGCGACGGTGTGGGCGTCGTCCATGGCCTCGTTGGCCAGGCGGTCGGCGTGTTTGTTTTCTTTGCGGGGGATCCAGGTGAAGGTGACGCGGTCGAAGCCGGCGACGAGGCGGCGGGCGCGGTCGGCGAGGGGAATCATGGCCTCGTGCTTGACTTTCCAGCGGCCGGACATCTGCTCGACGACGAGTTTGGAGTCCATGCGGACGTCGACGCGGCGGGCGCCGAGTTCGGCGGCGGCTTCCAGTCCCGCGATGAGGCCGCGGTATTCGGCGACATTGTTGGTGGTCTTGCCGAGGAATTCCTTGCGCTCGGCGAGTACCTGCGCGTGGTCGGCTGCGAATACCACCGCGCCGTAGCCCGCGGGTCCGGGATTGCCCCGGGATCCGCCGTCGGCTTCGACGATCACGGCCTCGGTCACCACTGTTCCTCCATGCCAGTCTCGGTTCGGCTTCGAAGCCCGGTCGCGCCGCGGCAGAAGGGCCGCCGCGCGCCGGCTGTCAGGGCGCGCGGCGGGCTGTCACAGCCCGGATTGCTTGGTGCGCACCAGGATCGCGTTGCATTCGGGACAGCGGACGACGACGTCGGGCGCGGTCCGGGTGATGCGGGAGATCTCCCCGCGATCGAGTTCGATGCGGCAGGCGCCGCAGCGGCGGGCCTGGAGCAGGGCGGCGCCGACACCGAAGCCGGCGCGCTGCTTCTCGTAGGCGGCGAGCAGGTCGGCGGGGAAACCGCCGCTCAAGGCCGCGCGATCGGATTCGCAGCGCTGCTGGGCGACCTTCAGGTCGGCGAGCGCGTCGTCGCGGCGGCGTTCGGCGTCGACCAGTTCCTGTTCGGCCTGGTCGAGATTGGCGCCGGCGTGATCATGGTTGCCGGAGGCGGCCTCGCGGCGCTCCATGACCTCGATCAGTTCGTCTTCGAGGACGGTGCGGCGACGTTCCAGACTGCCCAGTTCGTGCTGCAGTTCGGAGAGCTGCTTGGCATTGACCGAGCCGGCGGTGAGCAGGCCGCGGTCGCGTTCCTCCCGCTTGCGGACGGCTTCGACCTCGCCCTCGAGTTTGCGGATGTCGCGGTCCAGGTCGTCGATAGTGATCTCGACCTTCACCGCCGCGTCCTTGCGAGTGGTGCGTTCGGCCTCGAGCCGCTGCACTTCCTGTTCTTCAGGAAGCACCTTGCGGCGATGTTCGATCCGGGTCAGCTCGGCGTCGACGGCGGCGAGGTCGAGCAGCTTGGACTGGATCGATGGTTCGGCATTCAACGCGAAAGGTCTCCTGGACGCTATGGACGATTCAAGACTCCTACCCTACTGTGTTTTTTTGCCCCTCCGCTTCGCTCCGGGGCGGGTTCGCGGCCCTAAGTCTCGATTCTTCCCTCCCTCCGCTCCTCCGCTGCGCTCCCCCGCTCCACTCAGTCCAGAATCGAGCCGACCGCGAACCACCACAGTGGTGTGTCAGAGTGAACATATGGCTGAGCATGCGTATGAGGTCGAGACGACGTGGTCGGGCGCGACCACCGATTACCGGTCCTACTCTCGCAATCACGAGCTGCTGACCGCGGGGCGGCCGCCGATTCTCGCTACCGCCGACCCGAAGTTCCGTGGTGACAGGGATCGGTGGAATCCGGAACAGCTGCTGGTCGCGTCGCTCTCCGATTGCCACATGCTCTGGTATCTGCACCTGTGCGCGGAGGCCGGTGTGGTGGTCACCGGCTATCACGACCGGGCGGTGGGTGTGATGGACAGCGAGCGATTCCTGGAGGTCACCCTGCGGCCCGAGGTGACCGTCACCGAGCCCGGCATGATCGAGGCGGCCGAACGCCTGCATCACGACGCGCATGCGAAATGCTTCATCGCGAACTCGGTGAACTTCCCGGTCACGCACGAGCCGAAGATCGTCACCGGCTAGCAGTCGGCGGCGCCGATCGTCCAAGGGTCGGTGCGGTTCTCGGAGACCCGGGTTTCCAGGCTCGGATGCGCCTTGCCGACAATGCCCTGTGCCTGTGCGCACCAAGGGAATTCGGTGGCCCAGTGCGCGGCGTCGATCAGGGCGGGCCCGCCGGCGCGCAGATGCTCGTCGGCGGGGTGATGCCGCAGGTCCGAGGTGACGTAGGCGTCCACGCAGAGCCGCGCGACCTTGCCGAGGAAGGAATCGCCCGCACCGCCGCACACCGCGACCCGGCGGATGATCCGATCCGGGTCACCGGCGGCGCGCACACCCCAGGTGGTGGCGGGCAGTCCGGCACGGACGCGAGCGGTGAACTCGCGCAAGGTTTCCGGGACGGCCAGCTCGCCGATGCGGCCGATGCCGAGCGAGGACGGCAGGGCGGCCCGCTCCGTCACGTGATAGGCCGGTTCCTCGTAGGGATGCGCGGCCCGCAATGCCCGCAGTACGGCCGTCCGCCGTGATGGCGGGGCGACGACCTCGATGCGGTCCTCGTCCACGGTGTGCAGTTCGCCGATCGCGCCCAGCGCCGGGTTCGCGCCGTCGAGGGGCCGGAATTGGCTGGTGCCCGCCACCTTCCAGGCCGCGTCGTCGTAGTGCCCGCCGGCGCCCGCGCCCGCGTCGAAGAGGGCGGCGAGCACCTTCTCGGTGTCGCCGCGCGGGACCTGCACCACCCAGGCATCCACGGCCGTAGCCGGTTTCGGATCCAGCGGCCCGGTCACCGTCAGCCCGATGGCCTGTGCGAGCGCGTCCGAGACGCCGGGATCGGCGGAGTCGGCGTTGGTGTGCGCGGTGAACAGCGCACATCCCGAGCGGATGAGCCGGTGCAGCAGCGCGCCTTTCGGAGTGTCCGCGGCCACGGTGTCGACCCCGCGCAGCAGCAGCGGGTGATGCACCACCAGTGCCTGTGCGCCCCAGGCGATGGCCTCGGCGACGACGGCTGCGGTGGCGTCCACGGCGAACAGCACGCGTGATACCGGTTCGGCGGGATCGCCGCACACCAAGCCGACCGAGTCCCATGATTCGGCCAGTCGCGGCGGATAGGCCGCATCCAGCGTCGCCATGAGATCCGCGAGTCGCACTGCCGTCACCACAGAACCTCCTCCTGGACTTTCACCCACGTCCTCATACACCGATTTCCGCGATGGCCGCCACCAGGCGGTCCACGTCCGCGGCGGGCCGCACCGCGACCCGCAGGAATCCGGATTCCAATCCGGGAAATGTATCGCCCCGGCGGACGGCGATTCCCTTGTCCGCCAATTTCTTCCGCAACAATTCCGCGTCGGGCACGCGGAGCAGCAGGAACGGTGCGGCCGCGGGCTCGTGTACCGCGATGCCGAGGGCGCGCAGCCGGGGGATCATGGCCGCTCGGTCCGCGGCGATGATCTCGGCCTTCCGCTGCGTCTCGGCCACCGCGTCGGCGGTGGCGGTGGCCGCGATGGCCGCCAATTGCAATGTCCCCAAAGGCCAATGCGCCCGCCCGTGACTCAGCCGTTCCAGCACGGACGGGTCACCCAGCAGATATCCGCACCGCAATCCGGCGAGCGCCCAGGTCTTGGTGAGGCTGCGCAATACCAGTACATCCGGAAGACTTTCTCCGGCAAGCGATTCCGGCTCCCCCGGCACGGCGTCGATAAACGCCTCGTCGACAACCACGATCCGCCCCGGCCGCCGCAGCGCGCGAATGGCCTCGGCCGCATGCAGTACCGAAGTCGGGTTGGTCGGATTCCCCACCACCACGAGATCCGCGGCCTCGGGCACCACCGCCGATGCCAGCGTGTACGGCGCCTCCAACACCACCCGTGCGACCGGGACCCCGGCTTCACGCAGCGCCAATTCCGGCTCGGTGAAAGACGGATGTATCACTGCGGCCAGCCGCGATCCGAGCCGCGGCAGCATGGCGAACCCCTCGGCCGCCCCGGCCAGCAGCAACACGTCCTCGACTCGCCGCCCGTGCCGGGCAGCCACGGCCGCCCGCGCATCGCGCTCGTCCGCCTCACTCGGATATCGCCCGAGCTCTCCCAGCCGTCCCGCCAGCCGTTCCCGCAACCACTCCGGCGGCCCGCTCCCCTGCACGTTCACCGCGAAATCGAGCATTCCCGGCCCGGTCTCGACGTCCCCGTGATGCCGCAGCTTGGCCCGATCCGCCTCGCCCAGGGTGGACGCCGGGTGATCGGCGGGAGTGGGGTTCGCGGTGGTGTCGGGCACAGCCATCCACCCTACGTGGCCGTGGTTTGCGGGGACCGGACAGAATGGCTGTCGTGGGTGAGCTGCATGTGACCTTCGTGTGTACCGGCAACATCTGCCGGTCCCCGATGGCCGAGAAGATTTTCGCCGCGCACCTCGAGCGGGCCGGGCTGGCCGATCGGGTGCGGGTGAGCAGTGCCGGGACCGGTGGCTGGCATGTCGGCGACGAGGCGGATCCGCGCACGACCCGCGAGTTGCGCACGCACGGTTATCCGGTCGGGCATCGGGCGGCGGTGGTCGGGGACGATCATCTGGACGCGGATCTGGTGGTCGCGCTGGATACCGGGCACGAACGCGAGCTCGCGCACCTCGGTGTGCCGCGGGAGCGGTTGCGGCTGTTGCGCAGTTTCGATCCGGATGCGGACGGGCGTTCGGTGCCGGACCCGTATTACGGCGATCAATCCGATTTCGCGCTGGTGCGCGAGCAGACCGAGGCGGCCATGCCGGGACTGCTGGCATGGGTGCGCGAGCAGCTCGGGGAACCGCGAGGCGAGGACGCATGAGTTCGAAGGTCGGCGCGAAGGTTTCGGTATTGCGGCGCTTCACGTTCCTGCTGCGGCCCGGCTGGGTGATTCTGGCGCTGGTGGTCGCGGCGTTCGCGTACCTGTGCTTCTCGGTGCTGGCGCCGTGGCAGCTGGGCAAGAACACCACGACGTCGGCGCGTAATCAGCGCATCGAGAATTCGGTGACGGCGGCGCCCGTGGATGTGGCCACCATGCTGGGCGGGTCCGGTAAGAACACCGAGTGGCGGCGGGTCACCGCGGACGGCACGTATGTGCCCGGGACGACGGTCCTGGTGCGATTGCGGCATCTGAACGATCAGCCCGCGTACGGCGTGCTGAATGCCTTCCGCCTGGCCGACGGCCAGACCTTGCTGGTGGACCGCGGCCTGGTCTCCTCCCCGGACGGCGGCACCCGTCTGCCGCAGATCGCCGAACCGCCCGCGGGCACCCAGCACATCGAGGCCCGCGTCCGCGCCTCGGAGGGCGTGATCGCGAACAAGCCGCCCATGACCGAGAGCGGCTATCGGCAGGTGTACACGGACGACACCGAGCAGATGTCCACCCTGCTGGGCATCCCGCTCACCCCCATCCCGACGGACGGTCGCGGCGGCTACCTGCAGCTGGCCGAGAACCAGCCGGGCGCCTTCACCCCCACCCCGCTCCCCCAGCTCGACTCCGGCCCTTACCTTTCGTACGGCCTGCAGTGGCTGGCCTTCGGCATCATGGCGCCCCTCGGCCTCGGCTATTTCGTCTTCGCCGAGATCCGGGCCCGCCGCCGCGAACGCGCGGAAACGGCGGAACAGCCGCAGCCACAGCCGGTTTCCACCGGCCCCGGCCCCTCCCCCTCGACATTGGCGGAAGCCCCCGAATCCGAGCCCGCCGCACCGAAGGTCGTCACCAATGAGGCCCGCCTGGCCGACCGTTACGGCGGCACCCGCCGCTGACTCCGCCCACGAGGTTGTGCGTAGCGCACAGGCGTGCCCGGCCTTGTCGCCCGTGGCGACGTGTGAGTTAGCCTCGCCGGATGCGTAAGGGGACTGCTCGCGCGGCCGGGCTGCTACTGGGTTTCGCGCTGGATCGCGTGCTGGGTGATCCGCGGCGCGGGCATCCGGTGGCCGGATTCGGTTCGGCGGCGCAGGTTTTGGAGCGGTACACGTATCGGGACAGCCGGGCCGCGGGGATCGTGCACGAGGTGGTGCTGGTGGGCGCGGCGGCCGGGCTCGGCATCGGACTGCAGCGGACGCTGGGTGCGCGGGCTGCCGGTGAGGTGCTGGTCACGGCGGCCGCGACATGGACGGTGCTGGGCGGCACCACCTTGGCGAAGACCGGGCACGCGATGGCGGACCGGCTGGAGGGCGAGGACCTGGAAGCGGCTCGCGCGCTGCTGCCTTCGTTGTGCGGCCGGGATCCTCGAGCCCTGGACGCCGATGGGCTGGCGCGGGCGGCCTTGGAGTCGATTGCCGAGAACACCTCGGATGCGACTGTCGCACCACTGTTCTGGGGCGCGATCGCGGGAGTGCCCGGCCTGCTGGCTTACCGCGCGATCAACACACTCGATGCGATGGTCGGCTACCGCAACGAGCGCTACGAGAATTTCGGCTGGGCCGCCGCACGCACGGACGATGTCGCGAATCTCGGCCCCGCCCGCTTCTCCGGAATCCTGACAACGGCGCTCGCACCCGTGGTCGGTGGCCGCCCCGCCGCGGCGTGGCGGGCATGGCGACGAGATGCCGCGCAACATCCGAGCCCGAATGCCGGTGTCGCCGAAGCCTCGATGGCCGGCGCGCTCGGCGTGACCCTGGGTGGTCGCACCCAGTACCGCCACGTCGTCGAGATGCGTCCCACGCTCGGCGACGGCCCGGTACCCCGCATCCCCGACCTGCGACGCGCGGTCCGCCTGTCCGAGGCCGTGCAGCTGGCGGCCGCTCTCAGCGCCGCGGCCCGGGCAGCAATTCACGGCTAGACAGTCCCGAACGCTCGCGACACGGACACGGCCGGTCCAACGCGACCGCGCTCGTCCCACCGTCGGGCCGGGCAACCGCACTCATCTCACGATCGCGCCGGGTCGGGCCCGCGATATCGGAGCCGAGAGACAGCGCACCGAATCCGCCCGCCGGGTTTCGCCGACCGCCGAACCCCGGCCGGCGTCCCGCAGCTGGGGAATGTCACAGTTGCGGGAGTGGTTTCGTCGGTTCGGTGTCAGGTTCGCCCGGATGGGCGAGGGGAAGCGAGCGGTGAGGCGGCTATGAGCAACGAGGAACGCACGGGTGTGCCCGATCAGGCGGAACTGGCGCGCCGGTTCGAGGAGCATCGGGCGTATCTGCGGCGGGTCGCGTACAGCACGCTGGGCAGCCTGACCGATGCCGATGACGTGGTGCAGGAGGCGTGGCTGCGGCTGCAGCGCTACTACGAAACGTCCCCGGAGGGTGTGGAGATCGAGAATCTGCGCGCCTGGCTGACCACGGTGACGGGCCGGCTGGCCCTGGACTACCTGGGTTCGGCGCGGGTGCGCCGCGAACAGTATGTGGGCGAATGGCTTCCGGAGCCGGAGGTCACCACCTGGGATGATCCGGCGGACCGGGTCTCGCAGGACGAGCGGGTCACGACGGCCCTGCTGGTGGTGCTGGAGTCGCTGTCCCCGGCCGAGCGGACGGCTTTCGTGCTGCAGGATGTGTTCGGCATGACCGGCCCGGAAGTCGCCGAGGTGGTGGGCCGTACCCCGGCGGCGGTGCGGCAGTTGGCTTCCCGCGCGCGCAAGCATGTGGAGTCGGGCACGCCGCGGTTCCCGGCGGATCCGGCCGAGCACGAGAAGGTGGTGTCCGCGTTCGCGGTCGCCTGGCGTTCCGGTGATCTGAGCGCCCTGCTGGGCCTGCTGGACGCGAATGTCACCTTCACCTCCGATGGCGGTGGCAAGGTGCTGGCGTTCCGGCATCCGCTGCACGGTGCGGGCACGGTCGCCGACACGCTCATGGGTTTCCTGCGGCACATGACGGATTCCGGTGCGGCGTGGGGTCGTTCGGTGATCGTCAACGGTCAGCCGGGCCTGGTGGTGTTCGACGGGTCGTTCCTGGGCGTCTTCTCGTTCACGATCGACGACGGCCGCATCACCAAGCTCGATGTGGTCCGCAATCCGGACAAGCTGCACAATCTGCCGGACGGCGAGCCGGATTGGCTGCTGCAGAACGAGTCACCCGACGTGAACTGATCGCCCGACGGGGTGGAGGCCGTGCGCGGCCGCCACCTCGGGCGAGTACAGCCGTCCGGCATCGGCGGTGAAGCCCTGGGCCAGGCCGGGATCGGCATTGCAGGCCGCCTGCCAGCCGAGATCCGCGATGGCGCGGGCGTACGGCAGCGTGACATTGGTGAGCGCGACGGTCGAGGTGTGCGGCACGGCCCCGGGCATATTGGCCACGCAGTAGAACAGTGAATCCGCCACCCGGAAGGTCGGTTCGGCATGCGTGGTCGGGTGCGAACTCTGGAAACACCCGCCTTGATCGATGGCGATGTCCACCAGCACCGATCCGGGCCGCATCCCGGCGACGAGGCTGTCCGGCACCAGTTTCGGCGCCCGCGCGCCCGGCACCAGCACCGATCCGATCACCAGATCGGCCCCGAGCACGGCCTTCTCGACCTCGGCCGCATTGGATCCGAGCGTGGTGATGCGCCCGTCGAACCGGGCGTCGAGTTCCCGCAGCCGCGCGATATTGGTGTCCAGCACGGTGACTCGCGCGCCCATTCCGACGGCCACGGCGGCCGCGTTACTGCCCGCCACGCCGCCGCCGAGCACTACGACATCGGCGGGCCGCACTCCGGGCACCCCGCCCAGCAACAACCCGGCGCCGCCCTGCGGCGACATCAGGTGATACGCCCCGACCTGACTGCCGAGCTTCCCGGCCACCTCGCTCATGGGCGCGAGCAGCGGCAGCGTCCCGCCGGGCCCGCGCACGGTCTCGTAGGCGATGGCGGTGACGCCGGAGCCGAGAATGGCGTCCGTGCATTCCCGCGAGGCGGCCAGGTGCAGGAAGGTGAACAGCACCTGCCCGGTCCGCATGCGCGAATACTCCTCGGCGATGGGCTCTTTCACCTTGAGCACGAGTTCCGCCGCCGCCCAGACCTCGTCCGGTCCGCCCGCGATCCGCGCCCCGGAGGCGAGGTAGTCGGCGTCCCCGAAGCCGGAGCCGACCCCCGCCCCGGCTTCCACCAGCACTTCATGCCCGTGCCGCACCAACTCTCCGGCTCCGGCCGGTGTGAGTGCGACCCGATACTCCTGCTGCTTGACCTCCCGCGGCACCCCGATCTGCATACCGCCATCGTGGCTCACCAGGGTCCCGCTCGCTATGAGCGCCACGACCCGATTTGAGTCGCGGCAACCTGATAGCTATCCGAATTCCATTCCAGGGCCGGACACGGCGAGGCCCCCGCACAGGGCGGGGGCCTCGCCGTACCGGGTGGTATGGGCGCCTACACCGAGACCGTGAAGGTCTCGCCGGCGACCGGGATGCGCAATTGTGCCGCGCGACCGGCGTACTGGAAGTTGCGGGCCAGGTAGTCGAGGGGCTCGGAGAAGTGGGCCCAGCCCTCGGCGTGCACGGGGATGATCAGCGCGTCGCCCAGGGCGGCGGCGGCCTCGACCGCGGTGCGGCCGTTCAGGGTGACATCGCTGTCGCCGAAGCGGCCCGGGTTGGCGGCACCGACATTCAGGATGGCGAGGTCGATGCGGCCGATGCGGGCGACGATCTGCTCGACCCGGTCGACGGCGGCATTGTCGCCGGAGACGTAGACGGTGGGCAGGCCGGGGCTCTGCAGGATGAAGCCGGTGACGATCCCCGTGACGGGCTCGCAGCCTTCGGGTCCGTGCAGGGCGGGGACGCCGGTGACGGTGACGTCGCCGATCTGCGTGGTGGCCCAGTTCTCCAGTCCGGCAACGCCTTCGATGCGCTCGGCGGCGCCCGGGGTGGAGAGCACGTGCCCGGCGCTGGGGAGCAGGGCGCGGCCGCTGTCGTCGAGGTTGTCGGCGTGCTGGTCGTGCGAGAGCAGGACGACGTCGATCTGCCCGATCTCCGTGACCGGCACCGCGGGCCCGGTCAGCTTGTGGAGGGTGACGCCGCCGGGGTAGTCGCCGGGCTCGTCGAAGGTGGGATCGGTGAGCCAGGTCAGGTTGCCGTAGCGGAAGCGCACGGTGGGTCCGCCGATGTGCAGGATGTCGATGGTGCGGGTGGCGGTGGTGTCGATCGCGTTGCTCATGTGAACGATTGTGGTACGGAATGATCAGCGCGATAAGTGGCCCGGAGGCCGCGTATCGCTAAAATCGGGCCATGCACGAAGTGGCCGTCCTGGCGAGCGATCGGATCAGCCCTTTCCACCTGTCGGTGCCGAGCCTGGTGTTCGGCCGGGTCGGCGCGGGCGAGGAGGCCGGGGCGCCGTATGACGTGCGAGTCTGCGCCGAGTCGCCCGGAATCATCGCCACGCCTGCGGGTTTCGACATCACGGTGCATCACGGCCTGGAGGCCATGGACACCGCGCAGACCGTGGTGATCCCCAGTTGGCGGCGCGACCTGACGCTCTCGGCCCCGGTCCGTGATGCCCTGCAGCGAGCGCACGCGCGTGGCGCCCGCATCGTCGGACTCTGCCTGGGCGCGTACGCGGTGGCCGCGACCGGTCTGGCCGACGGCCGCGAGATCACCACACATTGGTCTGCCGCAGCGGATCTGGCCCGCACCTATCCGGCGGTCCGGGTGCGCGCCGACACCCTGTGGTCGGATGACGGCGATATCGTCACCTCCGCCGGTACCGCCGCCGCCCTGGATTGCTGTCTGCATCTGGTGCGCGCCGATCACGGCAGTCGCACGGCCGCCGAGCTGGCGCGCCGCCTGGTGCTGGCCCCGCATCGCAGCGGTTCGCAGGCCCAGTACATCCCGTTCGCGGTCCCCGAGGTCGCGGACGACGATCCGATCGAGCATGCGATGGTCTGGGCGCGAACGCATCTCGACCAGGCGATAGATCTGGACGGCTGGGCGCGTACCGCGCTGATGTCGCGTCGCACTTTCACCCGGCGTTTTCGCGACCGCACCGGCTCGAGCCCGCAGCAGTGGCTGTTGCAGCAGCGCGTGGATCGTGCCCGGCTGCTGCTCGAATCCACCGATGACACCATGGATCGGGTGGCCGCGGATTCAGGTCTGGGTACCGCGGTGAACCTGCGTCATCATTTCCATCGCACGCTGGGCATGAGCCCGGCGGCGCATCGGTCCCTGTTCCGGGCACATTCCGGGCAGGCGCTAAGTTCTCGATCATGAGGATTCAGCTGGGTGAGCATGCGCCGGAGATCGACGAGAGCGCGTGGATCGCGCCGAACGCCACCATTGCCGGCCGGGTGCGGCTGGAAGCCGAAGTGAGCGTGTGGTATTCGGCGGTGCTGCGCGGTGATATGGATGCGATCACCGTGGGTGCGGGCAGCAATATCCAGGACGGGTGCGTGCTGCATGCCGATCCGGGGTTCCCGTGCACGGTGGGTGCGGGAGTGTCGGTGGGGCACAATGCGATTCTGCACGGCTGCACGGTGGGTGACGAGGTGCTGGTCGGCATGGGTGCGACGGTGCTGAACGGGGCGGTGATCGGGGCGGGCAGCCTGATCGCGGCGAATGCGCTGATTCCGGAGGGGATGCAGGTGCCGCCGGGTTCGCTGGTGGCGGGTGTGCCGGGCAAGGTGCGGCGGGAGTTGAGCGAGCCGGAGCTGGAGCGGATTCGCATGAATGCCGCTGCGTACCTGTACAACACGAGCGTGCACCGGGAGGGCCGAGAGCTTGACTGAAGGGGGTGTGTGAGAAGCGCCACACTGAACAAGCGACCATATAACACCGCTGCTAGCATCGTGCCCAGCGTTCCCGGCGGCCCTGGCTCCACCTATTCGCGGGCATGGCTTCAGTCGCTTGCCGAGTGCGCGCTCTGGGCTAGCAGGAGGGTGCAACGGTGGCGTACGAGCAGGACAGTATGCACCGACGGCGGATCAGTGTCGCGGATATCGCGGCCCAGCCGGGGGGTATCGAGGCGCTACAGCGCCGGGTTCACGAACTTCGTTCCAACGGGATCGATTTCGCGGCGAATGCGATCGAACGCGAGATGCGGGCCTTCGACGTCCGCTGACCTCGCCGTCCCCCGGATAGACCGGTTCGGCACGATTGCGCCGATGCGGCGATGAGATAATGCGGCTCTACCTCTTGGCCGCCTCACCGCAGCGTCGCGGATGCCAACCGATCGACTGGAGACTCGATGCCGTCCGTGCCCACCATCCTGCAACGCATCCTGGAGAAGCCCCGTACCGAAGGCGAACAGCTTTTGGAGAGCGCGCTTTCCGCGTTCCTGGACTTCGGCATCAAGCGGACCAGCATGGGTGAGATCGCCCGCCGCGCCGGCATCAGCCCGGCCACCCTGTACCGGCGATTCGAATCCAAGAACGAACTCGTGGAAGCGGTCGGCGTGCGCGAGGCGCAGCGCTTCGTGGCCGAGATCGATCAGCGGGTGCAGCTGGTCTCGCACAACGGGTCGACCGTGGAGGATCAGCTGGTCGAGATCTTCGTCGCCTTCATCACCCTGCTGGCGAACAACAAACTGGTGCAACGCCTCCTGCGCACCGAACCCGATGTGATCCTGCCCCGGCTCACCACCCAGGCGGGCCCGGTGCTGGCCGTGGGCCGCACCTACCTCGCCGAAAAGCTCCGCGCGCTACAGATTTCCGGCACGGTCCCGAACTTCGACGCCGACCTGGTCGCCGAAGTCCTTGCCCGCCTCGGCCACTCACTGGTACTGACCCCCGACGGCCTCATCCCCCTCGCCGACGAACAGGCCGCCCGCGATTTCGCCCGCCGCACCATGCTCCCCATGATCGGCATGCAAACCGTCTGACACCCCGCCGGGCCGTACCCGCGACGGTCGGCCGACGCCGCCCGGCCGGAGTCGGCCGCGACGCCCGGCTCACGGTGGCGGCCCTACGTTCTCGGCCCGTGTGGACCGCCGCGCCGGCCCGCTCCGCACCTGTGGCCATGTCCGCGCCGGAGGCCGAAGCCACACGAAAGACGCGGCGCCGGTGACCTTCTCGGTCACCGGCGCCGGGCTCGTTGCGTTGCGCGAGATTACGCGGGCACTTCGCTGCGGTCGCCGCTCCACAGGGTGTGGAACTTGCCCTCGGCGTCGATGCGCTCGTAGGTGTGGGCGCCGAAGAAGTCGCGCTGGCCCTGGGTCAGGGCGGCCGGGAGCCGCTCGGCGCGCAGGGCGTCGTAGTAGGAGAGCGAGGAGGCGAAGGCCGGCACCGGAATACCCAGCAGGGTCGCGGTGGAGACGACGCGGCGCCAGCTGTCGATGGCGTGCTCGATGGCCTCGCGGAAGTAGGGCGCGAGGATCAGGCTCGGCAGGGCCGGGTTCTGCGCGTACGCGTCCTTGATGCGGTTGAGGAAGCGGGCGCGGATGATGCAGCCGCCGCGCCAGATGGTGGCCAGGTCGCCGGGGTGCAGGTCCCAGTCGTATTCGGCGCTGCCCGCGGCGATCTGGTCGAAGCCCTGCGCGTAGGCGACGATCTTGGACGCGTACAGCGCTTGCTGGATGTCCTCGGTGAACTGCGCGGCATCGGCCGGCTTGGCGGCCAGGGTGCCGGAGGCGAGGCCCTTGGCGGCCTTGCGCTGCGCACGCGAACCCGACAGGGCGCGAGCGAAAACGGCCTCGGCGATACCGGTAACGGGGATGCCGAGATCGAGCGCGGACTTGACCGTCCAGCGGCCGGTGCCCTTCTGCTCGGCGGCGTCCACGATCACGTCGACGAGCGGCTTGCCGGTCTTGGCGTCGACCTGGTTGAGCACCTCGGCGGTGATCTCCACCAGGTAGCTCTCCAGCTCACCGCTGTTCCACTGGGTGAACACGTCGGCGATCTGCTTGGCGTCGAAGCCGAGGGCGTCGCGGAAGAGGTTGTAGGCCTCGCCGATCAGCTGCATATCGGCGTATTCGATGCCGTTGTGCACCATCTTGACGAAGTGGCCGGAGCCGTCCGGGCCGATGTGGGTGCAGCAGGGGGTGCCGTCGACCTGGGCGGCGATCTTCTCCAGCATGGGGCCGAGGGATTCGTAGGATTCCTTCGGGCCGCCGGGCATGATGGCCGGGCCGTTGAGCGCGCCCTCTTCACCGCCGGAGATGCCGGCGCCGACGAAGTTCAGCCCGCGCGCCTTCATGGCGGCCTCGCGGCGAATGGTGTCGGTGTACAGCGAGTTGCCGCCGTCGATGATGATGTCGCCGGGCTCCATGGCGTTCGCCAGTTCCTCGATGACGGCGTCGGTCGGGTCGCCGGCCTTCACCATGATGAGGACGCGGCGCGGCTTCTCCAGCGCGGCGACGAATTCCTCGATGGTCTCGGTCCGCACGAAGTCGCCGTCGGCGCCGTGGGCTTCGAGCAGGGCATCGGTCTTGGCGATGCTCCGGTTGTGCAGGGCCACGGTGTAACCGTTCCGGGCGAAGTTACGGGCGATATTGCTGCCCATGACCGCCAGGCCGGTGACGCCGATCTGGGCGCGCGCTTCAGAGGTCGCCATGACGTGCCTCACTCCATTCGACAGGTGTAGTTTGCAGTCCATTTCTACCCTCTCGCCGCGGCGGCCGGGAAACCGGTATGCCCGGGGCGGTGTGGTGCGCAGGATGCTGCGACCAGCCTCTCACGCTCTCAGATACCGACGAGTCGTTTCGCGAAAAGTATTGGTGCACAGGCATTCTCGTTTGCCTGATTCGACCGATCGGCCCCGGGGTGCGTTGTACGATCACCTATAGGCAGGGCGCCTGAATTCCTCCCCGCGACATTCTCTTTTCGGTCGCGAATCAATTCTGCCGCAATGGGTTTCCAGCAGGATCGAAAGGATACGGTCATGTCGAATGCTCGCCCGGATCAGCTGCGCTTGCTCGCTCCCGATCAGGAGGCCGATGCGCTGGCGGTTGTGCACGACCTGCTCACCGGCGATACCAAGGGTGTTCCCCAATATCTCGCGGAAGACATCGCCGCCGTACGGGCGCAATCCATGCTCACCGCGGTGAAGATCTCCGGTGAGGGCGGGGTGCAGCTGGATGCGCTGGCCGCCTGGCCGCTGGGCGACGGCCCGCACCCGCTGATCGTGTTGCCCGCCGGCCTGGATCAGAGCGGCTGGAAGATGTACTCGGGCGCCATCATCAGGCTGCTGATGCGCCGTTATGCCGTGGTCGCCTACACCGAGCGCGGTCTCGCCGACTCCGGGGGCGAGCTGACCGTCGCCGGTCCCGAGGATGTCGAGGACGGCGCCGCGGTGATCGACTGGGCATTGGCCCACCCGCAGATGAAGGTCGACGCGGACAAGGTCGGCATGGCCGGTATCTCCTACGGCTCGGGCATCAGCCAGCTGGTCGCCAATCGGCATCCCGCGGTCAAAGCCGTTGTCGCCCTGAGTACCTGGGCCGATCTGGGCGAGGCTCTCTACGACAATCAGACGCCTCATATCAAGGCCGCCGATGCGCTGGCCTCGATCAGCGAGCATCCCAGCGCGGAACTGCTCAAGGTGCTGGACGATTTCCGCAACAACACCAATATCGAGGGCGTTCTGGAATACGCGAAACCGCGCTCCCCCGCCCAGGTTTCACCCAGCGAACAGCGCGCCGTGCCGACGTTTTTCACCACCTATTGGCACGAAACCATCTTCCCGCAGAATCAGCTGCTCGAATACTTCACCCGCTACCCCGGTCCCAAGCGCCTCGATATAGCGGTGGGCGATCACGGTGCGGTGGAAATTCCCGGCGCCCTGCTCGGCGTCTACACCCGCACCACCGAGGCCGCCTACGACTGGTTCGACCATTACCTCCGCGGCGTGGACAACGGCATCGACCAGGATGGCGCCGTCCACACCGAATCCATGTACAGCTTCACCCTCGCCACCGCCCCCGACCTGGAGTCCTGGCCGAACCCGCAGCGTCGCTACTACTTCACGACGCCGAATGCCGGATCCCCCGACGGCACACTGACTCTCGAACCCCCGCAGTCCTTCACCCAGAGCATCCGCGCCGGTGACCAGCACGTGGACGCGGCCAGCGCCCTGGTGACGGACGGCTTCCTCGAACGCCTCCTCATGCCCCGCCGCCAGAAGCTCGCCGAGGTGGACCGCACCGCCGCCGCGGTCTGGACCACTCCCCACCCCTTCCTCACTCCCCACCACATAGCCGGTCTCCCCGAGGTTCGCCTGACCGTCACCCCCGCGACCGAGTCGGCAACCGTCATCGCCTACCTCTTCGACTTCAACCCCTTCACCGGCAATCTGCGCATAGTCACCCACGCCGCCGCCTCGGTCCAGAATCACGAGCCCGGCCGGCCTGCCGGCCTCGCCTTCCAGTTGAAGGCCACCGATTACCGAATCCCCATCGGCCACAAACTCGCCGTGATCATCGGCGCCAAAGACCCCCTCTACCGCGACGAATCCGATACCGGCAGCACGATAACCCTCTCCACCACCCAATCCCCCGCTTACATCGACATCCCGATCCGGTCCTGACAATTCACAATCGACGGTCGGCAGCCCTGCCTATCCAGGCAGGGCTGCCGACCGAAGAGACCGGACTCTCAACGACGCTCGATGAATGCGGTACCCGTAACCCAGATCAGTAGCAGCACACCGGAGATATAGGCGGCCGGCGCGAGAGTCGTGTTCAGCAGCAGGTATCCGATGCCAGAAATCGTGATGGCGACAGCCAGGGCGAGGCCGAGCCGGTGCAGGGCAATCGGGCGAGCGTGGTTGCGCACCGCGGGCAGCGAAACGAGCGCCGCGGTGATCGCCAGCAGTAGCATCTTGACCCCGTCGAGCCGGTTGATGAGTGCGAAGAAGGTGTGCGCGGCGCCGGGATCATGTGCGGCCGCGAGCCATCCGGCGAGATGGACGCCGAGCGCGCACTGCACGCCCGAGACCAGAACCGCGGCATACCCGCTGATGCGGGCCCGTCGCGGCATGGCCGCCACCACGAGAGCCAGTGCGGCGCCCGCGATTCCCTGAGTGGCGATGTACTGCACGAGCGCGACGGTGGTGTGGCCGGCGAGGGCGTCGAGGATCTCAGGCCCACTCGCCCGCACCGACGGGTTGGTCGGCCACACCGACAGGCCGGTGATCCAGGCCAGGAGGTAGACCACGCCGGCGACGGCGGTGAGACGGATACCGGCGCGAACCGGGCTTGCTTGCTGGGCGGCGGCATATGTGGTCATCAGGAATTCCTTTGTATCGTCAGGGTTTTCGAGTTCAACGCGCCAGCAGCCAGGTGGCGGTGGCCAGATGCACGGCGGCCAGCGCGACGCAGGTGGCGGCCATCGGCATATTGCGCTGCCGAGCACCGAGGGCAGCGTCGCCGAGCTGAGCCAGCCCGGCGACCGCCAGCACCGGGATGATGGCGGCGGGATTGCCCGTGACCAGCACGGCCAAGGTGACGAGGCTCAGCGGAAGTGCGCGAGCGGCATACGCGCCGAGCAGGAATTCGGTTCCAGGAGTGGGCATTTCCCCCGCCGGCAGTGCCAGCCGTGGACGGACGAGCCCGACCGCACAGGACACACCGGACACCAGCGCCACAGCGACATTGGCCAGGACGGGCAGCAGCATCATTCGCTTCTCATCTCAAATCATTCTAGCCGTGAATCGTTCGAGATGATTTATACTTCGAGCCATGAACGATGTCAACGCCGGGAACAGCATCCCCGGCACGGTCGCCTACCGGCTGGGAGTCCTGGGCACGATCGCCGCCGACCGCTTCGCCGCCGCGATAGACCCCCTCGACCTCAAGCCCAAACACGTAGGCCTGATGGCAGCCCTCGACGCCAATACCGGTGCATCACAACAAGATCTGGCCACCCGGCTCGGCGTGGTCCCCAGCCTGATCGTCTCCCTCGCCGACCACCTGGAACGCCTCGGCGCCATCCGCCGAGAACGAGACGCCACCGACCGCCGCCGCCAAACCCTCGCTCTGACCGACCAGGGCCGCCAACTCCTGACCACCTGCGAACAAGCCGCCACCGAGGTAGACGCCACCCTCACCGCCCGCCTGACCCCCCACCAACTCCAGTCCCTCCAGGAAGCCCTCGCCATCCTCGCCACCGATACCCTCCCGAAAAACCCTTTGCCCACACCCCCAAACCCGTGACACCGTAATCCCATGCCGCAGAGGATGATCCGCAGCTGGGATGCGTCCGCTCAGCGGATCTGCCCCCATCGCCGACCTCGACACAGACCTAGCCGTCCGCGAGCTCGACAAGGTCGATGGGCCATGGCAGTGCATCCTCGATCGACCGCCAGCGTGCGCGGTCGTGAGTCAGTATCTCCCAGTCGAAGTGACGTGCGACAGCGACACAATGAGCCGCCACATAGTCGACGCTCTCGCTCGCGGCCAAAACATCGGCCAACTCGCTGGTCTCCGACAGCGTGGACAACCCAGCGAAGGCGACGGCAGCTGATCGGGAGATCCGGCTCGCTGTTCCAGTGCTCGCTTTGAGCGCTGCCAAGGCAAGCTTGAACGAGGAGCAGCGCGAGGGGCTCGACGCTGTGATCGACAATGTCGCTGCAGTTCGGGAGGGATGGGCCGGCGGGAAGTCATTGCCCGAGGGCCTGGCTCAGTAAGGCGCGGGACAAGCTTTGGGTGAGTTGGGGGAGCTGGGTGGGCCACGCGGCGTCGGTGAAGGTGGAGGGGACGGTGGTGGTTGTGCAGGTGGGGGGATTCGGGTGGTCGGAGGTCATGGCGCGGTCGAGCCAGGTGAAGGTGTCGGCGACGCTGGCGAGGGCTTCGATGCTGTGGTCGCTGATCAGGTCGGGCATGGCGTCGCGGACGTAGGTGACCGAGGCGCCGGTGGCGCAGTAGCGGGATACCAGGTTGTCGACTGCTTGGATCGGGCTGACCTCGTCGTTCACTGCGTTCACGATGTAGAGGGGTGTTGTGGGGGTGGCGGTTCCGCGCATTCGGGCGGCGATCACCGCGTGGATTACTGGGTCTGCGAGTACCTGATCGAGGGGGACCGTCAATAGATCGGACGTGGTGAGGAACAGGTTCTTCGATACGGTCGCGTTGACGCATTCGCGGCCGGCGGCGGCTAGGACCTCGTGCGCGCCCGGTTTGAGGTAGCGGTCGAGGGCGGCGGAGAACTCCGGGGAGTCCTTCATGAGGGCGGCGACGCCTACGGCGATCAGGCCGCCCGAAACGCGGCCGCTGACCGAATGCATCGCGGCGGCCAGATCCGGTACCGGGGCACCGAGCGCCGCGCCGACGATATTCAGTTCCGGGGCGTAGGACGGTTGCATTTCGGCGGCCCAGCTGGTTCCGACGCCGCCGCCGGAGTAGCCGGTCAGGGCGGTGCGGGTGGCGGTTCCGTCCAGGCCGAGGGGGGTGAAGTTCTCGGCGGCGCGGATGCCGTCCAGCACCGTGTAACCCATGACGCGGGGGGTGAGGAATCGGTTGTCGATGCCGCCGGGATCCGGTATCGATACGGCCCAGCCGCGATCCAGCGCGACGGCGGCCTGCAGTGCTTCGGTCGGTGGCGGTGAGGCGGGGTCGCCGGCAGTGAGTTCGTAGGAGGGCATGCAGTTGCGCTGGATGGAGTCGTAGGCCGCCTGCACCGAGAGCAGGGGGCGGGGTCCGGGTTTGCCGTCGGGAATCATGACCGTGGTGACCGCGGCGTAGGGGTTTCCATCGGCATCGGTGGTGCGGTAGAGCAGCTGCCAGGCGCTCACCGCCAGGGGCACCGACGGCAGGACGTCGGCGCGCACCGGGCGGCTGGCGAGAATGGTTCCCGGCGTGGTGGATTCGTATCCCGCGGGCGGATCGTAGAAGGTGTCGCCCGGATCGGACTGTGCCGCAATGGAATCGGTGGCCGGATCGGCCGAGGCAGCCGGTAGCGCGGCCGGGCCGCAGGTTCCGGCCAGTACTAGGGCGCCGGACAGTGCCGACAACCGGACGAGAGAGGACAGCAGACGCGGGCGGGTGGCGGTGTGTCGATTCTTCATCGTTCTTCCTGGTGGTTCACGGGATGTCGGCGCTCAGCGGGATGTTCACCCAGCTGGGCTCGGCCGGATCCAAGCGCAGGTGCTGGGGCGCCAACTTACTGTCGACCAGAATCGGCATGGGCGGCAGGCCTTTCGGGAAGTTGCTCGCGTAGACGTCGACGCGCAGGCGGTGCCCGGGTTGCAGCACAGCGTCGGTGGGGTCGATCGCGATATCGAGCACCAGGGGCTGACCTGGCGTCACGGTCTGCCGCTTGTCGATATCGATGTCGTAGACGGGCCTGGTGTAGTCGCCGTTGTCCGACTTCGTGCTCCTGGATTCGTCGATCTGACGCAATGAGGCGACGAGTTGCCCGGAGCTGATCTCACGCGATCGGCCGTCGGGGAACACATCGTTCACGGTGACGACCCAGTACCCGTCGGGTTGGTCGAGCACGGTGTTCAAGTGCGCGTTGATGGCGCCGGAGACCGTGGTCGCCTGCGTGACAGGGCCGCTGGTGAAGCTGAGGCCGTTGTTCTCCCAGATCCGTGAATCCTCGCCGCACGCCATGACGATCGACGGGACACCCGCGAGGATGCGCGCCGTGTCACGAGAGCAGATGCTGAGGACGCCCGGCGCGACGGTGAGATCGTTCACCGCGCCCTGCCGCGGCGTGCCCGAAAGTCCGCCGTCGTAGAGCGAATTCGCGGTGCCGGAGCGCTCGTCGTTCAGATACATACGGCGGTAGCCGTTTCCGCCCTGCGGGAAGGTGTCCGAGGCGACCCATCCGCCGCCCTGCTGCTTCATCGTGAGCGGGCTGTAATGGTCGATCCCGTTGTCGATTCCCTTGAGCCACTTGTCGAACCACGCGCGCTGCAGCACATCCAACCGCGGCGGCATCCCCGGATCGCCGAATCCCTTGATGCCCGCGCCGGCGTGGAAGCCCTCGCCGACGACCAGCTTCTTCCGGTCCGCGGTCTGCGGCATGGCCCGGTAGGTGTCGGTGGGTGTGCTGCCGAACAGGTCCCACCAGCCGCTGACCATGAAGCTCGGCGCGGTGACGTTCTCGCTGTCGGCCTTCAGGCCTTTGCGCAGATCGGAGCCGGGATCGAGGAGATCGTGGGTCTCGGGAGTGAACTGGCCGGTGTTCATCGCGGTATAGGCGTTGGCGACGACGTCGACCATCGTCAACGGGTCGGCGAGCCTGTCCTGCAACCACTTCAACTGCTGTCCGGGATCGAACTTGCCCGCGATGATCGACTCCACATCCGGGGCGAATTTGGCCGCGATTATCCGGACTTGGTCGACGAGCTGGGCGGTGACGGCGCGGCCCTACTCGGCCGTTTCGGCATCACCCCCGCCGCGCTCACCAACGACGACGCGATCATCCCCGCGGAGTCGATCGGCTGGGTGCTGGAAGCCGCTGCGACCGAACTGAATTGCCCCGACTTCGACCTCCGGCTGGCCGCCCGGCAGGACATCGACGTGCTGGGGCCGCTGGCGGTCGCGGTGGCCAATGCCGCCACCATCGGCGATGCGCTGGAGTTCGCCGCACGCTTCGTGTTCACCCACAATGGGGGCATTTCGATCGGCTTGATCGACGACCCGGAAGGGCAGCCGGGCGTCATCGGCCTCGAATACCGGGACACGGCCGCGGCGACGGGCTTCGCGCAGGGTGTCGGCCTGTCTGCGGGCACGATTCACAAGACTCTGCGCCTGATAGCGGGCGAGGACTACGGCCTGCACTCGATCCACCTACCGCATCCACCGCGCGCGCCCGAACGGATCTATATCGAATATTTCGGCGCGCCAGTGGTTTTCGATTCGAAGTACACCGTCTTCCGGTTATCCGAGGACCTGCCCACGCGGCCCATCACCGGCAGCAACCAAACCCTGCGCACCATGTCGGTCGACTACCTGACCAGGAACTACTCCGACCTGGACCGGACCATGAGCGCTCGCGTCCGGGTGGCGATCGAACAGCTGATCACCACCGCCAAACCCGATATCGGCACGGTGGCGCGCATGCTGATCATGCATGAGCGCACCCTGCAACGCGCCCTGGCCGCCGAGGGCACCACCTTCAACGAGGTCCTCGACATCACCCGGCGCGACACCGTCTACCGCCTGCTGCGCGAAACCGACCTCCCGATGAGCCAGATCACCACCCTCGCCGGCCTCCGCGAACAATCCGCGCTGACCCGCGTGGTCCGCCGCTGGTTCGGCACCACCCCGCAGCAGATCCGCAATTCCGCCCGGGCACAACATGGTTCGCGCACCGGCATCGATATCCGACCGGTCCCCCGCAGTTAGCTACCTACCACACAGACTCGGGTCCATTCAGCTATCCGCCTGCCGGTTCGAGGTGGGCCCAGATCAAGGGGCAGGGCGAGCGTTTTCAGATCCTGGACGACGCGGGTGGTCTCGCGAGTACTCCACCGCCGTACAGATTCCCGAAGCGCAGACACACGCACCGCCAACCTCATTCGGGTGCGCGAACTCCACGGTTCAGCAGCGGTTTGTGATAGATCATGAAGTCACAGGGGGTGGCCAGGAGCGGGGCCAAGTGCGGATAGTCCTCTTCGAGAGCGCCGCGGCGGACGACGCGATAGCCGATGCGGGTGTACCACTCGTCGAGGAACTTCTTCGCCGGATGGGTCCAGTCTCTCGGGACGAGAAGTTCCAATTGCATAGTGTGCGCACCGTTTTCAGCGCTGTGCCGTTCCGCGAACCGGACCAGCTCGCGCCCGATACCGGTACCACGCCGACCGGGTGCGGCGACCAGCATCCCGAACTCACCGAGCCCGTCGCCCAGTCGCTGAATCCGCACCGAGCCCACAAGCTGCCCGTCCGGATCGCGAGCCACCGCGATCTCACCCGCCGCAACAAGATCGGCCATCTCCTCGTGTGTGGTGCGGGCGGCGCCGTCCACCCATATCCCCGCCTCGGCGTCCTCGTACACCTGATTGATCAGCGCGGTAGATTCAGCAACCAGTCGGTCGTCGTAAGCCGCTGCGCACGGAAGCATTTCGAGATGAGCCAAGGCATTCTCCTCATAGGCGGCGGTATCGCCGCTCGGATATCACACTGAACCGGAAACCGGCCGCACACTAGAACGAGCACGCCAACCGGATCGAACATTTCCGCCGAAAACACACGGTCGTCGGAACGCGAGGGTCAAGCTGCGAGCTTTCCCAGTGCGTGTTCGGAGCCTGATTCGGCTTGGTATATCCACAGCTGTAGGTCGGGATGATCGGGAAGGGTCAGCACGTGCTGGTGCAGGGTGAGCCGACCTACCAGCGGATGGTGAAAAAGTTTGATGGCGCTGCCTTTTCGGTGAACGTCGTGCCGAGCCCACATCCGTCGGAATTCGTCGCTGCGCAGCGACAACTCCTCGATCAGTTCGATCATCTGCGGCGCGTGGGGTTGGGGGCCGGCGGCGGCCCGCAATGTCGCGACGGTGCACTGGGCGAGTTGGTCGGGGTCTTCGACGAAGCGGGTCACCGCATCGTCGAGGAAGGCCATTCGCGCCAGGTTGTCCCGCAGAGGTAGTCCGTCGTAGAGGGCATCGGCGAGGGTGTTGCGGGCGGTGACCTCCAGCCAGGGGGTGACGAGCATCGCCGGGGTACTGATCTGCGGTAGCAGGGTGGCCAATGTGCGGTCGGTGTTCCCGACATCCCGCTGCGCTTTCTGCACCAGAAGGCTGGGAGCGGCGAGAGTGCGCAGATAAGTGTGAGCGTCGTGGTGAGGATGCTCCGTGCGACCGCCGTAACCATCTGTCCAGCATCCCGGGGGCTCAGCCCTCGTTGGTTGTCCCTCAATTTGGCAAGGCGGCGGGGCTCGCAGCGTCTCAAACGACACTCAGAGTGCTCGCCAGGTCCAGGGCTTCGGTTCCAGTCCACGGAGACACGCGATGCGATGCTCGGCTTCGGTCGCGGCCGATTGCCGCGTGTCCGATCGACCGAGCGCGAAGGCGACCCACCGGAACTCTTGGATGTCGGCAAGGACCCGGTAGCCCGGCCAGCAGGTCACGTCGTAGCCGCCGTAGGCATCGACGAAACCCTGGTACTGGTCGTCGGTGATCCGGCGGAAGTCGGTGTGGTCGACCGCAAGTTGAACGAGATCCCATTCGCGCCAACCAATGGATACCTTGTCGAGGTCGAGGACTATGGGCTCACCGGAGGGTGGCACCACCAGATTTCCTTGCCAGGCGTCGCCGTGGATGACGCATGGCTGCGATGGCTCGTCCAGCTCGTCATACCGCTGACGTAGCCGTGCGTACTGCTCCAAGAGCCAACAGCGGTCGGCTTCGGTGATCGTGGCTGCGGACTCGACGGCTTCTCGCACTCCGTCGAATGGCGCGTATACCGGAAGCGGGAAGTCGATCGGGGGCGTCAGCGCGTGCAACTGGCGGAGCATTCTGCCCAGCTCTGCGGGGGTGGATGGCCGATGATTCGGGATCAGAGTCCACCAGGTCACCGGCCGTTCGTCCACCAACGTCGGTTGTGGAATCGAGTTCACTGCCTCGACGGTCGCGATCCCATTTCTGTTGAGCCACTGCGAGATACGCAGTTCTCGCTGTGCCGTCGGATAGCTGTGCGACTTGCCGATCCGCGCCACGATGCCGTTAGGCAACTCGAAGATCGCGTGCGAGCCGTCGCGGACGGTCACCGCTCCCTGGGCATCAACGTTGCTGAGTTTCGCTGCCCGGGTCAGCACTTCGGCGGCGCTGGCCTGCTGCCTCGACTGGTTCATGAGGTTGCCGCCTCGGACATCTCAGCGTCGTCGGTAAGTACGCTGTACAGTCCGTTGACCTCGGGGATGGCTAGGTGTTTGATCGAGGCGCGAGACAGCACCTGCAATTCATCGCGAATACGTTGGGAGTGAAGGGTTTTCGCTTGGCTCGCTGCTTGCATTCCGAGCTTGGCCGCTTCCTTGGGGTCGCCTATCCGCATGGTCAGCGTGGCCAATCGCGTGAGCGAGAAGGTTCGTGACCGGGGGTAGCTTTGGCTCTGCCGTCGGATGGCCTGGCCGATCCGTGGCGCGGCCAACTCCATTTGGTTTCGCACCAGCGCGACCGGGATGAGTGCCTTACCGGTGCTGCCCAAGTGCTCGGCTTCGTCGTAGTAGCACATCCAGGGCGGATCTTCGCCGGGCGTGCTGTCGGCGAAATAGTCATCTGACCGTGCGACCTCGGCCAGCGTTTCGTCAGTGCGCCCGAGTGCGGCGAGGAACTGTGCGCGGAGCGCGCTGAGCATGGCGCGGGTGGTGGCTGAGAGTCGGTCGGAGCGAACTTGGGCGAGTTCGATGAGCGACAGGGCGTTGTCCGCGCCGCTGGTGTAGGCCGTCATTCGGGCCATGTCGGCGAGCGTGCTCGCTCGTAGTTCCCACGATCCGGCGGCGTCTGCGCACCAGAGAGCGAATCGGGAGTGCTGGTCTGCGGTGGCGAAGTCTGCGATATCGAAGGCGGCAAATGCTGCGACGCCACTCAGGTTGCCGACCGCTTCGAACAATGCCCGGCGCGTGTCGGGCGCGGCCCTTCCTCGCACGAGCGGTGCGAACGCGTAAAGCTGTTGACTGGCAGCAGTATTGGCAGATCCGCCGCCGTGAAGGTTCTCCGCGGTCGCGGCACGCCGAGTGGCTTCTTTCACCTGCTCAACGTCGGACCAGGCCACGGCTCCGGCGCACCCCGGCTCAGGTACGTACCCGGCGGGCACGGACTCGAGGTTGAACGGGCTGAACACGTTGGCGGTGAGCGGCTTACCGGGCTCGTCCGTGGTGGCGAGCGAGGTTGCGGCAGTACGCCGCCTCGCCTGCCGATCGCCGTCCGCCTGGGCACGGAGGGCGACAAGCGCACCGTTTGCCTCTAGCGCATTGTCGATTGCGGAAATGACCTCGGGCGAAGGGAGATTGGAGTCTTCCCACTCCGTCATGGTGACGTACTGCCGCGAGTAACCGATCATCGACGCCAGCGCACGCTGAGATATGTCCGCTTCTTTCCGAAGGCGTTTGACCTCGCGTGCCAGTTGATCAGCAACCGTTGGCGGTCGCCGGTCGGGTTCGATCGTCGGGTCACTCTCACCCCTGGTCATGGCTTCATTCTGGTCTACCGCACGGGTATGGCAAGTCCACTTTCGTAGCGACTTGCCATCTTTCTTGCCTGGCCAACGCCGGGGTTTGCTCGTTGTGAACGCGCCGCGAACCGCGCGGCTCGCACCCAGTCGACCAGGGGGAACCGTGGCTGACCAGCCCCACGATCCGCCGGACCAGGCGGAGGAACCCGCGCCGGGTACACGGTTGTTCCGGTTCCCCGGCGGGGTGTTCGAACTCCAGGCCAACGGAGACGAGCCCGAAGACTACGACGGGTTCTATCTCCAGTTCCAAGACTTCTACGCACTCGACGGACATCACGATAGAGGGTCTGTAATGCGTTACAAGCCAACATGTTTGGGATATATCCGGACCGACGTGTCCGGAGTAGCCCAACTCTGGGATCA
Source organism: Nocardia sp. NPDC020380 (assembly GCF_044386975.1). Taxonomy (NCBI): domain Bacteria; kingdom Bacillati; phylum Actinomycetota; class Actinomycetes; order Mycobacteriales; family Nocardiaceae; genus Nocardia; species Nocardia sp. NPDC020380. The sequence goes on along the minus strand of NZ_JBIRVQ010000020.1, from coordinate 60,353 downwards.
GACTCAAATCCGCAAACTCGCAACACGTTTGGGCTACGACTTCGCCGACATGGTGGTCTATGACCCCCGCTTCGGGCGGCCCCCGTTGGCGCGGCTGAAAGCGCAAGCGACCCGGTTGGACGCGGAAGCGGTCATAGTCCCCAGTCCCGAGCACTTCGAGGGCGCAGAAATACCCGGGACGCTGGTGCAGCAACTCGACGTGATCACCGTGACCCCGGAGGAGACCTACGCCCGGCGCATGATGCCGCCCCTTCGAGACCTCCCGCCCGCTCGCGCGGACGGCGCGTAGGCGAGCGGACCGCCCCTGAAAGCCATTCCGATGCTCGGGACCCGAAAGGGGGTGGTTGATCGACGTAGTGATTCAGGATAAACCGATGGCGTTGTTCCGCAACGCATTTCGCGATGAACCCTCGGCCGACCGCAACCGTGCCGAGGGGTTCTGCGTCCCAGAGGGGATGGGTCCCAGTCCACCGGCGATGGATTGGGACCACACCCTGATTCACACCGATAAAGGGATTTCAGACTCGGGGGTTGTCGTGTCCGTGCTGGTCGAGTTCGCTGCATTGGCGCTGTCGTGCGTGGCGGTCGTGGTCGCTGTGGGGTGGGGCGTCGACGACCCATCAATGACCACCCCGCCCTACGAATCGTCGCTGATCACCGACGGGCACGCCTTTCATCGCGTCCCGGTCGCCAACCTGCACCGCCTGCACGGGCGACATCGCGCATAAGTTCGGCCGCACTCCCAGCCGCACCCCGTAGGGGCACCTGCCTTGCACAGGTGCCCCTACGGGGTGCGCGGCGTGCGTTCGAGGTCAGCGCTCGTGGCGCTACCGGTCTCCCAGGTCGAGAGCGTATTTCGCTACGCCGTGTCGAAACAGACACCCCTGGTGGCCCATTACTGGGGCATGAGGGAAGAGAACGCGGATTCGCGACCGGAGTGGAGGCGGTGATCGACCATTCCGGCCATTGCTCTGGCACGGGTGTCGCAAATCGCGGATGTGAAGGCAACTGGGTGAACGGCAAGCCTGCCCATTCAGGAAGGGCACGGCAGGGTGAATGCCGTCATCAACCCGAAGGATCCGACAAAGGCAGTCTGTACGTGCCGGGGTGGCTTCTACGACGGTCTGGACGTGTACGGGTCGCACGTGATCCAGGTCGACAAGACTCCTTATCCGGTCACGTGCACGGGGCTCGAAATCGGGCCGAGTGCTTAGGCTGTTGCTATGACGAGCGAACACGACGAATGTCGGGTGACGGTCGACGGGGTTGCCCCCGCAGTGGTCCGCCTCCTGCGAGACGCGGCCGGCATTGCGGCAGACCACGGCCGTAATTGGGTTGGCATCGAGGATGTTTACGCCGCCTTGGCTTCTGGCGATTCAGCCCCGCTGTGGTGGCCGCGTGAGGGCAGAGAACCGATTACTCGGGGCCGGCCGGGCGGCATCCTGTCCACGGAGCTGGAGGGCGAAACCGTGAAACTGTCGTACGCACAGTTCCGAGATCTCCTGACGGAATGGGTGCCGGGCCCGACACCGAACATCGGCCCGGCAGCACCGGCAACGGTCACCTATGAGCTGTCCGGCCCGCACGAGGCGGAGTTCCGGCAGATGCTCGACCGGACATAACCGAGAGACGGGTTCGGGGACACAAGTTCCCGAACCCGTTGTACCCGTTCTGGTACAAGTCGATCACGGTCGACGATTGTGTATGTGGGTCGATCCTGTTGAAGCCGCTGGCGATCTACCTGACTGCACTGCGTCCATCAGTCGGTTGAGGGTCTGATCGACGGTCTCGTCGCGGTTGGCGAACTCGGCCAGCCGTTCACACGTGGCCGGGAGAGCCGACAAGGTTGTCTTGCCACGCTTCGGGTCATTCCCGTCGACTGTCATGCGCAGAGAATATTCCGCTCGATCGGCAGCTACGAGACGCTTTCGCCACCTATCAGGGCGGTCGAACTCAGGGAGCTGGGGGCTATGTGTTGGTCTACGACGGTGTTGCGGAGGGTGCCTATGCCTGAGATCTCTACTTCGACGAAGTCGCCGGGGGACATCGGGCCGACGCCGGCGGGGCTGCCGGTGAGGAGGATGTCGCCGGGCTGGAGGGTGATCCAGCGGGTGATGTAGGCGAGCAACTCCGCGACATCGAACACCATGTCCGAGGTCGATTCCTTTTGCACCACTTTGTTGTTCAGGCGGGTGGTTATCTGGAGCGTGGCCGGGTCGGCGACCGTGGTTTCTATCCAAGGGCCGAGGGGACAGAAGGTGTCGGCGGACTTGGCGCGGGTCCATTGGCCGTCGGCTCGCCAGTCGTGGGCGGTGACGTCGTTGGCGCAGGTGTAGCCGAGGATGTAGTCGGCGGCTCGGGCGGCGGGGACCGAGCGGGCGGTGCGGCCTACCACCACTGCCAGTTCGCCCTCGTATTCGAGGCGGGTCACTTCGGCCGGGCGGAGGATCACCGAGTTGGGAGCGCTCACCGCATTGGGGCTCTTCAGGAAGAACGACGGGTGATCCGGGTGGGGCATGCCCTTCTCGGCGAGCTGGCCCGCGTAGTTGGCGGCCGCGCAGACGATGGTGCGGGGCTCGCAGGGCGGTAGCAGGGCCAGGCCCGAGACCGGGCCGACCAGATCGCCGGGTTCGGTACTGCCGGTGGGTAATTCGTAGACGTCGTCGCCGATGACGACTCCGCGTCCGGCTGGTCCGACGCGGGAGTAGCGGACGATTCGCATTCGTGGCTCCTTTTACTGTTCGGCGGGGGCGAGGGCGGCGCGCACCAATTCGACCGGGTGCCAGGCGGTTCGGCCGGCGCCGTGGAAGATCTGCTGGCGGCAGGAGACGCCGGTGGCGGCGACGATGGTTTCCCGGGGTTCGGCGGCGAGGGCGGGGAAGAGGCGGTCGCCGCCCACGGTCATGGACATCTCGTAGTGTTCGGCTTCGAAGCCGAAGGAGCCGGCCATGCCGCAGCAGCCGGAGTTGATCTCCTCGACTTCGACGCCGGGGATGCGGCGCAGCAAGGCCATGGTGGCGGCGGTGCCGACTTCGGCCTTCTGGTGGCAGTGGCCGTGGTAGACGATGCGGCGGCCGGAGAGGGCGGAGTCGTCGCGCAGCCGCAGCCGGCCCGCGTCGATGGCCTCGATGAGCAGCTCCTCCACCTGCCGCACCCGGGCCGCGACCTCGTGCACCCATTCCGAATCCGACAGCAGGGCGGTGTGCTCGTCACGCAGGGTGAACAGGCAGGACGGCTCGCAGCCGACGATCGGCGACCCGGGTTCGGTGTTCAGCGCGAGCGATTCGATCAGCCCGGACGCCTTCTCCTTCGCATCGTCGAGCAGCCCCTTGGACAGGCTCGACCGCCCGCAGCAGCCGCCGCTCGCGAGCTCGACCCGCCAGCCCGCACGCTCCAGCAGTTCGATGGCCGCCTGCCCGATATGCGGTTCGGTGAAGGTGGTGAACGAATCGGCGAGCCAGTTCACGGTGCCGAACGGCGTGGGGCCCAAGGGCACAGCCTGCTGGTGCCGCCGGAACCAGCGCAGCAGGTTGACCCGGGTGAAGACGGGCAGCGGGCGCGCCGCGGTGATGCCGACCCGCTTCTCCATGATGCGGCGCAGGAAACCGATGCGGCCCGGCAGATTCGAGATCGGCGCGGTCGCCGACCCCAGCCGGTTCAGCGTCCGGATCGAACCGAAAATTCTGGAGCGGAAAGGGATTCCGTGAATCTCGTGGTGATGCGACAGCGTCTCCGCCTTGAGCGCCGCCATGTCCACGCTCATCGGGCATTCGTTCTTGCACGCCTTGCACATCAGGCACAGGTCGAGGATCTCGTGCAGTCGTTCCCCGCCCAGCGCCGCATGCGGATCCGGTTCGGACAGCGCCTTCACCAGCGCATTGGCCCGCCCGCGGGTGGCGTGCTCCTCGTTCAAGGTGGCCTGATACGACGGGCACATGACCCCGGACCCGGCCTTGCGGCACAGTCCGATATTCATGCATCGGTCGGCCGCGCCGCGCATGCCGCCGACCACTTCGAAGTTCAGCTTGGTCTGTAGCAGTGGCGCCGGCGGCAGCATGTCGCGATCGCGCAGATTCTCGGTCATGGACGGCGCGTCGACGATCTTGCCCGGGTTCATGATGTTGCCGGGATCGAAGAGCCGCTTCACCTTTCGCATGGCCTCGTACAGTTCGGGCCCGAAGATCTCGCGGTTGAATTCGCTGCGTGCCAGCCCGTCGCCGTGTTCGCTGGAGTTCACGCCGCCGTATTCGGCCACCAGATCCTTGACCGCCTCGGCCACGGCCCGCATCTTGGCGACTTCGTCGGGTTTGGTGAGGTCGACGAACGGCCGGATGTGCAGGCAGCCGACCGAGCAGTGTCCGTAGAATCCGGCCTCCATCTGATGGTCGTCGAGAATCTGCTTGAACCGCTTGGTGTATTCGGCGAGATGCACGGGATCCACCGCGGTGTCCTCGACGAAGGCGAGCGGCCGCCGTGTGCCCTCCCCCGCCGCCATGAGCAGCCCGAGGCTGGACTTGCGCACCTTCAGCAGCGCCGTCTGATCGGCGGACGTCACCGCGCGCAGGGTGTGATAGCCGTGCCCGTTCTGCTTCCAGAGTCGTTCCAGCCGATCGAGTTCCGCGACCAGCGCCGCCTCGTCGTCTCCGCTGAAGGACACGAACAGCAGCGCACCGGGATCGCCGACGAGGATCTCCCCGAGCGAGGCGTACTCGATCTGCTTGCGCGACAGTTCGAGAATGGTCCGGTCCATCAACTCGACCTGCGCCGGTTCGCAACTGAGCGCATCGGTGGTGGCGGCAATCGCGCTGGGCGTGTCGTGGAAGTGCCCGACCGCGTACACGGTCCGGGCCGGCTTGGGCACCAGGGACACCAGCGCATGGGTGACCACCAGCAGCGTCCCCTCCGCGCCCACCACGAACTTGGCCAGATCGAACGGTTTCCGATGCCCGAACCCCGCGAGCCGGTCCAGCCGATACCCGCCGGCCCGCCGCCAGAAGATCGGCATCCCGGCCTCGATGGCCTGCTCGTTGTCCCGCACCAGCTGCGGAAGTTCCTGGTAGATCCGCCCTTCCAGCGACTGCTCGGCGGACCGCACGAGCCGCTCGGCCTCGTCGACGGATTCCAGCCGGGCGCGCGAACCATCGGAAAGGATGACGTCCAGCGCCAGCACGTGATCGATGGTCATGCCGTAGGTCAGCGATCCGCTGCCCGCGGAATTGTTCCCGATCATGCCGCCGATGGTGGCCCGGTTACTGGTCGAGGTGTCGGGCCCGAACATGAGCCCGTGCACGCCCGCGGCCTTGTTGAGCTGATCCTGCACCACCCCGACCTCGACGAGCGCGGTGCGGGCGACCGGATCGAGTTCGAGGATCCGGTTCATGTGCCGCGACATGTCCAGCACCAGCCCGGGCCCGATGGTCTGCCCCGCGAGACTCGTCCCCGCCCCGCGCGCCACGATCGGAACACCCAGTGCCGCACAGGCTTCCACCGCCGCCGCGACATCCCCGGCGTGCCGGGGGAACGCGACGCCCAGCGGCATCATCGAGTACATGCTGGCGTCCCGGGAGAAGATGTGCCGGCTGTAGTCGTCGAAGGCGACATCGCCGTCCATGCTGGTGCGCAGCGCGCTCTCCAGCAGTGCGGCAAGTGTTTCCGGGTCGTCCACTTCGGTTTCGCTCAGGGAGAAGGTCATCACGAATCCTCTTCGAGTCGTTGGTTTTTCGCGGCGGCCGGGTGGTCGGCCGCCGCGGTGACCTGGATCAGGCCGGGGAGGGGTCGGACACGGGCCGTCCTGTCACCGTTTCCGGCTCGGCGACAAGAGTGGGATCGGTGGCCGCCCGCAACTGTTTTCGCAGGGTGAGCACGAGCAGCGCCGCGACGCCGAAGACGATTCCGAAGAACGCCTGGGTGAGCGCGTATCCGCCGCCGCTGACCTGGCTGAGCCAGCCGCCGACATAGGGCCCGACGAAGCTGCCGAGATTACCGACGCCGTTGATGAGCCCCATGCCCGCGCCGGCCGCGGCCACCGGCGTGAGTTTGGTGACGGTCGCCCAGAACGGCCCGTACCAGGCGATGGAGGCCGCCGTGCCGAGGATCAGGGCGATCAGCACCAGCCATTTCTGGTGTGCCGAAACGAAACTCGCGCCGACGAGGATGATGCAGGCGGAGCCGAGCACCAGCGACATGTGTTTGATGTGCCCGCCGCGTTTATCGGCGGAGCGGCCCACCAGGATGATGGCGGCGCCGGCCGCGATCTGCGGCAGAATGGCGACCAGACCCACCGAGAGATCGCTGTGGAACGCCTTCTTGAGCACGCTGGGCAGCCACAGCGTGAGCCCGAGCAGGCCCATCTGCGTGAGCGTGTAGATGAGCGCGAAGTGCCAGACGATCTTGCTGGTGAAGGCGGCCTTGAGGGTGCCGTGGTGTTCGAGCGGCTCGCCTTCTTCGAGCCGGGATCGTTCGATGTAGTCCCGTTCGGCCGCGGACAGCCATTTGGCCTTGGCGGGGGTGTCCCGCACGACGGCCAGCCACGCGATGAGCCCCACCACGAGCGGCCCGCCGCCCTGGATGATGAACATCCAGCGCCAGTCGAAGTAGGTCAGGATGACACCGGAGAAGGGTGCGGCCACGATCGCCGCGATGGGCGTGTACAGCTTGAATATCGCGAAGGCCCGGCCTCTTTCGGCGAACGGGAACCAGTTGCGGATGGTGGCCATGAGCGCGGGCTGCACCCCGCCCTCGGCGACGCCGAGGAGGAACCGGGCGAGGAGCAGCTGGCCGACGCTGTGGGTGAAGCCGGAGGCCATGGCGGCAATGCTCCACAGCACCATGAGAATCGCGATCCACTGTCTGGCGCTCCAGCGTTCGGCGATATAGCCGCCGGGAATCTGCAGGAGCAGATATCCCCAGAAGAAAATGCCGCTGGCCAGACCCTGCTGGGACTTGCTGAGATGCATATCGGTTTCGAGGTGCGGTAGCGCGAAACTGATATTGGTCCTGTCGACATAACAGATGACGTAAATGAATACGACGATCGGCAGGATGTATGTCCAGCGCTTCATTTCGGACAAGCGCCGGACCGGGGACGTCCGATCGGACATGGTGAATCCTTATTTTTAGGGTGCGCGCAGTACCTCGAGTGCGGCCTGCAGGCCGGCGGGATCGATGTCCACGCCCGCTAGTTCGAGCCCCATTTGGACGCCGGAGAGAGTTCCGGCCAGCGCCAGATCATTGAAATGGCCGAGGTGGCCGATGCGGAACACACGGCCGGCGAGCTTGCCGAGTCCGGTGCCCAGAGACATGTCGAAGCGGTCCAGGATGATGCGGCGCACCTTGTCGGCGTCGTGTTCCGCGCCGACGAGCACGGCGGTGAGGACGCCGGAGTATTCGCGCTCGTTGGCGCACAGCACCTCGAGCCCCCAGCCGCGGACGGCGGCGCGGGTGGCCTCGGCATGCCGCTGATGCCGGGCGAAGACGTTCGGCAGGCCCTCCTCATCGAGCATGATGAGGGCCTCGCGCAGCCCGTAGAGCAGGTTGGTGGCGGGCGTGTGCGGGTAGAAACCGCGCTCGTTGTCCCGCAGCATGGGCGCCCAATCCCAGTACGACTTGGGCATTGTCGCGTGCGCGGAGGCGGCGAGCGCCTTGTCGCTGATGGCATTGAAGCCCAGGCCGGGCGGCAGCATGAGCCCCTTCTGCGAGCAGCCGATGGTGACGTCCACGCCCCAGTCGTCGTGGCGGTAGTCGATGGAGCCGAGCGAGGAGATGGTGTCGACGAACAGCAGCGCGGGGTGGTCGGCCTCGTCGATGGCGGCGCGGATCTCCGGGATGCGGCTGGTGACGCCGGTGGAGGTTTCGTTGTGCACCACCATGACGGCCTTGATGCCGTGCTCGGTGTCGGCGGCGAGGTGTTCGGCGACGGCGGCCGGGTCGGCGCCGTGCCGCCAGTCGCCGGGCACGAATTCGACCGTCAGACCGAGCTTCAACGCCATATCTCGCCACAGGGTCGCGAAATGTCCTGTCTCGAAAGCCAATACGCGATCTCCGGGCGAGAGGGTATTGACGAGCGCGGCTTCCCAGGCGCCGGTGCCGGAACCGGCATAGATGACAACGGGATTGGCGGTGCCGAATACCGGTTTGACCCGCCGCAGCAGATCGAGCGTGAATTCGCCGAATTCGGGGCCGCGATGATCGATGGTGGGTTGTGCGATGGCGTGGAGCACGCGGTCCGGGACATTGGTGGGACCGGGAATCTGCAGAAAGTGTCGTCCGCTGTGGGCGGTCATCAGACTTGTTTCCATTCCGTGCCGTGAGGTGGCACACTGTTCCGTGAGAAGGTGCAGCAAGGTTAGGGATGTGTGACGAAGGAGTCAAGGCATTGCGAAATGTATTGAATACCTTGCGAGTATTGGAAGAAGTCGCCGCGCGGCAGCCGGTCGGCGTCGGCGAATTGGCCCGAATCCTGGACATGCCGAAGAGCAGCGTGCAGCGGGCGCTGGTGACCCTGGACGAGGCGGGCTGGATCCGGCCCGCGCGCGGCGAGATCACGCGCTGGGCACTGACCACGAAGGCCCTGGCCGTCGGCAGTCGCGCGGGTGGCGACCTGGGCCTGCGCGGCGCGGCGCTGCCGATCATGGAGGACCTGCGCCGGCGCACGGAGGAGACCATCCATCTGACGGTCCCCGAGGACGGCAAGATGGTGCTGATAGAGCGGCTGGAGACGGACAAGCCGGTGCGCACCAATATGGCGCTGGGGCATTCGCTGCCGCTGCACGCCTCCGCCAACGGGAAAGCCGTACTCGCGCACAGCAATCCCGAGGCGATCAGGCAGCTACTGACCGACGAACTCCCGCGTTATACGGACACCACGATCACCGATCCGGGCGAGCTGCGCGCCGAACTGGCCGACATCCGCAAGCGCGGGTACGCGGTCAATCGCGGGGAATGGCGTTCGGACGTGGGCGCGGTCGCCGCGGTGGTGCTGGGCGCGGACGAGCAGCCCATCGCCAGCCTGAGCGTGAACATTCCGTTCAGCCGGCTCACCGCGGAATCGGAGCCGGTTTTCGCCGAAGCGGTGAGCGCGGCCGCCGCCGCGCTCACCGCCCGGATGAGATGAGCCGCCCGCACCCGCGGACGGCTCGGAGCCGGAACCCTCAGTCCAGCAGGGCGATTGCGGTGGGCGCGTCGGCCGCGCTCACCGCGAGCTCCTCGAACTCGACGATATTGTCGATCTCGAGACCCATGGACACATTGGTCACCCGCTCGAGGATGCATTCGACGACCACCGGCACCCGGAACTCGGCGATCAGCTTCTTCGCCTCCTCCAGCGCGGCACCGATGCGGTCGGGCTCGAACACGCGAATCGCCTTGCAGCCCAGCCCTTCCGCCACCTTCAGGTGGTCGACGCCGTAGCCGTTGACCTCCGGGCTGTTGATGTTCTCGAAGTCCAGCTGCACGTAGTAGTCCATGCTGAACGCGCGCTGCGCCTGCCGGATCAGGCCCAGATACGAATTGTTCACCACCACATGGATATACGGGATGTTGAACTGCGCGCCGACGGCCAATTCCTCGATGAGGAACTGGAAGTCGTAGTCACCGGACAGCGCGACCACCGTCGAGTCCGGGTCCGCCGTCGCCACGCCGAGCGCGGCGGGCAGCGTCCAGCCCAGCGGCCCGGCCTGACCGGCATTGATCCAATGCCGCGGCCGGTACACGTGCAGGATCTGCGCGGCCTGGATCTGCGACAGGCCGATGGTGCTGACGTAGCGGACGTCCGGCCCGAAGGCCCGGTTCATCTCCTCGTACACGCGCTGCGGCTTGATGGGCACGTTCTCGAAGTGAGTCTTGCGCTGCCCCAACTGTTTCCGCGCCCGCACCTGCCCGGCCCACGTGCCGCGGTCCGGCAAGGTCCCCGCGGCCCGCTGCTCCTTCGCGACCTCGAGGAACACACGCAGTGCGGCCCCGGCGTCGGAGGTGATGCCGAAGTCGGGGGCGAACACCCGGCCGATCTGGGTCGGCTCGATATCGACGTGCACGAAAGTGCGGTCCTTGGTGTAGGTTTCGACGCCGCCGGTGTGGCGGTTCGCCCACCGGTTGCCGATACCCAGCACGAAATCCGATTCCAGCAGCGTCTCGTTGCCGTAGCGGTGCGAGGTCTGCAAACCGACCATGCCCGCGTGCAGCGGGTGATCGTCGGCGATGGTGCCCCAGCCCATCAGCGTGGGCACCACGGGAACCCCGGTCAGCTCGGCGAATTCGACGAGCAGCGCCGCGGCGTCGGCGTTCACGATGCCGCCACCGGCCACGATCAGCGGCCGCCGCGCCGCCGCCAGCATGGCCAGCGCCTTCTCGGCCTGCGCCCGGGTGGCCGCCGGGCGGTGCACCTCGAGCGGTTCGTAGGTGTCGATATCGAATTCGATCTCGGCCTGCTGCACATCGATCGGCAGATCGATCAGCACCGGCCCGGGACGGCCTTCCCGCATGAGCTGGAAGGCCTTCTGGAAGCTGCCCGGCACCTGCGCGGGCTCCAGCACGGTGACCGCCCACTTCGCGACGGGCGCGGCGATCGAGGCGATGTCGACCGCCTGGAAGTCCTCCTTGTGCAGCTTGGCCACCGGCGCCTGACCGGTGATGCACAGGATAGGAATGGAATCCGCACTGGCGGAATACAATCCGGTGATCATATCGGTGCCGGCCGGGCCCGAGGTGCCGATGCAGATGCCGATGTTTCCGGCCTTCGCGCGGGTGTAGCCCTCGGCCATGTGCGAGGCGGCTTCCACGTGCCGGGCCAGCACGTGCTTGATCCCGCCGTGCGCCCGCATCGCGCTGTAGAACGGGTTGATCGCGGCGCCGGGCAGGCCGAAAGCCTGGGTGGCGCCTTCTTTTTCGAGAATCAGGACCGCGGCATCGACCGCGCGCATCCGAGCCATGGTCAGTTCTCCTTCTTCGCGCGCCCACTCAGGCGCTCCACCCCGCGCAACAGGGCACTGTGATCGAGTCCGCCGTCGCCGTTCGCCTTGGCGGCGGCCATCAATTGCGCGACCAGCGCGCCGAGCGGGACGACGACACCGGCCTCACGCGCCGCGGCCGTCACGATCCCCAAATCCTTGTGGTGCAGGTCGATCCGGAAGCCGGGGGTGAAGGAGCGCGAGAGCATATTGCCCTGCTTCTGATCCAGCACCTTGGATCCCGCGAGTCCGCCGCCCAGCACACGCAGGGCCGCCTCGGTATCCACTCCGTACGCCTCGAGGAACACCACGGCCTCGGACAGGGCCTGGATATTGGCGGCGACGATGAGCTGATTGGCCGCCTTGACCGTCTGCCCGGAACCGCTGGGGCCCACGTGCACAACGGTTTTGCCGACCGTGCCGAGAATCGGCTGCGCTTCCGCGAAGTCCCCGGCGCTACCGCCGACCATGATCGACAGTGTGGCCGCGACCGCACCCGCCTCCCCGCCCGAGACGGGGGCGTCCAGCAGCCGGAAGCCGCGCCGCGCGGCCTGCTTGCCGAGCTCGACGGCGACATCCGGCCGGATGCTGGAGAAGTCGATGATCAGCGCGCCCGGCTGGGCGCTGTCGAACACCCCGCCCTCACCGGCCAGCACGTCCTGCACATCGGGTGAATCCGGCACCATGAGGCAGATGACCTCGGCGCCCTTGACCGCGTCCGCGATCGAGGCGGCGGCCCGCCCGCCCGCCGCGACCAGTGGCGCGGCCTTGGCCTCGGTGCGCGCGTAGGCGGTGACCTGATGTCCCGCCCGCGCCAGGTGAACGGCCATGGGACTACCCATGATCCCCAGGCCGATGAATGCGATGTCTGTCATGAGAAGTCCCTGAAATTCGTTGTGTGGCAGTGGATCAGGCGCCGAGCGCGCGACGCTCGCGCGGAAGCCGTTCGAGACTCTCGCCGGTGGTGCTCGACGGCTTGTACTCGAGCGCGACCCAGCCGCGGTATCCGCGCGCCTCGAGGTCCTCGACCTGCCGCTCGAGCGGCAGCTTGCCGGTGCCGGGTTCGCCGCGGCCGGGGCTGTCGGCGAGCTGTACGTGGGCGATGCGGCCGGTGTGCTCGGCGATCACCTTGTCGACGTCGTCGCCGTTGACCGCTAGGTGGTAGAGGTCCGCGAGCAGTCCGATGTTCTCGGCGCCGGAGAACTGCTGCACCCGGTCGATGACGGCGAGTACGTCGGCGGCGGTCTTCAGCGGGTAGCTGTCGATGCCGCTGACCGGTTCCACCAGGATCCGGCCGCCGATGCGCGCGACCGCCTCGGCCGCGAACGCGTAGTTCGCCACGGCCAGTTCGTCCTGCTGTTCCGGCGTGCTGTCCGGTTGCCGGTTGCCGTAGAGCACATTGAACTGCGGGCAGCCCAGTTGCTCGGCGATGCCGACGGTGACGGCGGTGCTGTCCTGGAATTCCTGTTCCCGGCCTACCCAGGAGGTGAGGCCGCGGTCGCCGGCGGGCATATCGCCGGCCGCGAAGTTGAGGCCCACCACGGCGACGCCGGCGTCCCGCACGGAGGCCACGAACTCGTCCACCTGCTCGTCGCCGGGGACCGAGGTATCGAACGGCCACCAGAATTCGACGGCCCGGAATCCGGCGCGGGCCGCGGCTCCGGCCCGCTCGAGCAGCGGCAGTTCCGTGAACAGGATCGAGCAGTTGACGGCGTACCGAAGCGAATGGCCCACGATTTCCTCCCATTTGTTTTCCACAATGCGGAAAAAGAATTCCCCTATGCGGAACATGCTAATTTCCCTGGTCAATACCAGTCAAGAGATAGGCAACCCGGCCGGTCGCCGCCGGCGAACATCACATCCGGCCATGGCCGGATGTGACAGTTATCCGTCATTGCGGACGCGCCCGGCGGGCCAGAGGATAGGTGACATGCCATCCAGCCATCGCGTCATCATCGCGGTCTTCCCGGACGTCGACCTGCTCGACGTCACCGGGCCGGCCGAAGTGTTCGCGCTGGCCAACCAGGAGAGCGACGGACAGGCCGGCTACGACGTGCGGCTCGCCGGGCCCGGCAGCGGGCCGGTCACCACCTCCGCGGGTGTGCGGTTGCTCACCGACCTCGCCTTCGACGACCTCGACGGGCCCATCGACACCTTGATCGTGCCGGGCGCGGTGGATCTCTCGCCCGCCGGACCGCTCGCGCGCATCGACGACGAGGTGGTCACCTGGCTGCGGCGGATCGCGCCGCGCACCGGACGCCTCGCCTCGGTCTGCGTGGGAGCGCATCTGCTGGCGGCGGCCGGACTGCTGGACGGCCGCACCGCGACCACGCACTGGTCCACCGCCGATCAGCTGGCCGCCGAGCATCCGGAGATCACGGTCGACCCCGATCCGATCTTCGTCCGCTCCGGCCGGGTCTGGACCGGCGCGGGCATCAGCGCCTGCCTCGACCTGTCCCTCGCCCTGGTGGCCGAGGACCACGGCGAGGACCTCGCCCTCGCGGTCGCCCGGCAGCTGGTCGTCTACCTGCGCCGGCAAGGCGGCCAGAGCCAGTTCAGCGTGCCGCTGAGCCGGCCCGCCCCCGCCCGGCGCGATATCGACGAATTACGCCTCTATATAGGCGAACACCTCGACGCCGACCTGTCCACCGCCGCACTCGCCGGCCGAATGTGCTTGAGCGAACGGCATTTCACGCGGGTCTTCCGCCAGGAGATGGGCGCCACGGTGGCCGTGTACGTCGAGGCCGCCCGGGTCGAAGCCGCGCGCCGCCTCCTCGAAACCACGGACCATCCCCTGCTCCAGATCGCCCGCACGGTCGGCCTCGGCTCGGTGGAAACCCTGCACCGCGCCTTCCACCGCCAACTGGCCACCGGCCCCGGCGCTTACCGCCGCCGCTTCCGCACCACTGTCTGACGCAACCCGAAACAGTAAGGAACAGTAATGACGACTGCCTCGACCACCCTGCGCACTGTCATCGGCCTCGACAACCAGCTCCCCCGGCTGGCCGACGCCACCGTGATCCTGATCGACTTCCAGAACACCTACCGCGAAGGCGTCATGGCGCTCCCCGAGGCCGAACCCGCGATCGCCGCCGGCGCCCGCCTGCTGGCCGCCGCCCGCGCACTGTCCCGGCCGGTCATCCACGTCATCAATGACGGCGGACCGGACACCCCCTATGACATCCGCGCCGAAATCGGTTCCATCAGTGCGGAACTCGCCCCGGTCGACGATGAGCCGACCGTAATCAAGGAGTTCCCCGACGCTTTCCACGACACCGACCTGCACGCCATCCTGCAGCGCCTGGGCGCCGGACCGGACCTCGTCCTCGCCGGCTTCATGACCCATATGTGCGTAACCTTCACCGCCCAGGGCGCTTTCAACCTCGGCTACCGCCCCACCATCCTCGCCGAGGCCACCGCCACCCGCGCCCTCGAAGCCCCGGACGGCACGGTCCTCACCCCCGCCGCCCTGCAGGCCGCCTCCCTCACCACCATCTCCGATCTCTTCGGCCTCGTCGCACCTGCCCTCGACGACCTGCTGCACTGACCCCCCGGCTCGGCCACCCGGCCCTGCCGATAGGTACCGGCCGGCCCTTACGGCCCGCGTCGCTCGAACGGTCCAATCGGAGTCGTCCACACGACATTCCACTCCGCAAGCGAGGAACTCCGAATGACCATTCGAGCCACCCGTTCCGGCGCCGTCACCGTCTGCGCCGCCTCCCTGCTGTTCGGCCTGCCCGGCTCCGCTGCCGCATCGACCGGTAGCTGGTCCGGCAGCGCCGGCTCCTCCAGCGGCAGCGCGGGCTCCTCGAGCGGCAGCGCCGGCAGCTCCGCGGGCAGCGGCCCGTGCGGCCCGGCCGTCGCCACCCCGTTCAATCCCGGCGGCTGGCGCTCGTACGAAATCGCCGCGCCCCGCTACGTCGACGGCCCGGACTCCGCGCCCGGAACCGGTTCGGGCGCACTGAAATTCGAAACCAACCCGGTAGCGCCCAAGATCCAGTACTTCCAGCCAACCGCCACTCCCCTCCGCCAGACCCCGAACCTCGCCTACACGATGTACGTGGACCACGGCCTGGAACCCGCCTTCCAGCTGCGCCTCACCGGAGCCAACCGAACCGACGACGACCCGACAGGCTTCACCACCCTCGTCTGGCAGCCCCACCGCAACGGCACGGCCACCACCCGGCAATGGACCACCGCCACCGCCCTGGAAAACGGCCTCTGGTGGAGCACCCGCCCGATCGCCGGCACCCCGGGCGGCCAATCCCAGCCGGTCTCACTGGCCACCATCACCGCCGCCAACCCCAACGCCCGCATCACCGCCTACGGCATCAACCTCGGCACCTCCGCGACGCCCGAGAAGTCCTACATCAGCACCGTCACCTTCGGCTGCACCACTTGGACTTTCGCCCCGGGCTCGACCGGTTCCGGCTCCGCGGGCAGTTCGTCCGGGTCGGCCGGCAGCTCGTCGGCCGGATAGCCGCCGACGCACAGGGCGCACGTTTGTGGAAGCGGCGTGCGTTCGTGTTCGCCAGGCTGACGGTGTCCGGTGCGGAGGTGCCGGGACAGGGCGCGAACACAGGAGATGAGCGGGAGATGACCATCGAGGGAGTGGCCGGGAAGCCGAGCTGGCAGACCAGGGCTGTCACAGCGCTTTTGGCGGCGGGTGGCGAGAAGAAGATGCTCGGTAGTGCGGCCGGGGTTCGCGCGTCACTGGAGAAGCGCGATCGGCGCATCGAACCGGTTCGGCCCCCGGCCTCCCTGCGGAAGACCACGACCGTCACCCGCGAAGAATTCGACGGCTGGCCGGTATTCCGGATGGCGCCGTATGCCGGGCCGGCCGAGGTCACCGTGTTCTTTCTGCACGGCGGTGGATTCATTCGCGAAATCGTGCGCCCGCATTGGACTTTCCTCGCCGGTCTGGGCACCGGAGTGCCGGCGGAGAGCGTGGTGCCGATCTATCCGCTCATCCCGCACGGTCACGCCGCCGGCATGGTGGCCACCACGGCCGCGCTGCTCGCCCGCACGATCGAGGAGCGCGGGCCCGGAAAGACCGTGGTGATGGGCAATTCCGCGGGTGCACCCTGGCGCTGGCGGCGGCCCAGGCCCTGCTGGAACAGGGCGGTCCGCAACCGTCCCGGATCGTGCTGATCTGCCCGTGGCTGGACGTCACCGTGTCCGATCCGGCGCTGCCCGCGCTCGAACCGGATGATCCGATGCACGCGATCGCGGGGCTGCGGGAGATCGGCCGCCTCTACGCCGGGTCCCTCGACACCCGGGACCCGCGCGTCAGTCCGCTGTTCGGCCGGCTCGAAGGGCTGGCGCCGCTCACCCTCTTCTCCGGCAGCCGCGAACTACCCGTGGTCGACGCCCGCGCCCTGGTCCGACGGGCCGCGGCCGCGGGCGTTCCGGTCGACTATCACGAGGGGCCGGGCCTTCCGCACAACTACCCACTCATGCCGACCCCCGAGGGCCGCGCGGCCCGCAAGATCATTATCGACGCTTGCCGTGCCACCCCGCCGGATCGGCCTGCACCCAGCATCACATCGGAACAGACTGCAACCCATCGGAATTCGACGCTGCGATCGCGGCACTGAGCGCCGCGCCGCCCTCGAACAAGGCCCGGGACCGCGCTTCGATACTCGTGTCCCGGGCGGCCAGCCCCGCCATGACGGCCTCCCACCGCCGAGCCCCGCGCAACTGCGGCATCAACTCCCGCAATTGACCGATCCGGTAGCCCGCCGACCGCAGCTGATGCACGATCCGCGCATCGCGCACATCGTCGGGGGTATATCGGCGGACCGCCCGACTGCTGCCCCGCCCCGGCATCACCAAACCCTCCGCGTCCCAATGCCGTAACGCGGAGGTCCGCACGCCGAGCGCATTCGCCAGCTCGGAAATGCTCATATCGTCCGACCGCCGCACATCCGCGATGGGTTCGTCCGCGATCACCCGGGCGGCCGTCTTCGCGAATTCCAGATCACGCCGCTCCTGATCGAGCCGGGCATGGGCCGCGTCGAGCAGGGCGAGCATCCCCGAGATCGGCGGCGTCTGCGCCGCACGCATGATCTTCCTGGCCTCGACCGGACCCGCGCCGGCGGCGAGACTTCCATAAGCGCGTGCCGACAGCACATGGGACTCGTCGTACACCCGATACCCCGCATCGGTTCGCACGGCCGGAGGCAGCACCCCCGCCTGCTCCAGATTGCGTATCTGCTGAACCGAGTACCCGGCCAGCCGCGCGACATCGACGGTGCGCAGCTGCCCCGAGTTGCGACTTGCCACGCCTCCACCTCCTGTCTCGGGGGAAAAGTCCACACGAGAACTTGAATGTAACGCTGGAACTCATGAACATCGACGAGATCGTCACCTTCATCGAATCCCTCGGCGGCGTCCTGACCCTGCGACCCGGTCCCGGCGACGGCACCCCGGAGATCGCCTGGGGCGACAAGTTCTTCTACTACGCCCCCGACGGCGCGGTCCCGACCACGGTCCAGCCCTTCGCCACCCTCGTGACCAAGGATTACCCCGACGACACACTGTCGCGGCTGAACCGCCCGGACACCTTCCGCCTCAACATCAACGCGGGCCGGGACGGCTTCCTGGAACGGACCGGATACACACCGAAGGAAATCGCCGACCACCCCACCGACCCGAGCGTCCCCGACACATTGTTCCCGCACCCCGTCTACGGCAGCGCCGCATGGCTGGCGGTCGTGAACCCGGGCGCCCGCACCGACGGCCCGGCCAGGGACCTCCTGCGGGCAGCCCACGACCGTGCCCGCACCCGCTACGAGCGCCGCGCCGAAGCGCGCGGATGACCGGACGACCCGGCCGATTGCTCGAGCGCCCGATACAGCCAGTCCTGCGCGGCGCCCGTGGTCATGGCCCCGATGACTTCGCCCGTGAGATTCCAATACCGATGAATGCGGGGATCGGAATCGGTTGCGCCGCTGAGCAGTTGCCTCCGGAACCGTGGCGTATCGCGGATGCCGCGGGCGGCGGCGTGCGCGTCGACGAACCGGTCCAGTTCGGGCCCCGGCCGGGGCGGTTGCCGCGCGAGGATCAGATGACCGGCGGATTCGCACGCCTCGGCCACTCCGGTCAGGAGTGGCCGCTTGTGCCGGATCCGCGTTTCGTCCGACCGCCAGAGTTGCCGTGACATGACCGCGCGAAATCCGGGATCGGCGACCAGCATTGCGAGCTCGGCGTACGCGACGATATGACGCGGATCCCGATCGGTCGTCAGATCCGGCACGTTCATGAGAATGAAGCCGTCCAGCAGTTCGGGCGACAACGGGTCGAGCAGCTCGCGCCAGAAAGCCACCATCGAGTCGTACACGCGATGTCGATCCTGCACCGCGGCAAGCACTTCCAAGCGCTCGGCCCGCTCCTCCGGCGCTGCGTCCTCGACCGCCAGCAGCGAGGCACGCCGCCAAGCCAGAGCGGCCAGCTCGTCCTCGAGCGCGCCACGTTCGGCCGCGATCACCTCCGCGACCGTCGAGACACCGCTGAGCACGGCCACGATCGCATCGAGACCGATGCCCAGCGCCCGCAGCCGCCGGATCATCAGCAACTGCCCGACGGCGGTGACGGGGTCGAACACCCGATGCCCGACGGAACTGCGGCTGGAGCCCAGCACTCCCTCATCGCAATAGAACCGGATGGTCCGGACCGGTACCCCGGTCGATCGCGACAGTTCTCCGATGCCGATCAGCCTGCCGCGTGTGTCGCCGGTCACAATCCCTTGCACCTCCACCCGGGTGGAATTCCTACCGTAGCGAACCATGACGCCCGAACAGATCTGGCAAGCCGTCGCCACCGAACGAACCACCCTCGGCGAACTACTGCGGACACTGTCCGAAGACCAATGGAATCACCCCTCGCTCTGCACCGGGTGGCGAGTCCGCGATGTCGTCGCGCATATCGTGTTGTCCGGAAACCCGAGCGCGAGCACGATTCTGCTCGAACTGGTCCGCGCCCGCGGCAACCTGCACAGGATGATTCGCGATACCGCCATCCGCCACGCCCGCGACACCACGACGGCCCAGCTGCTCGACCAACTGCGAGACAGCATCACGCTGCGCAAGACCGTGCTCGGCACTACTCCCGCCGATCGCCTGATGGACTTGCTGGTCCACGGCCAGGACATCGCGATCCCCCTCGGCATCCGCCGCGAAATGCCCACCGCCGCAACCCGAGTGGCCCTCGAACGGGTCTGGACCGCGGATACCTTCGAGTCCCGCGAGAAGTTCGCCGGTTACCGCCTCGTGGCGACCGATGCGGACTGGTCCGCCGGCGACGGCCGCGACATCGAAGCTCCCGCCGCCGCATTATTGCTTCTCCTCGGCGGCCGGCCGGGATTCGAACTCCCCGTAATCTGCGCGATGCCGCCGGGCGAAGGGGGGAGTTGGCCCGGCGACATCGACATCATCGGCAGCTGACAACCGAAGTCGAAAGGCTACCGTGCAGTGGACCAACACCGTTGGGGGGTATACGGGTCGGCCCGCAACGAATTTTAGGGGTAAACCCCCGCCATCGCGCAAGTCGAACGCGGAAAAGGGAATTCCGCGGTGGGACTTGTCACAAGATCGGGTACCGGATGGTCCGTAAGTGTCGCCCGCGTATCGAACTGTGATCGAGTATCCCGGTGGGAGACGAACTTTCGGCATTCGCCGAACACGGTGACACCGGAGAGATCCGCAGGCGTCGGATCAGCCCCGGCGGCCGCATCGACAACCTCGGCACCTATCGGTTCGTCTGCCCGACGCCGGGCTGCCGGTGGTTCCACGACGAGAACACCACGCTGGACAATCCGCGCTGGCGGGAACGGGTCGAGGCGGTGATCGACGCGCATCTCGCAGCCGCGCATCCGCATTGGATACAGCCCGAACGCGATTAGCTCGAAAAGTGCTGCCCGCCAACGTTTCCCTATTCGCCGCATTATGTGCAGAAAATGGGGGCCAACGATCTGACATGATGCATAGTCACTATGGTGGACCGGTGACCTTCAAAGCAGATCTGTGGAAAGCGGTGCCCGGGTTCGAGAACCTGACCGACATCACCTATCACCGGCACATCGAACAAGGCACCGTACGCATCGCCTTCGACCGCCCCGAAGTCCGCAATGCCTTCCGCCCCCACACCGTCGACGAGCTCTACCAGGCCCTCGACCACGCCCGCATGTCCCCCGATGCGGGCGCGGTCCTGCTCACCGGCAACGGACCTTCCCCCAAGGACGGCGGCTGGGCCTTCTGCTCCGGCGGCGACCAGCGCATCCGCGGCCGCAACGGCTACCAATACGCCTCCGGTGACACCCCCGACACCATCGATGCCGCCCGCGCCGGACGCCTGCACATCCTCGAGGTCCAGCGCCTCATCCGCTTCATGCCCAAACCCGTCATCGCCCTGGTCAACGGCTGGGCCGCCGGCGGCGGGCACTCCCTGCACGTCGTGTGCGACCTCACCCTCGCCTCCCGCGAACACGCCCGCTTCAAGCAGACCGACGCCGATGTCGGCAGCTTCGACGCCGGCTACGGCAGCGCCTACCTCGCCAAAATGGTCGGCCAGAAGAACGCCCGCGAGATCTTCTTCCTCGGCCGCCCCTACACCGCCGAGGAAATGCACCGGATGGGCGCGGTCAACGCCGTCGTCGACCATGAACAACTCGAAGACGTCGCCCTGGAATGGACCGCCGAAATCCTCGGCAAATCCCCCCAGGCCATCCGCATGCTCAAATACGCCTTCAACCTCACCGACGACGGCCTCGTCGGACAACAGCTTTTCGCCGGCGAAGCCACCCGCCTCGCCTACATGACCGACGAAGCCGTCGAAGGCCGCGACGCCTTCCTCCAGAAACGCGACCCCGACTGGACCCCCTACCCCTGGTACTTCTGAGCGCACTTGCGCCGGAGCCGTTTTCACCATCCTGTCCCGGCCCGTGAGCACCTCTGCACAGAGTGCACCCCGGGCCGCGACAGCCGGGTGAGAGCACGGCTACGCTACGGCAATGCCGTACGTCAAAACCGATGGGGCCCGCACCTTCTACACCGACTCAGGTAAACGCGGCGGTCCCACCGTGGTGCTCGCACACGGGTTCTTCATGGACCTCTCGATGTTCGCACCGCAGGTGGAATACCTGGAGGCCAACGGCTTCCGGGTGCTGTGCTGGGACGCCCGCGGCCACGGCGGCACCGTCAGCGAGACGGACGAGCCGTTCACCTACTGGGATTCGGCCCGCGACCTGTTCGCCGTCATGGACGCCGCCGGCGTCGAACACGCTGTCCTGGGCGGCATGTCGCAGGGCGGCTTCGCGGTCCTGCGGGCCGCGCTGCTGTCGCCCGAACGCGTCGACGCGCTCATCCTGCTCGACACCGAGGCCGCCGCCAATTCCCAGGAACAGAAGGACGAATACCGCCAGCTGTTCGGCGCCTGGACGAATACCGAAGTGCCGATCTCGGCCCTGTCCGACAACCTGGCGCCGCAGCTCATCGGCGGTACGGCCGCCGATCAGGCGCCGTGGCGGGCGAAGTGGGCGGCCAGCGACCGGCCCGCGATCCAGCGCGCCGCCGACAATCTGATCGAACGCGATTCCGTCGTCGAACGACTGCACGAGATCACCTGCCCCGCCCTCGTCATGCGCGGCGAACACGACGGGTCCAGCACCGCCGAGAAGTCCGCGGCGCTCGCGGCCGGGCTGCCGAACTCCGGTCCGGTGGTCACCATCCTCGGCTCCGGGCACGCGGCGAACTGGACCGATCCGGAACCGGTCAATCAGGCGATCGGCGAATTCCTCACTCGGACAACAGGTTCTCCGGACCACTGAACGGCTGCCGGAGGCCGATGAACCACTGGAAAGGCGCATCCACCCCGGGCACATCGGTGATCCGGACCCGCACGCTGTACGGCTGCTGCGTGTCCGGATCCCGCAGATGCATCAATGGCTGATGCCGTTCGAAATCGACGCGTTCGGCCGAGTACATGGCCCGGAACGCCTCGCATTCACTGAGCCGGCCGAGCAGATCCAGCGCCCACTGCGGATTCTGGTAGCGGCCCATGTGCCAGCGGAACCAGTTCACCGTGAGCCGCGCCTCGTCCTCCCACTCCATCATCACCCGACGTGACTCCGGGACCAGGAAGAACCAGACCAGGATGTTCTCGACTTCCAATAGTCGCGGATAGGCCCGGTCGTAATCCCGGTTGGCCCACAACACATTCCACCGCTCGTCGACATAACCCGACAGATGCGGAGCCAGATCGCCGGCGGCGGCGCGCAGGTCATCACTGATCCGCTCGCGCATGCGCGCCACCGGCAACGGCGCGTGCGTGCGCGGGCCGGGCGTTTTCGGGGCGGCCAGATTGTGCATGTGCTGCCGCTCGGCCGGAGTCAGCTCCAGCGCGCGAGCGATCGCGTCCACCACTTCCGGACTGGGCGACATCTTCTCGCGCTGCTCGATCTGCGCGATATAACTGGCGCTGACATCACAGAGCGCCGCGAGCGCGGGCCGGCTGAAGCCACGCGGATGATCCGGGCCCCGCGGAATCGTGCGATGGGTCCGGACGAAATCAGCGAGGTTGGGGGCAAGCAGTTGGTCGGCCTCGACTCCCCCCGGGCAAGCGTAGCCAGCATTCACCGCCAGCACGATACTCTCCGGGCCGCGCCGCGGCCTGTCCAACTGTGACGCCCGCCACCCTGGAAGCCCAAGCGGCAGAGCCGATCCCGCCGCACATCCGATCGACCACTGGCCAGAGGTCCCTCCACACAGCGTGCCTCGCGCACCTTTACCCCCGTGATCCCGTCATGTTCTGATGGCAATCCCGCCGTGAGGGCTGTGCGAAGGGGGCGCAGCCCTCACGACGGCTGTCCGCACTACCCGGCGACCGCCGCGGGCACCGCGTCGGGCACGCCCAACTGCGGATACGTCGGATATTCGATGCCCGAGATGTACTGCACCGTCCGCACAACCTGGCACGAATAACCGAATTCGTTGTCGTACCAGAGGTACAGGATCGCGGTGTCGCCATCGACGATGGCGGCATTGGCGTCGACGATCGACGCCGCGCGGGAGCCGATGAAATCGCTCGAGACCACATCGTTGGCCGCGGTGTAATCGAGATTGCGGCTCAACGGGCCGGCCAGCGACACCTGCCGCAGATACTCCAGCACCTCGGTCCGCGTGGTCTCGCGCTCCAGCTGCAGATTCAGGATCGCCACCGAAACATCCTGCGTGGGAACGCGAATCGAATTACCGGTGATCTTCGCCTTGAAGTACGGCATCGCCTTCGCGACCGCGGACGCCGCACCCGTCTCGGTCAGCACCAGATTGAACGGCGCGGAACGGCCGCGGCGATCGGCCTTGTGATAGTTGTCCAGCAGATTCTGGTCATTGGTGAACGAATGCACCGTCTCCACGTGACCGCGCACGATGCCGAACTCGTCGTCCATCGCCTTCAGCGGCGGCACGATCGCATTCGTCGTACACGAGGCGCAGGAGAAGATCTCCTCGGACAGATCCAGCCCGAGGTGATTGACGCCGTGCACGATATTCGGGACATCACCCTTACCCGGCGCGGTCAGCACCACCTTCGCGATGCCCGGCCGCAGGTGCTTCGAAAGGCCCTCGCGGTCACGCCATTTACCGGTGTTGTCGATCAGGATCGCGTCGCGGATACCGAACTCGGTGTAGTCGACCGCCGCGGGATCGTCGCTGTAGATGAACCGGATCACATTGCCGTTGGCGATGATCGTGTCATTGCCGGCGTCGACCTTGATGGTGCCGTTGAACTTGCCGTGCACCGAATCCCGCCGCAACAGCGACGCGCGCTTGGCCAGATCACCCTCGCCGCCCTTGCGCACCACCACGGCACGCAGATTCAGGCCATTGCCGGAACCGGTCTTCTCGATGAGCAGCCGGGCCACCAACCGGCCGATCCGCCCGAACCCGTACAGCACCACATCCCGCGGACCCTGCGACTCCGCCTTGTTGCCATCGGTGACATCCGCGAGCACCGCGGCCGTGAACTCCGGCACCGACAGCCCGCGCTCATCGGCGCGATACGCCATCACCAGCCGCCCGAGATCGATCTTGCACGGACCCACATCCAGCCCGGCGAGCACCTCGAGGAAGGGCAGCGTCTCCTCGATCGACAGCTCCTCCCCCTCGATCTGCCGTGCGAACCGGTGCGTCCGCAGAATGCTGATCACCGACTTGTTCACCAGCGACCGGCTGTGCAGCAGGATGGTCACCCCCTTCTCGCGATACAGCCTCCCAATAATCGGAATCATCGCCTCCGCCGAAGCTTCGTGAGCGTTCCAGCGGTCAAGGTGGTCGGTAGTCAACACAAGTCCTCGGGGTTTCCTAGATCTGGATGTCCACCGATGTTATAGAGGCCGGCACTTTCACAAATGGCCGCTACCTGCTTGTGAGCTCGGTCCCGCCCGGGACCGTATTACGGCGAGTCAGGCAGAGAGACGAGTTGTCAGACGGTCGGGTGAGTGGCCGGTGGCGATGAAGATGGTTCGATGGCCGACCCGGACGGCGTGATCGGCGAAGCGTTCGTAATATCCGGCCAGGAGGGCGAGGTCCACCGCGGGAGTTACGCCGTCCGTCCACTCGGGGGCGGCCACGGCATCGAGCAGACCACGGTGCAGCTCGTCCATGAGGTCGTCCTGAGCGCACAGGTGGGTGGCCTCGTCCGGATCGCGTGAGGCGAGGACGGCGGCGGCGCTGGTGGCCATGGCGATCGCCGCGGCGCCCATGCGCGCGACGATCGGCCGCACCGATTCGGGCACGGTACGCGCGGGATGCCGCATGCGGGCGACCCGGGCGATATGACCCGCGAGCCCGCCCATCCGGGCGAGATCGGCGACCAGCTGCAAAGCCGAAACCACTTGGCGCAGTTCACTGGCGACGGGAGCTTGCAGGGCGAGCAGGGTGACCGCGGCGTGCTCGTTGCATTCACGCATTTCGGCGATCCGGCCGCAGAGGGTGATCGCGTTCTGCGCTTGTTCCAGGTCGGCGTCGAGCAGAGCCTGGGTCGCGGTGGCGACCGCGGTGCGATCGAGAACGCACATCGCGTGTAGACGCGTGGCGAGCTCGTCGAGATTGTCATGGAAGCGGGTCCGCATGCGGATTCCTTTTTACTGAAGGTGAACCGCCACAGCGCATTCGGGCACCCCGGAGACACCGAATGCACAGCATCGGCAGATACCTGGATTCGGGATGTCAGACGTTCACGACGCGGCAGCAAGCTGGGTACGAATGTGGTCGATCCGGACTCGGATACGGACTGTCGCCGGACTTCATATCGTCCCTCACCTCCTTGCTGCCGAGACCCCACTCCACACGGGGGCAACCCGACCTAGCGTCGATCACCCATCGACCGAAGTCAAATCCCTATCGACGCATTTACGGGTTTCATGCGGAACCTTTACGGGCCAACCTTTTTCGCCCCCGAACAGCCGACGCTGCGGTGCGCTTCGGCTCTCGACTGCGGCGCGCGTCACTCTTTCAGACCGCGGATTGACATCCCAGGAATCGCCGCCACATGATTGGCAGCGGCCGGCAACCAGGTACCCCCGAGCGCTGTCGGCAACGCCCTCGCAAAGCGGGGATTCCGAGCGAATAGCAAAGCCGCTGTGGCGTATGCCCCGCATCTGTGGTGCCTGCGCGCGCCGACGCCTGCGCTCAGCGCCGGGCAATTTCGCATTCCCCCTTGTGATTCCGAAGTATCCGAAGAAAGATCCCTGATGAAGTTCCGCAATATCGCCGCGACCGCCACCATCGCCGTCGCCGCACTGTCGATCACCGCCGTCACCGCGAACACCGCCTCGGCCGATACCGGCAACAGCACGGTAACCGCCGACGTTGCGCCCGGCATCCACTACAAGGCGAACGTCGTCGACCACTCCGTCGTGCTCGCCACCGACGCCGGCTCCATGGCCGTCAAGGACGGTCAGTTCCAGATCGCCGACAACACCGGCGCCACCGTCGCGACCTTCCCGCTGAGCTACCAGCGCGACGGCAAGACCTACCCGATCGCCGCCACCATCGACGGCGACACCGCCACCCTCACCCCGAACACCGATCCGGCCGCCGGTCAGCCGCTGGCCCCGGATGCGCCCACCATCAAGGACATCGACGCCACCGCCAACCCCAACCTCAACCAGGCGCTGAGCAATCTGTCCAGCGTGGCCACCGTCGCCGTGGCCGTGGGCACCCTGGTCGGCACCGTGATCGGCGCGGCCATCGGCTGTATCGCGGGCGGTGCCATCCTCGGCGCCGGCGCCACCGTCGCCACCATCGGCACCCTGACCGTGCCGGGCGCTATCGGTGGCTGCCTGGTCACCGGCGCTGCCGCGGCCGCCATCGGCGTTGTCGCGGGCACCATCTTCATCGGCGGACCGATCATCGTCGCAGGCCTGTTCCAGTTCGCCGGCGATCTCCTGACCCCGCCGGCCCCGGCTGCCCCGGCCGCAGCACCGGCCAACTGATCGAACCGAACACCGAGTAAGCCGAACACACTGTGGCGGTGGCCTTTCGAGGCCACCGCCATGTCGGCGTCGCTCAGTCCTTCCGCGCCGGACGACTGACCGGCAATGAACGTCCCGTCTCCAGCAGGGTTTTCAGGTCGCTCAGCATGAACGGGTAACCGCCGCCGAAGCCTTCGGACTCCAGATCGCCGGAGCCGATGATCGAAATGAGCGGCGCGCCCGCCACCTCGTGCACGACGGTCAGCGCGCAGGTGCCGTCCCCGCGATCGCGAATCTCGTATCGCAGCGAGGTTTCCGGCTCTCCGGCCAGATTCGGGTCGCCGACGAAACGGATGCGCGCACCCAGCAGCACCGGCGGGTCGTAATCGGTGACCGTCCCGGTGATGAGCACCTCGAACTCGCTGCCGACCGGCTTCGGCCCGGCGGGCGCATACACCGTGAAGGCCCCGCCCACCTCCGGTTCGATCACGCTGCGTCCGCCGAATCCGTAGCGCACCGTCCATTCCGGATCGGTGATGGCCTCCCAGATCCGGGTGGGATGGGCGGCGATAATGACGCGGTGGATCTGTGTCGTCTCGCGGCGGGCGCGGGCGAGGATGTCGTCGAGACTCACGATTCCAGGTCCTTCTTCAACTCGGTCAGGGCGCTGATCCGCTGTTCGGTGAACTTGTCGATCCACCGGTCGTGGATCAGCCGGATGGGCACGGGATTGAGATAGTGCAATTTCTTGCGCCCGCTGCGGACCGCCACCACCAGGCCGGCCTCCTCGAGCTGGCGCAGATGCTTGCTCACGCTGAATCGGGTCATGTCCAGATCGGATTCGAGCTCGGTCAGGGTCTGCCCGTCGCGGGCGAACAGCGCGTCCAGCAGATGCCGCCGGGTGCGATCGGCCAGCGCCTTGAACACCGCGTCTTCCTCCACACCCCCACTCTATACGAGACCCAGAGGTCACATATCCATTGACATGTGACCTTTTGGTCACCTATCTTCGGGTCATGAAGCGATACATAGTCCTCTACCGCGCACCCCTCTCCGTCGCCGAACGATTCGCCCGGGCCACGCCCGAAGAAGCCGCGAAAGGCCTGCAACTGTGGGCGGATTGGAGCGACCGCATCGGCGCCGGACTCGTGGATGCCGGCGGCCCCCTCGGCAACGCCCGCCGCGTCACGCCCACCACCATCGACCCCACCGACAGCGGCATCATCGGCATGTCCATCCTGCAAGCCGAAACCATGGACGACGCCCTCGCCATGGTCCAGGACCACCATCACCTGCACTGGGCCGACGACTGCGAGATCACCGTCCTCGAAGAACAACCCATTCCCGAACTGCAGCAATGACATCCGCGACCTCGGTCGCACCCGCCACCCAACGCTGGGTGCTCGTCCTCGCCGCGCTGGCGTCGATCATGACCGCCCTCGACACCCTGGTCGTCGCCACCGCGCTGCCCACCATCCACCGCGACCTGCACGCCGGGGTGACCACCCTGGAATGGACGGTCAACGCCTACAACCTGAGCTTCGCCACCCTGCTCATGACGGCCGCGGCACTCGGCGACCGATTCGGGCGGACGCGGATGTTCGCGGTAGGGCTGGGGATCTTCGTGTTCGCCTCCGGCGCGTGCGGGCTGGACCGGTCCGCCGAGACGTTGATCGTGGCCCGCGCGATCCAAGGCGCCGGTGCGGCAATGATTCTCAGCCTGGCGGTGGCCATTGTCGCCGCGGCGTTTCCCGCCGGACGCCGTGGCGGCGCAATGGGTTCGGTGCAGGGGGCGACCGGACTGGCCACCGCCTGCGGACCGCTCGTCGGTGGCGCCATCACTCAGGGACTTACCTGGGAATGGATCTTCTGGATCAACGTGCCGATCGGATTGATCGCAATACCATTGTCCCTCAGCAGAATTCCGGAAACGTATGGGCCTGACACGAAGCTCGATCTGCCGGGACCGGCGTTGATCACCGGCGGCTCGTTCGGCATCGTCTGGGCTCTGGTGCGCGGCAATCCCATCGGCTGGACCAGCCCCGAAGTCCTGCTCAGTGCGGCAGCCGGTCTGGCGCTGTGCTTCGCCTTCGCCCGCTGGGAAGCCCGCACTCCCCACCCCATGCTGCCGATCCGGCTCTTCACCGCGCGCGGCTTCACCATCGGCAATACCGCGATCTTCCTGACCTTCGCGGCCCTGTTCACCGCAGTGTTCTTCTACCCCCAACTGCTCCAGGCGGCGCTGCATTACACGCCATTGGAAACCGGCATCCGGCTACTGCCGTGGACGCTCGCTCTGCTCTTCTGCGCTCCACTCGCCGGCACTCTTGCCGACCGGCTCGGCGAACGACCCATCATCGTCACCGGTCTCGCCCTCATGGCCGTCGGAATGTTCTGGACAGCCGCTACCGCCCGGCCCGGAATCTCCTACGCACCCTTGATATTTCCGCTGATCGTCGCGGGCATCGGCACCGCCATGACCGTCCCCGCGGCCCAAACCGCCGCGGTCAATGCCGTCACACCGGCGGCGATGGGTAAAGCCGCGGGCGCCAACAGCACCATGCGAGAGCTCGGCGGCGTCTTCGGCATCGCCCTGACGGTCGCGGTCTTCACCGCGGCGAACCCCCGGAACACCACGGCCGACTTCCTCCCGGGCTTCCACGA
Source organism: Nocardia sp. NPDC020380 (assembly GCF_044386975.1). NCBI lineage: Bacteria > Bacillati > Actinomycetota > Actinomycetes > Mycobacteriales > Nocardiaceae > Nocardia > Nocardia sp. NPDC020380. Next base: position 31,274 of record NZ_JBIRVQ010000020.1, on the reverse strand, counting down.
TGCCATCACTACCGCGGCCGCCCTCGCCCTTCTCGGCGCGTTGATCAGCCTTCCGCTCCCGCGAAGGTGAGGTAGCTCGGGTGCTCCGGATCGAGAACGATGGTCTGCCCGTTGATCTTTCGGCTCAGGTGTGGTGGCAGCCAGTGGCGCGGGAAGCTTCCCGACGCAACCGTGACCCGCAGCCGGTGGCCCGCCCGGAGCACCGCCTCGGTGGGGTTGATCTCGATATCGATGTCGAACGGCTCGCCCGGTGTCACCGGCAGGACCGACTCGGCGCGCAGCGTATGCAGCGGGAAGACCAGTTCACCATCGAGATAGGTACTGCCCTTCTCCTCGACGGCGCGCAGCGAGGACAGCAACGCCCCGCGCGTGAGCGTCGCCGACGCCCCATCGGGTTCGACATCGGTGACGGTGACAGACCAAAATGCCTCCGTGCCACCGGCTTCCACCCACAGGCGCAGGTTCATCGGACCCGACAGGATCAGGTCGGCTGCCAGGGGCGCGGTGGTGAAGGTGACCGCGGTGGCCTCCGCGAGACGGTCATCGGAACCGAACCGCCTGCCCAGCACCGTGGTCACGCCCATGCTCATGAGCGCGGCATTGTTGGATGCCGCGCGACGGCGTCCCGTCGGCACCGGTAGCCGCATGCCCTCGCCGGGAGCCGTATCACTCAGTGCGGCATCGAGAGCCGAGTGCGCCGCCGAACCGCTGGGGTCGCCCGTCAGGTACAGCCGCCGCACAGTGGCAGCCGGGTCGGGGAATTCCGGGCGCGCGACCCAGCCTCCGCCGCCCTGGCGGCGCACGGTGACCGGGCCATAATCGTCGATTCCGTTGTCGATTCCCTTGAGCCACTTGTCGAACCACGCGCACTGCAACTCATCCAGTGCGGGCGGATTATCCGGCTCGCCGAAGCCTGCGCCGATGCTGAGGTGATAGCCGTCGTCGACCAGCACTTGCTTCTTACCGCCCGACAGTCCGAGGCGATCGAACATGCGGAAGTTGGAGCGGTTGTACACGTCGTGCCACGCCCCGAGGATCCAGGTCGGCGCGGCGATGTCCTCGAACTTCGGAAGACGTTCGGCCCATTGATCATTGAGGAAGCGGTCGGGATGCCCCTCCGTCGCGGCGATGCGCGCCGCCTTCCCCAGCCCGCTGACCGGGTCCCCGAGCCGATCGCGCAGGTACGCCCCCAGCAGTCCGTTCCGGATCAGCCCGCGCGGCGAAGGCACGAACTTCCCCGCATTGACGACCGCCATCCACACCGCCATTCCCGGCGTGGGCACCCCGCCGGTGAGCCCGAGCTCGCGAACCGGGTCCTCCCCGGCGACAATGGCGAACACCGCGTCCAGCCCCGCGGGCCGCTCCCCCGCAACAACGAGCGCGGCGATGGCCCCGTACGAAATCCCGGTCACGGCGATATGCCCGTCGCACCAAGGCTGCTCCCGCACCCAGTCGATCACCTCGACATAGTCCCGATGCTCTCGCGGACTGAAGAAATCCCAAGCGCCAGTGGAGGATCCGGTCCCTCGCACATCCACCACCAGATCGGCGTACCCGCGCTCCACCAGCGTCCGATTGGTCGCGAACACATCGACCGCGCCACTCGCGGGTGTATGCAGCAGATCCCGTCCGACGAACCGCCGCCGATCCGACCCCCGCACCGCCCGCCCGATCCACCGTGCGATCCGAGCCATCCGCCCGATATACCGATTCCCCAACCGGTTGTAGGGCGTGAAGTTCACGACCACCGGAAACGCCCCTGCCGCCGGTTCGGCCCGCCGGAAGGCAGGCCGCGTCAGATCCGCGCACAGCACGACCCCGTCGGACATCGGAATCCCGACGGTCGCGTCCAGATGCACCACCGGATACTGCGCCGGCCCGATATCGAACCGCGCCCCCACCGAAACCACCCCGGCCCCAGCCCTACTCGGCGTGCTCATGGCGTCTCCTCTCACCCGATCCGGCCATTGCGACCACGGTAACGCCGGACCGGAACGGGCGTGAGCAGACCCGGGAAATTGTCCCAGACAGATTATTGCGCGGACAGAGTGCTCAGCACACCGTTCGCATACCCACTACCGAAGGCCGCGCCGAGCCCCGCGAGCGGCACCCCGATATTCACCGACCCGGTCCCCACCGCATTCCCCAGCGCCTCCGCCGACCCGGCCGACACGTCGACATCCGAGGGGGTGAGCGGAATCCCCTGCGCCCCAGCCGTTCCCGCGGCCCCACCGAGCAGGGCGCACGCAGCAACGCCGACGAGAATGATCCGTTTCATGAAGCTGTTCCTCTATCTCGAGCCATATCAGGCGCAGCACTCTCCCGCTCCGCCGCCCAGAGCATATGGAACATCCCCGATTCAGATGATCGTTTCGCCCTATCGGCTCGATTTCACGGGAAGCCGGTTGTCCGGATCGGTCACAACACCAGGCGCGAAGTGCTGGCGGTAACGCTCCGGGGTGGTGGCGAGGCGGCGAGTGAAGACGCGGTGGAGGGTTTCACCGTGCCGGTAGCCGACCGCTCGGGCTATGGCGGTGATGGTCAATTCCGTCGATTCGAGAAGGCGGCGGGCGGCCTCCATGCGGAGATCCTCGACGAAAGCAGCCGGGGTGGTGCCGGTTTCGAGACGGAAGGCACGGGCGAAATGGCGTTCGCTCATGCCGGCGCGGGCCGCCAGGGCCGAGACCGCCAGGTCATCGGTGAGGTGATCGGGCAGCCATTGCTGGACCGCGCGGATCGCGGGAGTGCGGGCCGGTTGCGCGCGCATCTGCGCGCTGAACTGGGCTTGCCCGCCCGCACGGCGGGTGTAGACGACGAATGCCCGGGCGATCTCCTGGGCCAGCTCGCGGCCGTGATCATCCTCGACCAGGGCCAAGCCGAGATCGATGCCCGCGGACACGCCCGCGGAAGTCCAGCGATTGCGGTCGTGAACGTAGATACGGTCCGGCTCGACCGTGACGCGAGGATAGGTGCGGGCCAGCAGATCCGTTGTGCCCCAATGAGTGGTCGCCCGATATCCGTCGAGCAGCCCTGCCGCGGCGAGCAGCAGGGCGCCCGAACACACCGAGGTCACCCGGCGGGACTTGCGGGCCAGCGCGGGCAATTCGCGGACCACTTCCGCCGACACCGGCCCATTGATCCAGCCGCCGACCACCAGCAGCGTGTCGATCTCCTCGGGCGAGGCGGCCAGTTCCTGCAGCGAATGCTCGACGGAGAGGGTCAGCCCGCCGTCCGCCTTGATCGGCCGGCCCTGCGGGGACGCCGTCACCAGCCGATAGAGCGGCTTCTCGGTCACCGCGTTGACGAACCCGAAAACATCCATGGGCCCGGCCAATTCGACCAACTGCATGCCCTCGTAGACAACGAAGACGATGGTGCGCGGAGCGGGCATGCCACCATCATCGCACCGCATACTCGTCCAGGAACGGAACAACCACTGCCGCAATACGATCCGCGAACTGCGCATGCGGATAATGCCCGCCGTTCTCGACCATCACCACCCGCCCCGCTCCCGCCGGCATAGCGGCCACGATCGCCTTCGCCTCGACCTCCGGATCCGCCCAATCCGGATCCGCCGTCCCCATGATCACCAGCGCGGGACAACGCACATCCGCCAGCCGAGCCTCCGCATCCGCCGGCGTCGTCACCCCCGTCTTCATGAACTCCGCCCACCGCTCCGGCCGCCGCAACACCCGCTCGAGCTCCGCCATGTACTGGTCGTAATCAGCAGGCTTCGTCGGATAAGCGACGTCCAAATACCGCCGCCACCAGGCCAGCGACTTCAACCCAGAAGTGAGACCGAGCCGAATCCCACCCCGCCGATACCGCCGATTCGTGAACAACGCCCCCACATGCACAGTCTGAGTGAGCGTGAACGGCTCGACCTCCACAATCGCCGACACCAGTTCCGGCGCCTCCGCCGCAGCAATAGTCGCCGCCCCACCCGACAACGAATGCCCCACAATCACCGCCGGCCCCCCGAAGTGCCGCACCACCCCCAGCAAATCCCCCGCCACATCAGCCCGACTGATGGCCTCCTTCCCGGTAACCGAAGGCCACCCCCCACTCGACTCCCCATGCCCCCGCATATCCACATTCACCACCCGATACCCCGCCCGCACCAACGGCCCCACCAAATGCCGAAAATCCTGCCGCAACGTCCCCATCCCATGCGACAAAACCACCAACGCCCCCTCCCCCACCACATCACAAGCCAACCGCCCACCCTCCAACACCACGAACTCGGTCATCATCATTCCTTCCAGCGAATCCTCCAGCCGCCCTCGCGACCTGCAGAAATTCAACGCCGGAATCCCGAAACCACCGACACCGAAGGCCGAACCAATCAGTCCCCCGACCGTTTTCGTCAGCCTCTGACCCGCCCGCCACTCATCCCCGTCGAACCCGATCAGCCGAGCAGATCCCCCCGCCGAACCCGATCGACAACGCCATCCGAAACCAGTTCGTGCCGAGCCTCGGGATGCCGCCCGTAGAAGTCGACCAAATACAGCAACAACGCAGGGTCCACACCGAAAACCGCTGCAGGCAACTCCATCTGCGGCCGCACCTGCAGCCGCCGCCACCGCCGGCCCCTCCCGTCACCGATATCGATCCGCACCGCCGCCTCGGACACCGGCACGATCCGAACCACCGCCACCTCATTGACCACAAGCGGCGAGGCACCCGCTATGTCCTCCCAGGCAACCGATTTCGTGATCGCACCCGCCACCCGCACCACCCCGACCGTGCCGAGCTCCACATAGTTGGCCCGCCGCCCACCGACGGTCAGCATCACCAGAAAACCGAGCACCCCGATCGCCGCGAGAGCCACCACCAGCTGCACGACGTCGAGCGCAATTCGTCCCGTTCGACCGTCGTAATCAAAGGCGAACAAATGCCCGGCAACCAAAACCACCCGAACAACCAGAAACGCAATCCCCGCCACGAACCAAGCCGCCAAGATCAGCCGCCGATACCGCCCGAGCGACAACCGCAGCCCCGAACCACCCCCTCCGAAATCCCGCGGCAACTGCGGCCGGCGAACCCGCAACTGCGGCAACGCCATCGCCACGAAAGTAGCCGCCGCCAATGCCGCAACCACCCCATAAAGAACCCGTACCCCATTCCCCGACCGCACAGCATCGACCGTGAAGGGAACAAAAACCAGAAACACCACACCGAAGAAGACAACCGCGGCAACCATCACAGGCCGCGGCCGCGCCCTTCCCCACGCATCGGGCCACGGCAACAGTGGAGCCACGGCGACCGCTCCGGCATCGGACAACCCAGATCCCTTCTCTCCCAAAGTCATTTGAAAGGCTGCTCACCGGCGTAGCCCCCGGCCGAACCACCGAGAAACCCGCCGACCGCAGCGCCACCGACAGCACACAACACCGGCACGATCGGCACCTCCGCGAACGGCGAACACGCCACCGCTCCGATCTTCGCACCCATCCACGCGCCCGCCATTCCACCTGCCGAGCTACCTATCGCATTGCCGATCGCTTCCCCCATCGGCTTGTCGTGGTGCGCCCAATCATCCCAGTTGACGTAGGAATTGATGCCGATTGTCGCCGGCCAGCCCAGCCATTTACCGCCCGCTTTCAAAGCATCGGCGGCGGCGTATCCGTTCACCGCATCGGTGGAGGCATCGAGTGCTTGAACAGCGGCACGCCCCGCGCCGGGAGTACCGTTGTCGAGCATCGTATTCGCGAGAATCTGTTTCGCCGCCGATTCACCGGCCGCTGCCGCGGCTCGACCCGCCATCGTCTGACCAGCTCGGTTAGCGGCCTCACCACCCGCACTCGCGGCCCCGCCCAGCCCGGTCTCGATCGGATGCTGATCGACCGTGCCCTGCGTCGAGGAAACGAGACCGTCCCAGTGACCACCGGTGAATGCTTTGACGTTGTCCCACATGGACTGATGCGGCACGCCCTGCGCCGCACGACCCGGATCGTACGAGAGCATCGAACCGTCCTCGAACTTGGTGACCACCCGGCCGTCCGGCAATTGAGCCGTCTGCGCAGTGCGACCATCCGGATATGTGGTCTTGATCGTTCCGTCGGCCTGCAACTCCGAATGCATACGCGCCGAGTTCGAGGTACCCACCAACTGCCGCTGACCGTCCGGCCCGATGAGATAGCGCTCGTTGGCGACAAAACCGTCCGGACGCTGCCAGGACCGGTCGAGAACACCGTCCTTCCCGACCATATCGGTGATCACGCCACCGTCGGCCGCACGATAGGACTCCGACATCTTGGCCCCGAGCGTCCCGTCACCGTTCACCGCGAAAGTGGCGTTATGCCCGTCTGCCTGCGGCACGGTTTGCAAGCGTTGCGTCTTGCCGTCCGGTCCCGTTACCGCGACGTCGACTATCCCTGAACCGTCTCCCCGGGGAGTCATCACCGTGGTGGTTGCCGGTCCGCCATTCGTGCTGGATGTAGTCGTCGTCGATCCGTCCGGTCCGTGCGTCGCCTGCGCGACGGTGACCGTACCGTCCGGATTCGGGGTGATCGTCTTCTTCGAACCATCCGGTTCGTCAACCGTGACCGGAACACCGTTGTTCAGCTTCAACATCATGGACAGCGGATCCAACGAGTCAGGTACCTGGTTGGCCCCGCCCATACCGCCCGTCAACAACCCGATCAGCGGATTGTTCAGCTTCGTGACCGGAGCCAGCTTCTCGATCTCACCGACGGCCGTGGCGATCTTCGCCGACCAGGCGTCGTCACTCTCGCCCAGTGACCGGGCGATGCTCTGTAGCCGGGCGGTGTCGTTCTTCGCATCCTCCCGGCGTTGTTCGTCACCCAGGCTGTCATGAACGGTGAAATCCTGATCGACGGTGAATCGATCGTTTTCCAGCGCACGAATGCTCGACTGCAAATCACTGATTCCCGGCTGCATGGCGGCGTATGCGCCGGAACAAGCATCAGCCAGGTTGGAATAGGCAGTGGCGACGGTCCGGATCTGCTGCTTCTCGTTGTCGGCACGACCGAGTGCCGCCTTGGCAGCCGCTCCGGACCAGTCCAGATCATGGATGGTGCGGTTCATCGTGTCCGCCAACGTGTCGAACGAGGTCATGATGCCCTCGGCGGCGGTGGCGACATCGGCCAGCGACTGCGGATTCCAGGCCACCACCTGGTCGCGGGTCGGCGTTCCCACGGTATCTAGATCTGTCCGGAATTCAGATCACCGATCGCCCATAGTCGATCGGCAGCCTGCACGTCGGAATCATGGAAAGTCTTCGCCGCGGTGGACAGGGCGTTCGAGAATTGCTGGAACCGGCCGGCCAAGACCCGCTTGGCCATGCTGCTCGCCGGATCGGCACCACCGAGCGCGGCCGCAATGGCCGACCCTTTCATACCGTCCACACCTCGGCTCGCATTCAACTGCGGCGTCGATTTCACCTCGTTGACGGTGTCGCCCAGCTTCCCGATGGAATTCGCAGCGTCGGTCAACGACGCCGGAGTGACTTTGAATCCCATAGCTTCCTCCCAGCAATCGACCTGACCATATCAGGGCGACCGGGACAGCCTCACACCCTCGCTATTCACTCAGCGCCTGCGCGACGAGCTCCAGGGTTGGAGGCTACGCAAATCACCGGTTATCGGCGATTACGCAACGAAACCCGGGCATTGCCCGGGTTTCGGAAGGGAGCTGGGTAGCTCCAGGAGTCAGCGAGTGGCGATTATGGCTGAGCCGTGGCCGAAGAGGCCTTGGTTCACCGCTATACCTGCGCGGGGGTTTTCCACCTGGCGGCCGTCGGCTCGGCCGCGGAGTTGCCAGGTGAGTTCGCAGATTTGGGCAATGGCTTGGGCGGGGATGGCTTCGCCGAAGCAGGCCAGGCCGCCGCTGGGGTTTACGGGGATGCGGCCGCCCAATGTTGTTGCGCCGCTGCGCAATAGGTGTTCGGCGGTGCCCGGTTCACAGAGGCCGATGTCCTCGTACCAGTCCAGTTCCAGAGCGGTGGAGAGGTCGTAGACTTCGGCGAAGGAGAGGTCTTCGGGGCCCAGGCCCGCCTCCTCGTAGGCGGCGTAGGCGATGGCGGAGCGGAAGGCGCGGGAGGGGGGTTCTACCGCTACCGCGGAATCCGTTGCGAAATCAGGGAGATCCAGGACGGTTTTGGGGAAGGTGGGGGTGACTGTGGACAACGCGCTGATGCGGACCGGGTCGGTGATGCCGTGGCGGCGGGCGTAGTCCATCGAGGTGAGAACCAGGGCGGCGCCGCCATCGCTGGTGGCGCAGATATCGAGCAGGCGCAGCGGGTCCGCGACTACGGCGGAGGCGGCGATCTCCTCGACGGAGACCTCTTTGCGGTAGCGGGCGTAGGGGTTGTTCAGGCCGTGGCGGGCGTTCTTCACCTTGACCGCAGCGAAATCGTCGAGCGTGGCGCCGTGCAATGCCATTCGGCGGCGGGCATAGAGCGCGAAGTAGATGGGGTTGGTGGCGCCGAGCAGATGGAAGCGCAACCAGTCCGGATCGTCGCGGCGTTCACCGCCGACGGGCTGGAAGAAACCCTTCGGGGCGGCATCCGCGCCGACCACCAGCGCCACATCGGTCAGGCCGGCCAGGATCTGCGCACGTGCGTTGGCAATGGCCTGGGCACCGGACGCGCAGGCGGCGTAGCTGCTGGAGATCCGCGCACCCGACCAGCCCAGCGCCTGAGCGAAAGTCGCACCCGAGACGAACCCGGGATAGCCGTTGCGGATGGTGTCCGCGCCGGCGATGTAGCCGACATCGAGGTGGTTCACGCCGGCGTCCGCCAGCGCGGCACGCGCGGCGACCAGCCCGTATTCGACGAAATTCCGCCCCCACTTACCCCATTGGTGCATGCCCGCACCGAGGACGGCGATGTCGCGATCATTCGTGTCAGTCATTGACCGGCCTCCACATCCACACCGTGTGCTCCGCCTCGTCGTCCTCGTACAGGGTGCCCACGGTCAGCTCGACCGGCATGCCGACGGCCAGGTCATCCACGGTCAGCCCGCGCACGACCTGCCCGAGAATCACCATCTGTTCGACCTCGAGCTCCACCGCCGCAACGACATACGGCTCGAACGGATCGGCCGACACATAGGGCGCGGGCGGCTTGTACCGGGCATCCGCATACGACCAGATCCGGCCACGCGTCGAGAACAGGTACTCGTCGAGCTCGGAGCCGTCGTGCGGACCCGTGCACTGCGGATTGCGACAGGCCAGTGAGTTCCGCGGGAAATACGGTGTGCCACACGCACTGCAGCGGCTGCCCACGAGACGCACCACACCGTCGTCCGCAGTGAACCAGCCTGCCACGGCGGGGCGTTGTTCTTTCTGCACCACCCGACCATATAGGAACACGTTCTACTTTTGGGCCGGAATCCCCTCCACCGCCCACCGCCCGGCGGTACGGTGAACCGAATCGAGGATGCGCCGCCACCCTCCAGCCGACCTGGAGCACCACACCACGATGGGCACCAAAGCCATTGACCCGCAGTCGATCCGCAACGTCACCCTCATCGGCAACCCCGGCGAGACGACGCGTCTGACACCCGCCATCCAGCGGGCAACCAGCCGTATCGACCACACGATCCGCATCGCCGAACTATCCAGCGGCGCACCCACCGCGACACTGGAACGCGCCATCCGCGTCGCCGACGGCGTGATCATCCTCGGAAACACCACCAGCCAGCACGCCGCCCGCCTCGAAACAATCCTCCGCACCGCCGACGACCACCAGGTCGCCCGCCTCTGCCTCATCACCGAAACAGCCCACCTCACCGCCGATTTCACCCGCTGCCTGCACACCATCACCGAGACCCGCGGTGCTGTCGCCCTGCCACTGCAGATTCCGATCGGTACGGGCACCGAATTCGAAGGGGTCATCGACCTGCTCTCGATGTGGGCGCTGGAACCAGCGGTCATCGAGTTCTACGGGCGCCATTGGAAAGTCGCCGAACACCACTACCGCGAGCTCGTCCGGACGGTGATGGAACAAGACCCCTCGGCATCAGCGGCGTTCCGCAACCTGCGCGAGATCCCCCTCGAACGACTTCACCACCACATCCGCCGGCTCACCCGAGTGGGGGACGTCGTTCCGGTCCTGTGCACTCCCGCACTCGACAGCGAGGACATCGGCCCACTCCTCAACGCCGTCCTCCGATACCTCCCGTCCCCTCTCGATGTCTGCCAACCGGAACACGCTCTCGACTACTGACGATCGCCGGCGTGAACCACACCGAACCGGTACGCGTCACCCTCGGCGATCACGAATCCGGCTGTGGGCACAGGGAAGTGAGTGCCCAGCACCAGAGTCCCGGTGTCGGCGAGGGAAGCGAGCAGCGCGCGACGAGAGGCCTCGGACTGCCGCGGATCGATGTCGACGCAGGAACCGATCGACGGGTGGGCGAACTGAACGGGATGGTGGATGCAGTCGCCGGTGATCAACGCCGACTTCCCCTGGCTGGTCACCTGGACCGCGATATGGCCGGGGGTGTGACCGGGCACGGGGATCAGACGCAGGCCGGGGACGATCTCGACACCGTCGGCGGGGACATCGACGAGATCGAGTAGACCCGCCTGCTCGACCGGGGTCACGGAGTCGCGGAACATCTGCTGACGCGCCTCGTCCATGTCATACGCGCTCCAGAACTCCCGCTCGGTCCGAGAGGTGAGGTAGCGGGCATTGGGGAAGGTAGGGGTCCATTTACCGTTCAGTTCCCGCGTGTTCCAGCCGACATGGTCGGTGTGCAGGTGGGTGAGGATGACCAGATCGACTGCGTCCGGGGAAAACCCTGCGGCAGTGAGACGTTCGAGGTAGTCGGTTTCCAGGTTGTGCCAGGCCGGATTGGCGCGTTCCTTGCCATTACCGATGCCGGTATCGACCAGGACGCGCTGCCCGCCCAGAACGAAGGCGAAGCTGTGGCTGTCGAGCTGCAACACGCCCTCATGGTCGGCGAAATCGGGAAACAGCCAGTCCTGCTGCTTGACCACATCCGCGGTGGCGGCCGGCAGCAGCCACGCGCCCGTCGCGGGCGGCAGGGGAACCTCGTCGATGCGATGGACGGTCACTTCGCCCACGGTCCAGGTGGGGATCGAAGTGGTCTTGCCGGTTAGCGAGGTGTTCATTGCCTTTGTCTCCCTTGGTTTCTCAGTGATTATCAGCGAAAGATTGCCGCACGCCGCGACACGGTGAGTACCGCCACGGCCGCCATACCCAGCACAGCGGTACCCACGGCATAGGTCTGGGATGTGGTCGACAGCCCGTAGTGCCGGATGGCCGCGCCCGCGGCGATGACGGGCAGGCTCATCGACACATAGCTGAGGACGTAATAGGCGGCCAAAGTGGCGGCGCGCTCTCGTTCCTCGAGTGACGCGAGCATCATGCGCAGCGCGCCTTGGGAAACGGCGCCGAAGGCGATCCCTGCCAGCGCAGCTCCGAGATAGACGCAGATCAGACCGAATCCGTGCAGCGCAAGCAGACTCAGTACGACAGAGGGAATCACCATGAGGCTCCCGCCGATCGCGGCATCGAGCGGCGCGGTCCGGCGAAGCGTCCATACGGTGAGCGCGGCCGCCGCGGTGACGATGAAGAAGACCATCCCGGCGAACGCCCGCGGGACAGCCGGGCCCACCAGGCGAACGAGCGCCGGTCCGAGCGACGAGTAGTAGCCGCCCAGCGCCCAGGTCGCGACGACGCCGGTGCCCGCGGCCAACAAAGCACGACGCGCCGATAACGGCACGGATATCCGAGGAATCAAGGAACGCAGCACCCCGGCACGCGGGTCGGCGGTCTCCGGGGTGAAGGCAACCGCGATCGCCGCCGCAGCGAAAAGCCCAGCCAGGAGCAGGTACACCGTGACAGTGGGGGCGGGCGCGAAGCGGACGAGAACGGTCGAGACCAGTACGCCGACAGCCATTCCCGAGACCGGGGCGATGCTGTTGGTCAGAGCGGCCCGTCCTGGGCGCCGAGGATCCTCGAGATCGAGGAGAGCCGCGCCCGCAGCGCTGGTGGCCGCACCGGTGGCCGCCCCTTGCAGGATTCGCGCGGCGATCAGCAGGCCGGCGCCGTCCGACGCGGCCAGCAGCAGCATGGCTGCCGCCTCCGAGACCAGCGCGACGACCAGAACCGGGCGCCTTCCCATGTAGTCCGACAGCCTTCCGACGGTGAGCAAGGCAGCCAGAAGTGTCAGGGAGTAGGCACTGAATACCACCGTGACAGTCAGGGCCGTCAGACCCCACTGTTCCTGGTAGAGGGGGTAAATCGGAGTCGGGACACTCGAGGCCGCCAGGAGGGCGGTCATGATCGCCGCGGCGAGACCGAAGGCGACAGCGCGCTGCGTGGTGCGGGTGCGACCGGCGTCGGGTCGGTGCGCCGTGACATCCGTCGTGGCGGTGGGCATCGAGCCTCTATTCACTAAAAGCAATCCGTTTGCTTTAAGTGACCGTAGGCCCTAACGTCACCTAAAGCAAATGGTTAGCTTTTGCTGATCGCAAGGTCACATCCACCCCGATCGGGAGAGAACTTTTCATGTCCGCCGCAGAACTCACGCCCTCGCAGGCGGCCCGCTGGGCCGACCGCGCAGGCCTGCCACTACCTGCCGACCGGCACGCCGCGGTGGCCGCCACCGCCAACCACATTCATTCCGTCGTGTCGGTCCTGCGCGAGCTGGACTTCGCCGACACCACGCCCGCTGCCGCCTACCGCACCGAACAGGAGCACCACCATGCGACCGCATGAACTGACACTCACCGCGGCAGCCGACGCGATCCGCGAACGCGAGTTGTCCCCCGTCGAATTGGTGGACTCGGTCCTCGACCGAATCGAGGAGGTCGACTCACGCCTGGGCGCCTACGTCACCGTCACCGCCGAGCAGGCTCGCCGGACAGCGCGCGCAGCCGAGCAAGAAATCACCGCGAGCCGCCTGCGAGGCCCGTTGCACGGCATTCCGATGGGCCTGAAGGATCTGATCGATGTCGCGGGCGAGGCCACCACGGCCAGCTCACGAGTCCGCGCCGATCACCGCGCCGAGGCGGACAGCACAGTCGCCGCCGCTCTCACCGCGGCAGGCTCAATCCTGGTCGGCAAGACACACACTCATGAATTCGCCTACGGCCTGACCACCCCGCAAACCAGCAATGCCTGGAACCCGAACCGCGTCGCCGGCGGCTCGAGCGGTGGATCCGCGGTCGCAGTCGCCGCAGGCGCCGCGACCTTCGCCCTCGGCACCGACACCGGCGGATCGATCCGCGTACCCGCCGCACTCAACGGCGTCGTCGGCCTGAAGCCGACCTACGGCCTCATCCCCCGCCACGGCATCACATCCCTGTCCTGGTCCTTGGACCACGTCGGCCCGATCACCCGCACCGTCCAGGACGCGGCCATAGTCCTCACCGCCCTGGCCGGCCACGACCCCCGCGACCCAGCCTCCCGAGCCATCCCCGCCACGAACTACCGGCCGGATGCGGGCCCGGACCTGAAGGGGCTACGCATCGGCGTCCCGCGCAACTACTACTTCGATCACGTCACCCCGGCGATCGAGACCACCGTCCGGCGTGCGATATCCGAGCTGGAGAGCCAAGGCGCACAGCTCGTCGAGGTCGAGATTCCGATGACGCGGTACATCCAGGCCACGCAGTGGGGCCTGATGGTGCCGGAGGCCACCGCCTTCCACGAAAAGACCCTCCGCACAATCCCCGAGCTGTACCAGCCGGACGTGCGCATCCTCCTCGAAGCCGGTGAGCTCATGCCCGCCGGCGACTATCTCCGCGCCCAGCGCGCACGCACCCTCATGCAACAGGCCTGGGCGCGCGTCTTCGAGGAGGTCGACGTAATCGCCGCCCCGACAGTCCCTCTCACCGCCGTGCAGTCCGGCACCGATGCGATCACTTGGCCGGACGGCAACAACGAGGGCGTCTCCGACGCCTACGTACGGCTATCGGCCCCCGCCAACATCACCGGAATCCCCGCCCTGTCCATCCCGGTAGGCCACGACACCGACGGCATGCCCATCGGAATGCAACTGCTGGCCCGCCCATTCGAAGAACCGGCCCTACTGCGAGTCGGCCACGCCTATGAGCAAACCCACCTCGTACGTCCCCTGGCAATGACATGACACGGAAAGGCTTGAAGCAACATCTTTGCTTTAATCTGGTCCCGTGAGTCGAAAGGCAATGGTCCGCCCCGGCGGCCGCAGCGCCCGGGTACAGGCATCGGTCCACGCCGCCATCCACGAACTCGAGTCGGAGATAGGCCGCGAAGCCCTGACCGTCCCCCTGGTAGCCGCCCGCGCCGGCGTAACCCCCTCCACGATCTACCGCCGCTGGGGCGACCTCCAAGAACTCCTCTCCGACGTAGCCGTAGAACGCCTCCGCCCCGACACCGCCCCCCAGGACAAGGGCACCCTGAAGTCCGACCTGGAGTCCTGGGCCGAACAATTCCTGGAAGAAATGGCCGCCCCCGTAGGCCGCGCCTACATCCGCGACGCCCTACTCGGCTCCCCCGACAGCACCAACGCCGGCCAATGCTCAACCTACGCAGCCGAACAAATAACCCTCATCCTCAACCGAGCAACCACCCGAGGCGAACCAACCCCCAACGTCGAAACAATCCTCGACCACGTAGTAGCCCCCATCATGTACCGCATCCTCTTCCGCCCCGACGGCCTCGACCCCACCTACGCCCACCACCTGGTGACCGATCTGCTCGCCGCCCCCGAATAGCCCGAACCCCTAGCACCCCAAAATGATTCGCACCCCAAATCGGAGCGAAGACACGAAAAAACGAAGCAGCCCAAGCTAAGAGTTCAGCGTGACCACGGATGCGGGCCGCGTGGCTGCTCGTTGTTTCGCTGTGGTTGTTCGTGCCCCGCCTTGCGCCACCATGTTGCGGCTTCAGGAAGTTGGCCGAGGTTGCGCAGTCGAATCGCGAGGTTGTGCATGGCATCGGTGCAGTCGGCCTTGGCAGCTCGGCGGTACCAGGCGAGCGCATCGTCGAATCGGAAGCCCTTTTCCAGCACCACAGCGAGGTTGTACATGGCGTCGACGTTGCCGGTCTCCGCAGCGAGACGCCACCAGTGTTCGGCGTCGCGGAAGCCTTGGGCCTCGTACGATGCGCTTGCCAGGCGCATCGCGGCATAGACATCGCCTTGTTCGGCGGCCATCCGATACCAGTTGCGCGATTCGGTGGCTTTTCCTTTTTCCGAGAGCAGATTGGCGAGGGTATTCATCGCAACGATGTGCCCCTGTGCTGCGGCCTGACGCCACCAGCGCTCGGCCTCGGGCAGGTCTCCGCGATCCAGGCACCGTTGGCCGCGCTGGTACGACAGCTCAGCCTGACGGCGGGCCTCGTCCGACGTGGTGGCGACAGTGCCATCGGGGTTACGCCGAACACCCGGCACGGCGAAAAGATGAAGGCCACCGGCAGCATTGACAGTTCGCCGCCGGGGACGGGGACGACCCTTCCGACACAGGATCTCGTCGATTTGCACAAATAGCTGATCAAGTGTGACGTCGGCGTTGGTCGCAGCGCTCAACAGCGCTGCGGTGAAGGCAGTGTTGCGGTCGCCATCCGGTGCCACTGATGGTTCGTTTCCGGCAGAAGACGCAATCGTGTAGGTGCCGTGTATATCCAACTGGCCATCGACGAGACTAGGCTGCCCGCTCATCGCCTCGAACGCGCGACCGGAGAAGCAGCAATCGAGGATCAGGATGCGTGCCCGGGCCCGGCTTCCGATCAGCTCCTCGCGCAGCGTCTCGAACCGCACCGAACTCCAGGCAGGGTGGTCGGGATTGCTGTCTGGCAATGCCAGGTACAGCCGCCCTTGCTGGTCCAGCAGGCCGTGCCCGGTGTAGTACACCAGAAGCACGTCCTCGGCGCTCTTCGCGGAGCCTGCCAGCGCCGCACCGACTTGCGAGTTCCGTTCTGGATCCACGAGGACTGTGCAGTGGTCGTCAGCCAATCCCGCGCCAGTGGGTGAGGTCAGCAGGGAAGCCAGGTCGACGACATTGTTGCCGGCAGCTGGGATATCGGGAACGCCGGTATCCGTGTAGCGACTCACCCCGATCAAAACCGCGCGCCAACCACTACGGTCCGCGGCGGCGGTCATGGCGTGTTGTCCAGTTTCCCGAGCATATCCTGCAGTGCCGCAGCGATTTCCGGTGTCTTGATCCGTTTGGCGTCGACGGTGATCTCGGCACGCCCATCGACCTTGACGGTGACCGACAAGTCCGACCGCAGGTGGGCGAACCATGCGGTCAGCGACTTGGCCAGTGCCGGGCCTATTCCGCCCGCGGCGACCGCGACTTCCAGCACATCGGCGACTCCACCCATCTGTCCCGGGCGAATGTTCTCTCGAGGCAAGATCATTCGCCCTCGCAGCTCGTCGTCGCCGTTGAACCATTCGAGCAGGTGCAATAGGTCATCCGTGCTGCCGCTGGTGCGGATTGTCAACTGACCCATGGACTCCGGCATGCCATCAATCCTGCCTCCCGAGGCCGCGGCCCGCCTACGGAACGGCCTAGCGAATCGGATACCGGTGAGCGGCTGCCGATGGCGGCGGTCGAAGGCTATTCTGCAGTCGTGGGGTGACGTCCACAGTCACTCCGCGCCTGGGGGATACGGTGCGATGGCGCTTACGCAAAGGCAACCCACTGCCGCCCGGTTCTGCCGATGCGCCGGCCGACGAGACAGCGGAGCCCGGGGATGGTCCGGAACTGGTATCAGCACTGACGAGTTTCCTGCACGACGCCGACGACCGAACGCTCGACTATCACAAGAGATCGGTGCTGGCGCACATTCGAAGCATGGCACCGCAATCCCCGGATGCAGCAATCTACCTACTCAGTGCCCTGAACCGACGTCGGGTTGTGCCTCGCAACGCAATTCGGTATGTGCTGGGTCAGTGGTTGCGCTCGCCGGACCCCGCGGCCTTCGAGTCCACCTGGCCCATCGCGGACGAACTGCTGCGCGCCAACGTCTTACAGGTCTGGATGGGCGAACAGATCCGAGCCGAGTCCTCAACCGCGTCACCGACATTCCGACAGCTCGCCCGACGTCATCTCGCCGCACAGGTCGATCGGGACTTCGAGTGGTTTCTGCAAGATGGCGCACCGGTGTGGCAACTGTTGTTCGCTTTGGGTCCCGATACCAGCGCCGAATGGTATTGCGCACTAGGTGATTACGCCATATTGCGTGGCGATACCCCGTCCGCCTACCAGCGCTACACACTAGCCGAGCAGTACGGGTCATCCCAGGCGCGAGAACGCCTGACGCGGTGGCCCGATCTGATGTCCTATCGAGCATTGATCCGAAATGAGCCAGGCCCTGAAATGGCCGGCTCCAGCAGCTACCTGCGGTTGCTGCAGACTGCGGTCGGTGTCGCCCGTGGTCTCCCTGCAACTGCGGAGGTCTCGGGTTCGGAGGACACCAGACTGTGGCGTCAAACCATATTCGTCAACGCCTTGCGGCGATTACGCGCCGACGATCACTCCGGTGCAAGCGCGGAGCTCCGTCGGATTCTAGGCAAACGCACTCGTTCGGCCGATGACCTCGCCGTCGATGCCAGTGCCCGAATCCTCCTCGGTGCGCTCGAATCGGATGATCGGATGATCGCCGCTGGAGCGCGCAAACTGTTCTCCCACTATGGCGATCGCTGGCCCGCCTACTCGATAGTCGATCCATACGTAGTGCTGATCGCGGTTGCCCACATCGAACCGGCACTATTGGGCGGCAACAACAGTGGAAGCACCGTCACCAACGTCCGACTCGTGGCCGCGCACCGGTCGCTGGTTCGAGCCGCGGCGCTACTTTCCGACGACCAACAGGTACGAGCCCGGTTGTCGGAAGCAAAACGACTACTCGAAGGCATATCCGGAGATTCCGCCGACAAGCTCCGCACCAGTATCGATCGGATCACCGAGGTCAGCGCCCAGCGCAGTCGGCAGCACCCGAGCCGAACACCGGGCTCCCTCGCCTTCGGTGCGCTGCAGCAGAACGGTGTGTGCCATCCATGGTCTCCCGCCGCGGAGCTGATATGGCGTTCGGAGGACAGCCTCGGTCCGGGCGATTGGCGAAGCCTCCACCATCTGGCCATTACGCTGCATGCGCGGGCCTACCAGCTCGAATCCGACAACGACAAGCGGGCTTTCGACTACTGGACTTACGCCTTGGCGTGTTGGGCACGGCTGCACGCCGACAACGAGTTCTGGGCAGGTCTGCGCGCACACTTGACTCAGGTGCTCGCGAAGGACGCCGTCGGGGACATCGATGGGGTTATTGCCGCGGCCCGCGCGGCGCTTCCCGCTCAGGTACTAGAGCCCCATGCGACCAGAATTCATCAGCTTCGCGGCACCCAGCTGCAGCGAGCCCGCACGCACTACGAGATCATCCTCCACGCGCCGCTTCCCACCGCGGCGCGACGCCAGACACTCGACTCCCTGATCGGTGCCGCCGCGGTACAGGTCGGACGGCTATCGCGCGAAAAGAACTGGGATAGTGCGCTCACGGAAGCACAACGGTGGATGCAGATCGACCCGACCAGTCTCCGGTTCGCCGAACTGCTGCTGGAAACCTCCAATGATTTTCTGGAGAGCCTCTCCACAGATTCGGACTGGATCGCACGAGCACATCCCGTACTCAACAATGTCGAGTATCAAACCCGTCCAGCCCTCCGCTGTCTCGACGGAACCGGCCTACTACTGACCGAGATGCACACCGATGATCGCCGAGCATGTATGGCGGCACTGGCGAAGCACGAATACTGGCTCGGCCTACTACGCCAGCAGGTGGCCGGCCGGTATCTCGGCGACTTGGCAGACGGCACCCCGCAGTGGATCAACGAATGCGCCGACGAGTTCCTGGCCGCCGCTTCGCATTTCTCCCGGGCACTACTGCTCGGGCTACCTCCGGTCTCCCCATACGACCAAGCCTCGAAGCTACAGCGCGCCGTCGAAACGGCGGGACAGAAGGTCCGCGAGATGGACGCCCGCACCGCCTGACAAAGCAGGAGTGAACACCACAATGAATCCCTGGGCATGGAACGATAGAAATCCGTACTACGGCACCGCATTTCACCTACTGGACTTGGATCCGGGCTCCGATCGGGCGACGGCCCGCGCACGCATCGAGGCCCGTCGCACCCGAATCCGGCGCAGCGCGGAGCGCTTCCCGCTGTTCGGCCAGATCCTCAGCCTCGCTCAAATCAATTCGGCAGCGCAAAGACTCGATTCCGCCTCGGCGAGATTGTCGGAAGAGCTGCGCACGCACCGACCCGAACCACCAATGGACGGTCCGAACGAGTTGGCGATCCTTCGCGAGTTGGCCGAGTTCGCCCTGACCGAACCGGCATACCGCACGGCACTGGTCGACTATCAGGTCTTGCCGAAGCTATTGCCGCCCATAGCCACCTTCCCCATGCTCGACGAAGACGAGGAGTTGTCATGACCGTGACCGTGGGAATCGACCTCGGCACCACCAATTGCTGCGTGGCCGTGCCCGCCGACGCCAATATTCCGGACAAGGCGGCGCTGATCGAACGTGGTCGGCTGCGGCCGCTCGGCGGAGTCCTGATCGTCACCAACCCTGATCTCTCGCTGACCACTCCGTCCGCGGTCTGGGTCGGACACGACGGCATAGCGCTGGTCGGTGCGCCCGCCAAACGAAAGGCCCGCGTACCGGGCGCCCCGCCCGCCATGTTCTTCAAGCGCATCATGGGCACCGACCAGACCGTCCGCGCCGGACACTCCGAACTCACCGCGATACAGGCATCAACGATGCTGCTACGACACCTGAGGCAGACCGCTGAAGACGCCCTCGGTGTCACGATCGATCGCGCCGTCATCACAGTGCCGGCCTATTTCGAGGCCAGCGCCAAAACCAGTACGGCCGAGGCGGGTCAGCACGCCGGGCTGGAGGTAGCGGAGACGCTCATAGAACCGGTCTCCGCCGCACTGGCACACCGATATCTGGACGAGCAGCCCGTGCAGGGCCCACACCGATTGCTGGTCTACGACCTCGGTGGCGGAACCTTCGACACCTCGGTAGTTCTGTGGGACCCCGAGGAGGGCTTCACCAGCAAGTCCTTCGACGGCGACAGGTATCTCGGCGGGTACGACTTCGATCAAGCCATCGTCGATTGGATGATCGAAAAACTGCCTGCCTACGATCTCGCCTCGGAGCCGGGCAACGCACAGGACAGCGAGCGGCAAGCGCGGTTGCTGTCGCTGGCCGAGCGAGCAAAACACGAACTGTCCCAGGACACCGAAACCGAGATCGTCGACGACAACCTCGAAGATCGATCCGGGCAGCCGATGAACATCAATCTGACCATCCGTCGGACCGATTTCGAGACCAAGATCGGTGCCTATCTCCGGGACACGATCGAGCAGTGCGACTCGGCTCTTCGTAAGGGTCGCGTGCAACCGGACCAACTCGACGAAGTGGTGCTGGTCGGAGGTTCCTCACGCATTCCGCTCGTATCCACCTTGCTGAAGCGTCATTTCGGCAAAACGCCGCGCCGTCTCCATCCCGAATTAGTGGTCGCCATCGGTGCCGCACTGAAGGCCGGAAGTCTCACCGATCGCCGCAGCAAGGTACTGGAAATCGATCGCCCGATCCCGATGGAGACAACCGTGGATATCGGCGGTCGAGTGCTTCCGGACGCGCGAGCAACCGGCGAAACTGTAGTAGTGCTGCGGCCCGGCGGCCAACGCGAGCCGGTCGACGGCGACGGAAGTTTCCAGTTCCTCGACGTTCCCCTGGATGACAGGGCGACCTTTACCATCCAGGTGCTCCGCGACGACGTGGAGGTCGCCAGCGAGGTCATTACAATCTCGCGAGAAGACCCCACCGATGCGACCTCGGTCAAGGACGCGCTCGCACACGACTTCGCGATCGAACGACTCGACCGCAAACTACTGCCGATCGCCAAGGCGGGCACCACAATTCCACATCGTGAGCTACAGCGATTGCAGACGGCGACGACCGGTTCGACACTGACGGTCAGGCTGTACGAGGGCTTGGTCCCGATCGGTTTCGTGCAGATCCGCGACCTCCCGGCCGACCTCCCGCCCGGCAGCCATGTGGAAGTGGCCTTCGAATTCGCCGCGGATTGGACCATTCATGTCGATGTCGACCTGCCCGGCCTGAACAGATCCGCCACCGGAATCATCGAGGTACCCACCCGGCAGGTACCCGGATGGACCGAAATGCAACAGCGCGCCACCAAACTCGAGGACGACTGGAAACAGGCACAGCGTGAAGGGCACAGCGCCGAGGTAGCCGAGGCCGAGCCGGACGTCACCCGGCGACTGACCACGATTCTGCCGCTGCTGCACCAACAACGGGATCCGGCCAAGGCGCATCATCTGCTCCTGGAGACCGAGACCCTCTTGGGCCGCCTCTTCGAATCCGCGGACATCGAGGGATATCTGGAACCTCCGCCGAGCCGATTCCACGAAAACCTGCACTCGCTGCGGCGTCGCATCGAGGAGCTGTCCGGGCACGATCAGGCCGCCGCCGAGGCATTCCTGTTCCGCATGGCCAACCTCGAATCGGAAGGCCAGGCAGCAAGAGCATGCCGTGACCTGATCCGCTGGCGGCGAGTGAACCGCGATCTGGAGGACGCTTTGAACGAGATCTGGCAGATCCCGTTCGTTCGGGATACCGCGCGGATGCCTGCCGATACGATCAAACAACGATTGCTGGAAATAAGCGCCGACGTCGATTCGACCATCACCCGCAGATACCTCGAACTCCTGGACGATTCAGGCATGGAACCGCAGGATCGCGCACTCCTACCCCACGAGCGGGACGCTTTCCGCGACAAGCTCGCCCAGGTCCGCGGGGCAATCGTGCAAGTCCAAACCGAGAGCTCGACAGCCCGCACCGAATTGTTCCGCATCTACGACCGCCTGGCACCGTTGCAACGGGCGGTGGAGGGTTGGCGCCGCGAAATCGGTATATGGGACCTAGGACATACCCAAAGCTAGATGCGGGCCGTCACCACAGCTATCCGAAAACCCAGGCGTAGCCTGGGTTTTCGACGATGGGTGGGCGCAGAGGGTTTCGAACCCCCGACCGCTGGTGTGTAAAACCAGTGCTCTACCACTGAGCTATACGCCCCGGACTGCCCGGCTGGGCCGGGGTCGGATGTTGCCTGCAGATCCGGGGATCCGCGGGCGACGGGTTATGAATCTAGTGTGGCCAACGCTTTTTCCCAAGCTGCCTGGTCACGGGGCTCGCCGGGGCCGTTCATCTCGGAGAAGCGGATGATGCCGTCCTTGTCTACTACGAAGGTTCCGCGGTTGGGGTAGCCGGATTTTTCGTTGAAGACGCCGTAGGTTTGGGCTACCGATCCGTGCGGCCAGAAGTCGGAGAGCAGGGGGAAGGTGTAGCCCTGTTCGGCCGCCCAGATCTTGTGGGTGGGCGGGGGGCCTACGGAGATGGCGAGGATCTCTGCGTTGTCGTTCTGGAACTTGGGGAGTTCGTCACGGACGCGGCAGAGTTCGCCTTGGCAGATGCCGGTGAACGCCAGCGGGTAGAAGACGATCAGGACGTTCTTCTCGCCGCGGTACGCCGAGAGGGTGACTTCCTGGTTGTTCTGGTCCTTCAGAGTGAAGTCCGGTGCGACCGTGCCCACCTCTAACGGCATGCGGGAACCTCCATCGTGTCGGCAGCAGCAAGCGACACGACGCAGTGCTCACACATGAACGGACCGCGCTCACGCATGAGTCACTCGCGCATCACCCACTCGAAAACCTTAGCGAAGACGCGGTTCAGCGCTGCTTCGAGGGCGTCTTGGGCTGGGTCAGCTTGGTTCCGGTCCAGGTTCCGAGACTTACCGGGGTAGTCGAATTGAGGCCGGCGGGTACCGCCGACTCCGCGATCTCGCTCGGATCGACATGGCCGGGGTGACCGGTCTTGGGGGTGAGCACCCAGACGACACCGTCGTCGGCCAACGGGGAGATCACATCCATCAGCTCGTCGACCAGGTCACCATCCCCGTCGCGCCACCACAGCAGGACGACATCGACAACCTCGTCGGTATCTTCGTCCAGCAGTTCCGAGCCGATCGTCTCTTCGAGGTTGGCCCGCAAGTCGTCGTCGGTATCCTCGTCCCAGCCCAGCTCCTGAACGGCCATGCCATGTGAAATGCCAAGCTTCTGAGCGTAGTTCTGCGCGTCCGCCGCGGCGACCACGGTGGTGTCCTCCTCTTATTCCCGACAGTAGGTAGATGCAAGCGAACATGGTTAAAGCCTCGAGCGCAAGCCGATCGGCCGAATTCGCACCCAGAATGTCGTAGTTGAGACCCGTTTACTTGGATGGGCAGGCCGTCCGGACGGCATCCAGGGCGTCGTTGACCTTGTGACTGGCGTCGTTCAAGGGGGCAACGGCGGCCGCCGGCGTCATCTTCCGAACTTCCGCCGCCAGCGTGCGCGCCGCGTTCACGTAGTCGGTGAACTTCTGCCCCAGATCGGCCGGCAGGTCCGAACCCGAAGTGTTGACCTGATTCTCGACGGTCTTGGCCGCGTCCTCGAGCGCGCCGGCCGCCGCGTCCCGTTTCGCGGTCTGGTCGTCGGTGCCCTTGTCGTGGGCGTCCACATAGTCGTTGTAGCTGTTCACGGCCGTGCCGGTGGTGGTGCGGAACGGGTCGCAGTTGTCGGCGATCGCCTTGTTCTGCGCCGCTGCCGCTTTGGAAGAGGAAGCCGCCGCCGAGGAGGAGGAGACGTCCGCGCGATACGAGGTCACCTGAGCCGAATTCGCGGTCGGGGTACCCTCGACCGTGTTCGAGCAGCCTGCGACGATCGCGAGTCCGATGCCGAGCGCAACGGTCGTGCACATCACCCCGAACCCCCGCGGGTTCAGTTTCACTGTTCCTCCCCGTTCCATGCCTCGGCCGGTTCCCTGGAGAACGGTACTGGATTTACGGCTGACATGATGACCTGGGCCGCATCCTCGGCAAGGATGTGAGGTGCGACCCGAACCGATCGTTACGGGTATGCCGCCCACCAGCGGTGACCCGGGGTAATGACGCCATCAGATGTCCCCACCCCTGTACGAGGAGCAAACGTCTTGACCGACCTGATGCACCCGATTTCTTCGTCGAACCCCACCAATGGCTCGGCGGCCAAGCGCCCGGCAGGGGGCCGGGTCCGAGTGATCCGCGAGGGGGTGGCGTCATACCTGCCGGACATCGATCCGGAAGAAACCAGCGAATGGCTCGACTCCTTCGACGAGATGCTCGACCGTGAGGGCCCGGGCCGGGCCCGCTACCTCATGCTGCGCATGCTCGAGCGCGCCGGCGAACGCCATGTCGCGATCCCGGCCCTGACGTCCACCGACTACGTCAACACCATCCCCACCGAGAACGAGCCCTGGTTCCCCGGCGACGAGGAGACCGAGCGCCGCTTCCGGGCCTACATCCGCTGGAACGCCGCGATCATGGTGCATCGCGCGCAGCGGCCGGGAGTCGGTGTGGGCGGCCACATCTCGACCTACGCGTCCTCAGCGGCGCTGTACGAGGTCGGCTTCAACCACTTCTTCCGCGGCAAGGACCACGCGGGCGGCGGTGACCAGGTGTATATCCAGGGTCACGCCTCTCCCGGCGTGTACGCCCGCGCCTTCCTGGAAGGCCGCTTGACGGAAGACCAGCTGGACGGTTTCCGGCAGGAGTACAGCGCCGGCGGCCCCGGCCACGGCCTGTCCTCCTACCCGCACCCGCGGCTGATGCCGGACTTCTGGGAATTCCCCACGGTGTCAATGGGTCTCGGCCCGATGAACGCCATCTACCAGGCCCGGTTCAACCACTACCTGCACGATCGCGGCATCAAGGACACGTCCGACCAGCATGTGTGGGCGTTCCTCGGCGACGGCGAGATGGACGAGCCGGAATCGCGCGGCCTCATCCAGGTGGCCGCCAACGAGGCCCTGGACAATCTGACCTTCGTCATCAACTGCAACCTGCAGCGCCTCGACGGCCCGGTCCGCGGTAACGGCAAGATCATTCAGGAGCTGGAGTCCTTCTTCCGCGGCGCCGGCTGGAACGTCATCAAGGTCGTCTGGGGCCGCGAGTGGGACGCCCTGCTGCAAGCCGACCGCGACGGCGCCCTGGTCAACCTGATGAACACCACCCCCGACGGCGACTACCAGACGTACAAGGCCAATGACGGCGCCTACGTCCGCGAGCACTTCTTCGGCCGCGACCCGCGCACCAAGGAACTCGTCAAAGGCCTCTCCGACGGCGACATCTGGAACCTCAAGCGCGGCGGCCACGATTACCGCAAGATCTACGCGGCGTACGCGGCGGCCATGGCGCACAAGGGACAACCGACGGTCATCCTCGCCAAGACCATCAAGGGCTACGGTCTCGGCAAGCACTTCGAGGCGCGCAATGCGACGCACCAGATGAAGAAGATGACCCTCGACGATCTGAAGGCGTTCCGCGACGTGCAGCGCATTCCGATCACCGACGCCGAGCTGGAGCGCGACCCGTACCGCCCGCCGTACTACACCCCCGGCGCCGACGCCCCGGAGATCCAGTACATGCTGGACCGCCGCAAGCAGCTGGGCGGCTTCGTGCCCGAACGCCGCACGGCCGCACAGCCGCTGGTGCTCCCGGGCGACGAGCCCTACCGCTCGGTCCGCAAGGGTTCCGGCAAGCAGAGCGTCGCCACCACCATGGCGTTCGTCCGCTTGATGAAGGAACTGTTGCGCGACAAGGAGATCGGCAAGCGCATCGTGCCGATCATCCCCGACGAGGCCCGCACCTTCGGTATGGACTCGTGGTTCCCGTCGCTGAAGATCTACAACCGCAACGGCCAGCTCTACACCTCGGTCGACGCGGAACTCATGCTGGCGTACAAGGAATCGTCGGTCGGCCAGATCCTGCACGAGGGCATCAACGAGGCCGGTTCCACCGCGAGCTTCACCGCGGTCGGCACCTCGTACTCGACGCACGGCGAGCCGATGATCCCGCTGTACATCTTCTACTCGATGTTCGGCTTCCAGCGCACCGGCGACGGCCTGTGGGCGGCGGCGGACCAGATGGCGCGTGGTTTCGTGCTCGGCGCCACCGCCGGCCGCACCACGCTGACCGGTGAGGGCCTGCAGCACAACGACGGTCATTCGCTGCTGCTGGCGTCCACGAATCCGGCTGTGGTGTCCTACGATCCGTCGTTCGCCTTCGAGATCGCGCACATCGTGCGGGACGGCCTGCGGCGCATGTACGGCGGCGGGCTCGCGCACGGTTTCCAGAACGCCCTGCCGGGCACCGATCCCGAGGCGCACTCGCAGCACCACGAGTTCGGCGGCGAGGACATCTTCTACTACATCACCCTCTACAACGAGCCCCAGCAGCAGCCGGTCGAGCCGGAGCAGCTGGATGTGGCGGGCCTGCTCAAGGGCATCTACCTCTACAAGCGCGGCGGCGCGGGCGACGTGCGCGCCCAGATC
This sequence comes from Nocardia sp. NPDC020380, assembly GCF_044386975.1. Classification (NCBI taxonomy): domain Bacteria; kingdom Bacillati; phylum Actinomycetota; class Actinomycetes; order Mycobacteriales; family Nocardiaceae; genus Nocardia; species Nocardia sp. NPDC020380. The sequence continues at coordinate 4,849 of NZ_JBIRVQ010000020.1, read as the reverse complement.
CTGGTCTCCGGCGTCACCATGCCGGACGGCCTGCGCGCGCAGCAGCTGCTCGCCGAGGAGTGGGGCGTGCAGGCCGATGTGTGGTCGGTGCCGGGCTGGGGTGAACTCCGCAAGGAGGCGCTCGCCCTGGAGATCGCGAAACTGCGCCACCCCGAACAGGATCCGGGTCAGCCGTATGTGACCCAGGTGCTGTCCGGTGCCGAGGGCCCGTTCGTGGCCGCCTCGGACTGGGTGCGGGCGGTGCCGGATCAGATCCGCCAGTGGGTGCCGGGCAAGTACATCACCTTGGGCACGGACGGTTTCGGCTTCTCCGACACCCGTCCGGCCGCGCGCCGCGTGTTCAACGTGGATGCGCAGTCCATCGTGGTGGCGGCCCTGTCGGGGCTGGCCGAACTCGGGAAGATCGCTCCCGCCAAGGTCGCCGAGGCGGCCGCGCGCTACCGCATCGACGATGTGAACGCCGCGCCGAAGGCGGCACCAGGTTCCGAAGGCGGCGACGCATAACGCACGATTAACACCGTGGACCGTAAACCGCCGAAGCCGCGCCGGATCAACGAGGGCACTTCCGAAAACGAGGTGTACCTGCCGACCGGCGCGCTCTCCCCGAATCGGCAGACGCGTGATCCGCTTCCGGACACTCTCCTCAAGCGGGTGAAGCAGTTCTCGGGTCGCTTGTCGACCGAGGCTGTCGCGTCGATGCAGGATCGGTTGCCGTTCTTCGCCAATCTGGATGCCGCGCAACGCGCGGGCGTGCAGATGCTGGTGCAGACGGCGGTGGTGAACTTCCTGGAGTGGCTGCAGGATCCGGAATCGGATATCCGGTTCTCCCTGGACGCCTTCCAGGTGATTCCGGACGATCTGGCGCGGCGGCTGACGCTGCGCCAGACGGTGGACATGGTCCGGGTGGCCATGGAGTTCTTCGAGCAGTGGCTGCCGGCGCTGGCGCGCAACGACCGGCAGCTGGTGGCGCTCACCGAGGCGGTGCTGCGATACGGGCGGGAGCTCGGTTTCGCGGCCGCCTCGGTGTACGCCTCGGCCGCGGAGTCCCGCGGCGCCTGGGACACCCGATTGGAGGCGCTGGTCGTCGACGCCGTGGTGCGTGGCGATACCGGCCCCGAAATGCTGTCCCGCGCGGCCACTTTGAACTGGGATGCGACCGCCCCGGCCACGGTCCTGGTGGGAACTCCCCCCAAAGACCAGGTGGCCGTTGTCAGTTCCGTACATAGCGCCGCCACCCGGCACGGCCGCAATGCCCTCGCGGTGGTGCAGGGTTCGCGGCTGGTGATGGTGGTGAGCGGTCATCTGGGCGACACCATGTATCCGTCGCCGTTCCTCGGTGAGCTATTGAGCGAGGCCTTCTCGGACGGCCCGGTGGTGATCGGGCCGACCATGCGCACGCTGTCCGCGGCGCATGTCAGCTCGGTGGAAGCCATGGCCGGTATGGAGGCCGTGGTGGGCTGGCGCGGGGCGCCGCGGCCGGTGCATGCCTCCGAGTTATTGCCCGAACGCGCCCTGCTCGGTGACCGGGCCGCGATAGACGCCCTCAACGAACATCTCGTGCTACCGTTGGCCGCCGCCAGCGCCGACCTCTCGGACACTCTGGATGCTTATCTGGACTGCGGCGGAGCCGTCGAGACTTGCGCCCGCCAGCTGTACGTTCATCCAAATACGGTCCGTTACCGGTTGAAGCGCATCGCCGATATCACCGGACGTGATCCGATGAACCCGCGCGATGCGTATGTGTTACGTATCGCAGCCACAGTAGGTCGGCTGACACGAACCCGTAACGAAACACCTACTCCGGCCACAGACGCCACTCCTGTCACAGATCCGAAAGACGGGATGTAACGCGTCCCCGGAACCGGGCGATCGGGGCAAGCCACTAGGCCGTTTGTGGACTCCCCACAAAACTGCCGAGCAAGCTTCATTCGCGCCGACATCTCGTGAGAGCGCCACCACAGTGTTTTCTTATGAGCGTGATCGCGTTGTTCGCCCCTGGACAGGGCTCTCAGACACCCGGCATGCTCACCCCTTGGCTCGAACTCCCTGGCGCTGCGGACCGCATCGCGCTGTGGGGTAAGGCCGCGGGGCTGGACCTGCTGCGGTTGGGCACCACAGCGACAGCGGATGAAATCGTCGACACGGCTGTGACGCAGCCGCTCGTCGTCGCGGCTGCCCTTCTGGCTTTCGCGGAAGTCCCGCAGGATTCACTGCCCGCGGATACCATCGTCGCCGGACACTCGGTCGGCGAATTCGCCGCCGCTGCCGTCGCCGGAGTCATCTCCGCCGACGATGCGGTGACCCTGGCCGCCATCCGCGGAGCGGAGATGGCCAAGGCTTGCGCAATCGAGCCGACCGGTATGTCCGCGGTGCTCGGCGGTGACGAAGCCGTCGTGCTCGCGCGGCTCGAGGAACTCGGCCTGGTTCCGGCCAACCGCAATGCGGTGGGCCAGATCGTGGCCGCGGGTAAGCTCGAGGCCCTCGCGGAACTCGCGGCGAACCCGCCGGAAAAGGCACGTGTTCGTACTCTTCCGGTCGCCGGCGCCTTCCACACCGCGTTCATGGCACCTGCCCGGGACGCCGTGGCGGAGGCGATCGCACAGATCGCCCCGAGCGACCCGACCCGGGTTCTGCTGTCGAATTTCGACGGCAAGGCCGTAACGTCGGGCAGGGATGCCATCGATAAGCTGGCGAACCAGGTCACCAGCCCAGTGCGCTGGGACCTGTGCACCGAAACCGTCCGTGCTGCGGGTGTTTCCGCGGTGGCAGAGTTGCCGCCGGCCGGAACCCTGGTCGGGATCGCCAAGCGGGAGCTCAAGGGCACCCCGAATCTGGCGCTGAAGACTCCTTCGGACCTCCCCGCGCTCGCCGAACTCACGTCGGCAAGCTAGCTTGACTCGCGGTCCCGCACCGTCAACGGCGACGGCGCGACCCCGGACCGAGAATCCCAACCCACTACAGGAAACAAGAAGGGAGCCACCAAAGTGGCCGCTCTGACCCAGGAACAGATCGTCGAAGAGCTCGGCAAGATCATCGAAGAGGTGACCGGTATCGAGCCCTCCGAGGTGACCATCGAGAAGTCCTTCGTCGACGACCTGGACATCGACTCGCTGTCGATGGTCGAGATCGCCGTCCAGACCGAGGACAAGTACGGCGTCAAGATCCCCGATGAGGACCTGGCGAGCCTGAAGACCGTCGGCGACGCGGTGGCGTACATCCAGAAGCTCGAGGCCGAGAACTCCGAGGCCGCCGAGGCGATGAAGGCCAAGTTCGCAGCTGACGGCGAATAAGGACCGACACTGTGACCACTCCTTCCACCTTGAACGGGAACTTCCCCAACGTCGTCGTCACGAGCATGGCGGCGACCACGTCGATCGCCGGTGACGTCGATGCGACGTGGAAGGGCCTCCTCAATGGCGAGAGCGGAATCGACACTCTCGAGGACGATTTCATCGAGGAGTACGGCCTTCCGGTTCGCATCGGCGGGCACCTGAAGGTGTCGCCGGATTCCCTCCTCGACCGCGTCGAGATCCGCCGTATGGCGTATGTCGAGCGGCTGGCCATGGTTTTGGGCCGCGAGGTGTGGAAGAACGCCGGTTCCCCCGAGGTCGACCCGCTGCGGCTGGGTGTGGCCATCGGCACCGGCCTCGGCGGCGGCGATGCGCTCATCGACTCGGTCGACAAGCTGAAGAACGGCGGCTATCGCAAGATTTCGCCGCTGGCTGTTCAGATGGTCATGCCGAACGGTCCTTCTGCCGTCGTCGGTCTCGAACTCAAGGCCCGGGCGGGAGTGGTCACTCCGGTCTCGGCGTGCTCATCGGGTTCGGAGGCCATCGCCAACGCGTGGCGCATGATCGTCATGGGTGACGCCGACATGGTGGTCACCGGCGGTGTCGAGGGCTACATCGACTCGATTCCGATCGCGGCGTTCTCGATGATGCGGGCCATGTCGACCCGCAACGACGCGCCGAAGGCGGCCTCCCGGCCGTTCGACAAGGACCGCGACGGCTTCGTGTTCGGCGAAGCGGGCGCGCTCATGGTCATCGAGACCGAAGAGCACGCCAAGGCGCGCGGCGCCACGATCCACGCCCGCCTGATGGGCGCTGGTATCACCTCCGACGGTTTCCACCTGGTGGCGCCGGATCCGGAAGGTAGCGGTGCGGCTCGCGCCATGCAGCGCGCGATGCAGACCGCGGGTCTGTCCGCCAAGGACGTGACCCATGTGAACGCTCACGCGACCGCCACTCCCATTGGCGACAGCGCGGAAGCGAACGCGATTCACAAGGCGGGTGTCAACCACGCCTCGGTGTACGCGCCGAAGTCCGCCCTGGGCCACTCGATCGGCGCCGTCGGCGCGCTCGAGTCGGTGCTCACGGTTCTCAGCATCCGGGACGGGATCGTTCCGCCCACGCTGAACCTGGACAACCAGGATCCGGAGATCGATCTCGATGTGGTGCACGGCGATGCTCGCCGGCAGGACATCGAGTACGCGATCAACAACTCTTTCGGTTTCGGTGGGCACAATGTCGCGCTCGCCTTCGGCCGGTACTGACACGCACGCCAGCGAGCTGGCAATAGCTACAGCAAGCACCGGTCAGTAGACAAGCGACCCAGGCGGGGTCTCGGATGGGGTAGATCCCGCACCCGAGACCCCGCCTGGGACAACGACATTCGCAGCCGCTCTCAGCGACCGCCTTCCTATCAGGAGAGTTTGCGATGACCATCATGGCCCCCGCACACGCGGACACCACGACCGATCCCCGTGACCCGCTGGGTCGGTTGCAGCGCTTCTTCGATCCCGGAACCGTTCTGCCCCTGCATCCCCGCGACAAGTCGGGTGTGCTCGCCG
>NZ_JBIRVQ010000019.1:0-154802 GCF_044386975.1 Nocardia sp. NPDC020380 | reverse complement strand
CGCTAGTCAGGTGGTCCCATCAGTGGCAAACGAGGTGGTCCCATCCTGCTGGCAAAAACAGCTCCGAAACGGTCCCTTCCCCCTGGCAGCCGACATGTCGCGGCAGCCTATGCGCGAGCGATTATCGCGGGTGGTCGCGGTGTTGTGGGTTGGGTCGATGCCAGCACCGAGAGCTCACTGCTGTTGGGTCTTTCGCGGATTGCTGAACGACTGGGTGTCGCAGACCCTAGCGCCGAACCTGGTGAGACTGCTCGTCGGCTCCGCGAGCATTTGGCCGTTCATCCCGGACCAGCGTTGGTAGTGTTCGACAACGCCCGCGATCCAGATGCTGTGCGGCAGTATGTGCCCGGAATCGGTCACGCCACGGCAATCATCACCAGCACCGATAAGCGCTTCGTCGAACTTGGCAGCCCTATCGAGATCACCTCGTTCAGCCGACAGGAAGCCATCGCGTACCTGCACGAGCGGACGGGCCTTGACGACGTCGGCGGTGCCACATCCGTAGCGGAGGAGTTCGGTGACCTTCCGCTCGCGTTGGCAGCAGCTTCGGCAACCATCATTGCGCGTGGCTATGGGTTTACGCAGTATTTGTTGTTGTTACACAACAGAGTTCGCGACGCTCTGCCACGCCGCCCAGGCCAGGACTACCCCCGGGACGTCGAGGCTGCACTGCTGTTGGCAGTCGACATCGTGTGCACCGAGGACTCATATGGTTTGAACCGCACACTACTCGAAATCATATCGGTGCTCGCGTCCGATGGTGTGAGCAGGCATTTGCTGTATCGGCTGGCAGAGGATCGGTTCGTAGATGCAGCTCTCGAACGGTGCGTAAGCGGCTCGGTATTGTCCTTTTCGCTTTCTCACAGCGCCGTCACCATGCATCCGTTGATCGCCCGTGTAGTCCGTGAACGATTGGCCAGCACGCGGAGACTCGAGTATGTCATCGCAGACGGGCTCCTTTTTCTTGGCCTCGATCTCCACGACTATCGTCCAACGCTGCATCGCACCGGCGTTGTCACTGAGGCATCGGCGCACATTGATGCGTTGTGGTGCAATGCCGTTGGGACAGAGAACCGCGAACTGCTGGCGGGCGTTCTCGATGCTCGCGCCTCGGCGGTGTGGCAGTTGACCAGCGTCGTTGCAAACTTAAGCGAAGCGATAGACCGAGGCGAGCGAACCTTTGCGGACGCCGAACAGGTTCTGGGCGCGCAGCATCCGGTCACCTTGCAGTGCCGACATAACCTCGGTGTGGCGTTTCACTCAGCTGGCCGTGTCCACGACGCTCTCTTCCACCTGGGACAGACCCTTCGAGTGTGCGAAGAAGTGCTCGGGCACGACCACGAACTCACACTCCTCACTTCCCTTCGGTTCAATACAGCATGCCAAAGTGCTGGGTTCGACGTTTGTGAAGCCATGGAGCGGTCCCTCGCGGATTTTGAGCGAGTCCTAGGCTTCGATCACCCTCACACGCTCGTCTGCCGGAGCGACCTCGCGCTGGCCTACCGCGACACAGGACGGTTGGTCGACGCCATCGAGCTCGGAGAACAAAACGTCCGCGATTTCTGTCGTATTCTGGGTGAGCAAGATCCTCAATCCCTCAGTGCTAGAAGCAATCTGGCCTGCGCCCTTACTGCTTCGGGCCGCCATGAAGAAGCGCTGCCTCTGCTCGAACGCGTACTGACAGATCGTCGGCGTGTTCTCGGAACAGACCATCGCGATACGCTCCATTCGGTCCATAACCTTGCCAGCGCCTACCCTCACGTCGGCAGGTTGGACGAAGCCATCGATCTCCTTGAGGCGAACCTCGCTAACCGTGAGCGGGTACTCGGGACAGATCACCCAGACGTCCTTCTCGCCCGGAACAATCTCGCGGGTGCGTATCTCAGCGCGGGTCGGGCCGACGAAGCCGTTGAACTCTTCGCGCGTGCGCTGGCGGACTGCAAACGGATTCTCAGCCCAGGGCATCCATTAACGGCAACCATCCGCCAGAATCTGGATCGAACGGATCCTGCCCCCAATGGGCTAGACAACTCAGCTAGACAGCAAGCTGCCCACGGGGAGTCACCGCTGGCCGACTGACTAACCAGAGACCAGTCCAATACCCTGCGCGGCGATACACAACCGGCCGCCGAACTGACCCTCATTGTCAGCCCAGATAGCATCGGCCAACCCGTTGAAATGTCTTGAGGGATCATCGAAGTCAAGCCCGCCAACGACAACCGGAAGATGATCGGGCACCGCTATGTCATTCAGGAACTGCCGAAGTCGTCCAACGGTCATAGGCCCGTCCACCGCATCCCCTTCATCGATCAGGGAGTCCGCCTCGCCAGCATGCCCGGGTTCCGGACTCCGTACGACGTCGTCGTGAGTTTCAGAACGACTGCCAGTCCACCGGATCTCACGCGGGGCGACGGTATTGGCGACGACCCGCTGCAACTCCGCGAGAGCGGTCAACGTCGCGCCCGCCTCCTGGGCCTCCTCCATCTCATTGCTGCGCGCACAGGCCATCCCAAAGCGGACTAGGCTAGAACCGACGACGGCAGCAAGGCCACCAGCGAACATTACGGGATCGTGAGTGTCGACCGGGTCGCTGATTCGAGAGTCGGCGCTCGGTGGCACCGTCGGATCCACAGAGAATGCCCTCTGCATCCGGAACAGGCGAAATAACAATGGGTGCAGTCGACCTTCGGAGCGACCATGCGGGTGGAAACCCGCATCTGTCTGTCGTTCGGCTGCTTCCAAAACCCCGTCGGCCGCGATGCCGGCGGCCAACGATTCCTGAAGGGCATCGAACATCAGCCGATCGGCGATGCCTGCCAGAGCGGCAGCCAGCCGCAACTTATGAAGCAGTCGCGGATACTCTTCACCAAATCGCGCCGTAATCTCATCGGGCACAAGCCGAATCCCGAATGTGCCCTCCACGATCTGCGCCAAGGTCGTAATCAGTTTCGCAACATCATCCTCGGAACCCGTCATGACTGGGACAATAATGTCTCAGGACCACCAAGGAAGCCTGTATTGGCGCTCTGGGAGGCCACCCAGAACAGCAGTACCTCATCAGGGGCCTGACGCCCTCAGCAGCTCATTTTGAGGTCTCGTCATCGTCATCGGGTTGAGGGCGGCAGCGGTCAAGCGGCACAGGTGAATCTGACGCTAGACCTGCGGGTACATCGCGAGCCCGAATACACCTGCCGATGAGTTTGAACATACGAAGGAGCCGCCGGGTGGGGTTCGCCTGCTACAGCGCACCGTCGGCGATGCCGAGCCAGAGGTAATCACGGGCGCGCGTGACAGCGACCAGCTGGCGGCGGGCGGCCAGCTCGTCAGCATCCTGTTGTGAGGCGGTTCTGCGGCGGGGTCGCTCACCGGGGAGTACTGGACGGAAGACCGCCGGGAATTCGAGTCCCTTGGCACGTTGGACGGTTCCAACCTTCACTGCGTTGACGTAACTGCCGTCGTAATCTTCGAGGAGCTGAGTCGCAATGCCGTCCGTCTTGAGCACCCGTAGGAATCGGTTTGCCTCGGTGTTCGTGCGTGTGATCACGGCGATGTGACCTCTGGGTACCGTGAGCGCCCGGAGGGCAGCAATCAGTGCGGTGTCCAGCTGATCGTCGGGTCCTTGCCATTCGTCGACGTGTCCGCCGTCGAGCACACCTCGTGCATCGCGCAGTGCTACTCCGGTGCCGCCGTCGAGATCGTCGACGGTGTTGCGGGCGTCGATTCCCTTGGCGTAGGCAAGGATCGCGGCTCGGTTGCGATAGTTGACGTCCAAGGTCTCACTGCGGCTGTGGATGTCGAACCCTGCGTCCGACAGCCTCCACCCGCCCGGGTACACCTGCTGCTGGCCATCACCGACGAATAACAAGGAGTTCGGGGTAGTGGCCGCGATCTGTCCGATGAGGCGCAGCCCCAGCAGGGTCACGTCCTGCACCTCGTCGACGGCCACCATCACGTACGGCGGGTCGAGCGGACGCTGCCGGAGCTCGGCCACGGCCGCGCCGATCAGATCGTTCGCGTCGTGGATTCCCCGCTTGCGGCAGATCTTCTTGTACTCTTCGAAAAGTTCCCATACGAGAGGACGTTGGTCTTCCCGGCGTAGCGGCAGGCCCTCTCGACCGGTGCGCACCAGCGCCTTGTAGTCGTCGAACTCGGTGATGCCACGGCCCTTGATCAAGCGGTCGATTTCATCGGCCCAGTATTCGAGGTTGGGCTCGATCCCCGCGAGCGCCCCGTTCTCACCTCCCACATGCGACCAGGCCAGCGATAAGGCCGTGCGTGCTCGGGTGGGCTCCATGCGCATCGGTTTTCCACGCCCACGCAGGAATTGGCTCGCCCAGGCATGGAGTCCGATGAACTCGACGCGATCGGCGACTTCGGGGGCGAGTCGCATGAACGGTGTTCTATGGCATGCGGGGAGGGAACGTACGAAGCTGGTCATGAGCAGCTTGCCGGTGCTCTCCCGCGCGATACGCGCGAGGCGATGCAACGCGACCACGGTCTTGCCGGTGCCAGCCGGTCCGCTGATCCGCGCTGGGCCGTTGTAGTTCGCTCGGACGAGCGCGAACTGATCGGGGTCCAGAAACGACAGCCAGGTGAGTAACGGTTCCGACAGGGCGCGCTCACGTTGGTCGGAGATCGTGTCGGCCTCCTCGAACAATCCCTCTTCCTCGACACCCGGGCTGGTGGCGGCCACGGCAAGATGGACCGGTCGGTACTCGGATTTGTCGGCGATGCTCTTGGCAACTTGCTCGGCGTCACGTTGCTCAAGGACACGGCCGGTGAAGAACGCTCGTCGGACACTGCGTTCATCGGCGACGATCACCCGTGGGTCCACATGCCCCAGATCGGTGCCGACCGGCACGATCAGTGCGACACGAATCGTGTTCGCCACGAACACGTTCGAGCCAACCGCCAGCCGATCTAGGACGCGCTGGGCGCGACCGCGGATGGTATCAATCGTCTGCCGGGTGGGTGCGCTGGTGGTGAACACCAGCGCGAATACTCCGCCGCGGCTGACGAGCAGCGCGTGTGCACGTCCCGCCGGGACATTGACGATGGGGTCACGTAGTAGCAGATGTGCACCGCGCTCCATCAGCATGCCTGCGAACACACTTCGGTAACCCGCAGGAAGGCTGGGCACTGCGTTCAGTACGTCGTAGACGCGCTGTCTCAAGATGTCCTGGGCACGGTCAGAGCTTCGACTCATCATTCCCTCCCTGCCTTGCCAACCCCTTGACAAGATCCTTCACCGATCAGGCTACAGGTGAGTTGGATTGTGATGTAACCAATTGCTCTCTATCGCAGCGCATTTGGCAATCCGAGGCATCTCTGCATCTGATCCTCATGAGATCTTCTGCGGCTGAACAGGTTCGGCGGCAATCCTTGTAACCCGTTGGCCCACAGCATGGTAAATACGATTGGAGTACTCGCGATCGAGAGCAGTGGGGGTCGAGGTGGACGAGCTCGGGCAGGTGGGTGGTCGTGAGAAGCCTTGTCGAATAATGCGATACGAGTACACTCGGCCAGTGGACACGGCCTTGTCCTGGCGTCGCATCTACTTGGATTGCGACGAGCTGCCGATTCGCCACATCGACCTGTCGTTCGGCATCAACTACGTTCGTCGGCCGGTCAAGGACGAACGGCGGGACATCTTCAGGCACTGTTTGGAATGGCCTGCGTTGCTGCCCACCCAATTGAAGGATCTCGTTGCGCTGCTGAACGAGGCGCTGGTGCTGCCGATGAGCGAGGAATTCGATGCACTGCTCGCTCTGGATTGGTACAAGATCCCCGACGATGACCTGCCACCAGAAGTATGGGACAACACCGAGGTGGGTGAGCTGGTCCGACAGGCGAAGTACTTCGTCACCAACACCTCTCGACAGCGGGCCGCCCGGAAGGATCTGGTTCGTCGACTTGCCGACGCAATGGTCCGGCACCCGGCGTTGAACTCCGCCTTCTACGTGGTATCGGTACCCGGACACCAGGGGGACGGGACAAGTACTGGGGAGCTGATCGCGGCAGACCTCGCGGCCCGCACCGGCAAGACCCTTGTCTCCACAACGGGTCAGCCGCGGCCGCAGCGCAAGGACGACCGGAGTGTCGATTTGGTCGGCATGTTCACTTTGCCAATGAAATTGGACGCGCCGTGTGTGATCGTCGACGACGTCTATCGAAGCGGTGACACCATACGGGAGGTCGCGCGAGTGGCCCGGCAAGCCGGCGCACCACGGGTGTACGGGCTGGCCGCAGCCAAGACACTAAGGAGTTAGCCTCGAGTGACATCCGATAAGACCTTGCGAATCCTGGTGGCGTTCGAGCACTTCAGGACACCAGCCAAAGTGACTAGGGCACTGCTCGACCCCGACCCCGAGATGTTGCGGCAAGTGTGGCGGGAAATGGCGGGTTCGACCCGTGCCGCATTGAGCCGCAGGTCAGAGGAGTTGGCCTCCCGCGGCGTGACAGCGGTTGGTGCGGACGATCCGTGTTTTCCCCGAGCACTGGTGGTCAACGACCGTCCCATCGCACCTGCCCTGTTCTGCATTGGCGCAAGCCAACTCTTGACGGCGCAGGGAGCCGGGATTTGCGGAGCCCGAAACGCGTCAGTCCTGGGTCTCAAAGCTGCCCGTGTCAGCGGAGAGGAGGCCAGTAGCCGCGGGCTGACGGTCGTTTCCGGATACGCCAAAGGTGTTGATTCCGAGTCTCACCGTGCCGCACTCGAGAACGGTGGTGCCACGATCTTGGTGCTCGCCGAAGGCATCGATCACTTCCGCGTCAAGCGCGACCTCAGCCCGTACTTCGACCCCGAACGTGTCCTTGTCATCTCGCAGTTTCACCCTGGACAGCCGTGGGCTACCCACGCCGCTATGACTCGGAACCGCTTGATCTTTGGGCTCGGAATGGCGCTGATAGTCATCGAGGCTGGCGAGCGTGGCGGGACCCTGGCTGCTGGGCAAGAAGCACTCAAGCGCGGTCGACCGGTCGTCGTCGTCAACTTCGGCGATGATGCCCCGCCGGGAAACCACATACTCATTCAAGCGGGCGCACGTGTTGCAACGTCGCGGCGTGAGCTCGGGGACGCTCTCGGCATGGTCGTTGCCCAAGCGAAAACTCTGCCGGAGCAGGGCAAGTTGCTTTGAATTGCGGGGGCGTCCGGGTAGATCCTGACATTCTTGAAACGGTCGATGAGCTGAAAGGGGGAGCATGAATACCGCGCCACCGAACTGGTATCCCGATCCGCAGGACGGGCGTCTTCTGAGATATTGGGACGGCAACGAATGGACTGGCGACCGACAAGCGATCTCTGCCGTCGATGCTGTCCAGGGGACTCAGCCGGGCGGCGGGCAGGCCGCCAAGGTCCCGCTATTGGGTGCCCGTGCCTACGCGAAACGACAGTCGCAGGAGCTGGTCGACGCGCTCGCCGAAAACCAAAGACTACGAGCACAATTGGCGAGCATCGGAGGGCTCGAGGCCACCGAGCTGCAGCGACTGCGCGACCAGCTGGCGGCGCAGGTCACCGAGCAGCAGGCGCTGCTGGGCAACCTGCGTGCACAGGTGATCAACACACGAGAGGAGCAGGTGCTTCAGGAGATTGGCATCTACGAATACCGTCACCCCTTATCGGACGCGGTCGCCTACCGTGAAGCCCTCAAACAGCTGCAAGGCGAGATCAAATACGAGGCACGCCGAGACGGCGGTGCGATCGAGGCATCGACGACCTGGACGGTGAACGGGTCGGTTACCGAGGGCCGCAGGATGATCCGCGAATACTCGATGCTGATGCTGCGCGCCTACAACGCCGAGGCCGACAACCTCGTCCGAAGCCTCAAGCCCTACAAGCTCCCATCGGCACTCGAACGCCTCGACAAGATCGCGATCACCATCGAACGGCTGGGTAAGACGATGCAGCTGCGCGTCGCCCCGTACTACCACGAACTTCGCCGCCGCGAGCTGGCGATGACCGCGGATCATCTCGAGATGGTCGCCCGCCAGAAACAGTACGAGCGAGACGAACGCGACCGTCTCCGCGAGGAGCGCAAAGCATACGAAGAGCTCACCCGCGAGCGAGCGAAACTCGAACAGCAGCAACAGCAGTACCGCGATGCCCTCACCGCGCTTGAGGCAACCAACAAGAAGGACACCGCCGATGCGGACGACCTGCGAGCACGGTTGGAGGCCCTGGAGTATGCCCTCGCCGATATCGCGAAGCGGGAGGACAACATCAGTGCCGGCTACGTCTATGTGATCTCCAATATCGGCGCGTTCGGGGAGAATGTGGTCCAGATCGGGCTGACTCGCCGCTACCACCCGTGGGACCGCATCAGCGATCTCAGCAACGCTGCGGTGCCATTTCGTTATGACGTCCACGCAATGCACTACGACGACAACGCGGCAGGAATAGAAGCCGAGCTGCATCGCCGCCTGGCGGACAAGCGCATCAACCACGTCAATCAACGCCGCGAATTCTTCAGGGCTACGCCCGCGGAAGTGCGCGACCATCTGCAGGCCCTGGCAGGACGGCTCCTCGAGTTCAACGAACTCGCCGAGGCCGTGGAATACCGACAGAGCCTCGCAGCTGTTCGTGACATGAACCCGGAATAAGGTTGTGCTGCAACGGAATTGAGCTGCGATCGGTCAGTGGCAACACCTTCTCACGCTGTCCGTCTTGGTCGAACGGGACCCCGGGGCCGCTCACTGATCCGTTGTGCGCGCCGGTGTCCGGCTCGCTGCCACCAGATGGTGGCCTCGGCAAGCTCGCCGCGGGCGCGGAGCCGAATCGCGAGATTGTGCATCGCGTCGGGGTGTTCGGCTTCCGCAGCGTGTCGATACCAGGTGATGGCTTCGCCGAAATGCCCTGTCTTGTCGAGCATGACGGCGAGGTTGTACATGGCGTCGGTGTTGCCGGCCTCCGCGGCAGCGCGGCACCAGCGTTCGGCGTCACGGGCTTGTCGTGCCTCCTGGAGCAGGCTTGCGAGGTGGCCCATCGCCTCGATATTGCCCTGCTCAGCGGCCTTGAGGTACCAAGCGTGCGCTTCGCGGAGCTTTCTCTGGGTGTAAAGCAGGCCAGCAAGGTCGACCATCGCGTCGGGGTGTCCTTGCGAGGCTGCGCGGCGCCACAGGTTCTCCGCCTGGGGGAGGTCGCCTTGGTCGGCGAACAGTCGGCCGCCCTGGTGAAGCGTTTCAGTGTCGGCGTCCGGCTGCGCGAGCGGGTCGACACCCGGTAGGACCGAGGGATTGTTACCGGCGTTGAGGAAAGCATCCGAAAAAGGCAGTACCTCCTTCGGGAAGGTCGGCAGAATCGCGTCATTCACGATGCCGAGCACGGACCGGAACCTATCTCGCTGATCTGGATCCAAGCGGTCGATCGCGGTGATCGGCGTGAAGGCCAGTGACGAATCCCCCTCCAGCGGAGCGTGATTGCTGAGCACTCCGATGACATGGCCATCGTGCACAATGGCCGCGCCAGATGCCCCTTGCCATTGACTCGCGTACCGACTCAACGGCCCGTCAGGAGTAGGAGACGGCGGTGCCGGAGTGACGGACTTAAAGGTCAGAAGGGATGTTGCATCCGACTCGCCCCTGGTCAGACCTGAGAGAGTTGATACCTCACCGGTCGGTACGTACCCGTCGAGTTGCGCTCGACCAACCCTCTTCCACACGGGGAAGGCCAAGACGCAGCAGTTATCGAGTCTCTCCGCGTGGGAGGTGCGAATCCGCGCACACGGTACTCGTTCGACGTCCAGCTTCTCGTCGACCTTCAAAATCGCCAGATCGACGTCCTTCCGGCCGGTGTACAGGTACACCTGAGCCGACACATTCCGGTCGTCGATCAGAACGCGATAGTCCGTGCCGTCCGCGCAATGGTCGGCGGTGAGGATGTATTCGCCGTCGATCCGAAAACCGGACGCCGAGTGCGCCTTACCGTCGCGGGAGTAGTAGTAGATCGGAACGGCCCGCTCGACGGCCAGCACAGCTCACGCGCCCCCGCTTATCGGGGATCGGTCGAATGCAGCGGAGAATCCTCACGTACCGCGTCGATGAACACTTCGGCGGCCCGCTGGCCGTTTGCGCTGAACGTGACCGGCTCGAGCGTCATCTTTACGGTCTGAGTAGCCGCCGACTGCCGCGACGCTTCCGCGCCAGCCTCGACCAGCCACCACTTGATCCCACCCTGAGCTTTACCGGTAGAGGTAACTGCCACCTGCAGCGTCAGCTCTACCGTCGTTGGCTTGAACCGCAACGTCTCCGACTGCGCGCCTTCCCAAGACCGGACCAACTCGCTGCGCAGCGCGTCAATCGCATCCGACAACGGTACGCGTCCCTTCAAGGGATCCCCGGACTCCTCTGACACCGATCACCTCGCGTTGCAACGGGCCATGCCTTAGTTGGATATCGAAATCATAAGGGATCCAACACTGAACGATCTACTGGACGAAGCTGCGCACCGGTTGGATACCAGAAGTCGCTCCGACGATTCGGCCTGTGCCGCAACGGAGTTTGGCATGCTGGTGGATCATGATCAGTGTTCTTGTTGCGGCCGTTGGGGTGCTAGGAACTGCTCTCGGCGCTTCGCTCACGGCTATCATCTCGGCTCGCACCGAGAACCGCCGACAGGCCGCATTGGACCGGCAGCAGGCGCGGCAAGAGTTGATTCATCGAGACAATCAGGCCCTTGAAGTCCGGGTTGAGCATCTCCGGTGGCGCCGCGAACGTCGCCAAGGTGCGTACCTGGACTTCCTTGACGCCCTCAACGCCGCCGACCGGGCCAATCAGCAGTACTTCCGTGACCGGCACGCGGCCTCTGGCCCCGTGCCAGTTCAGGAAGCTCGGATCGCGGAAATCCGGCAACTGTTCAAGGACGCGGAACAGCGCGGAAACCGGGTGTTGCTCGAAGGGCCTGCGGCCGTTGCCGAAGCGGCCTTCAAGCTGATAGGCGTGCAAGGTGCTTTGGTCCGGGAAGCGCAAGAATTCGGTGAAGCACAGGCGGATTCAGCTGACGACGCTCAAGACCGGGCCAGGGCAGCCGAAGACACGGGACTGAAGTACTTGGCCGCGCACCACGAGTTCATCAGCGTGGCACGCGCGGCGCTGGACGAGGTCACCGACGCGAGCTGATTCGCAGCTGCCCGGCGGCTGCGGGATCGGTTCCGGCAGGCCGGTTGAGAGTGCGGCAACGACGTGATCATGTCCGCGGTGTCTCGCGCGTTCGGTCTCAAGGGGCGACAAAAGGCTGTGGGAACTTGAGTGAAGTTATGTGATCTTCTGGGATGTTGACAATCTGGTAATTGCACGCTGAGGACTGATATCACTATCGTGGTTTTACTCGGAGTATTGGCGCCATCAATAACGGCGCTCCTGTATGCATTCCTCGGCGTTTGATTAGTTATGCCGACCAGTTAGCGGCAATTGAGGTGGGAGGTATGAAATGCATCGACCGGCCACTCCACCTGCGGAACCTATTCGGAATCGGGATGATTCGGCTTGCCCTTCAGGGACGGATGTAGTAAATCATGCACCTGGCACCTTGTGGCCCGGCCGAGCCGGTCTCTATAGTTCTAGACCTTCAGTGGAACAGGCGGCGTGTGCCGTTCCTGACATAACGCGTCTTCCAATTCCCGATTTGCGGTCGAGCCGAACTCCGAAGGTCGATAGATTCCACTACTGTGTAACCTCGGTCTGCTGTCATGGGCAGCTCCGCGACCGTGCGCCCATAGCGTTACTGGGATGGCAGCCCGCTCAACCCGTTTCGCTTCTCGTCATTGGGCGAACTGTGGCTGCGAGCGCCGACCCCGACGGGGAAGGCCGGGTAACCCCGAAAGGATATCTGCGCCTACCCTCTGTTGTGCGCCATCAGTGCCGGATTGAAGTCGGTGAAAGACTTGTGCTCGCTGTATGTCCGGAGAGGGGGCTGGCTGTTGTACACCCCTTCGAGGTCGTCGACCTCGCGCTAGCGGCCTTACATTCCGAAGCTCAGGAGTTGAGCGATGGCAACTCCTGAAGTCGAAGCGGCACGGGTTCTCCTTGAGAGACTGGGACTTACGCCGGAACAGCTTCTCGAACAGTTGACCCCTCGGGTGGTCCCCACCTTCGGCGAATACATACCGACCCTCGTAACGTCCATACCGGCGAGCACCCTTCGGGTGTACGGCACCTACTTCGATCGTCTTGTCGAGGAATGGGGTTCACGTCGTCTCACTGAGCCGACAGCATCTGAGCTGCGGCAGCTTGCGGAGGTGACCAGGCACCGAGCCATCATTCGTCGCAACTCTCGGGGCGGTCGTAGTGCTGCGGAGAACTTCATTGCCGCCGCTCGGTGCGTCTACCGCCACGCCGAAGAGGATGGATACATCCAGGTGGACAGCAATCCCGCACGGCGAGTGGCGAAACCGCGACGTCTTGCCAGCACCAGACGAGCCATCTCCGATACTCGACTGGCTGAAATTGTTCGGGTAGCTGCGACCACCGGCAATGACCCCGAGTTGGACTCGTTGATTCTGCGTCTGCACATCGAAACAGCGTGCCGCCGATGCGGAGCTCTGGCTCTGCGGCCGATGGATCTCGACCCCGAGCAATGCCTCGTGTTTCTTCGCGAGAAGGCTGACACCGTTCGGTGGCAACCGGTGACCTCCACGCTCATGCAGGCCCTTCTCGCGCATGTAGCAGACCGGCATCTGGGCACCCCAATCAAGACAGCTCAGCTGCTCCGTCGGCGGAACGGCGCAGCTATCACCCGGCGCCATTACGACTCCCTCTGGAATCGCATCGGTCGAGAATTGGAATGGGTTGCACGCCAACAGGTAAGCACCCACTGGCTCCGCCATACGACGCTCACCTGGGTTGAGCGAAACTTTGGATACGCGATCGCGCGCGCCTACGCAGGGCACGCCAATCCGGACGGGCGGATCGGTCAAACCGTCACCTACATCAGAGCCAGTCTGGAAGAGGTTGCCGAGGCGCTTGCAGCAATGACTGGAGAGCCACATCCACTAGCTATGGAGTCTCGGGAGGTTGGTTACACCAGGCAAGTCCGAACCGCGTAGCTGACTGTCGAACTCCGGTCATCGGTCGAACCGTGCCGATAATGGAACGATGAGCGAACCGAACTTCACCGCTCGCGATTTTCGGCAGTGTCTCTTGCCGTCTGAACAGGGGCTACCGAAACATGCTTGGGTCGCCGTGGACGATCACGGCAACGTCGTCTCGGTGGTCGCCGTGATCCCGATCGACTCGAAGGATCCGCGACGGGTCAAAGAGTGTGCGCTGTACACCACTCCGTCGCGGCGGCGACAGATGTTGGCCAAAGACCTGCTTCGTTGGGCACTTGACGACCTTGCGGCCAAGGAACCAGCGGCAACTCTGGAGTGGACCGGTATCGCAACGCCGACTGGATATCTGGTCGCCAAGTCATTGGGGCTCAGCATCAGCGACGAGGAATCCGCGAAACTCGGCGAGGAGCTCGACAGAAGGCTGGATAAGAATCCCGACGACGAGCATCTTCGATCGCTCGCGGCGTTCCGCGAAGACTGCGGTGGCCGGCTGCCCTATAACCCGTTCAACCAGGAAAAGGCGGACCAGGACGGCCGACAAGCGCTCCGCGATGCCGCTCAGGCCCTGAGCCTGCAGGTGATCGAGGAAACGTAACGCGGCGCGCTACCCATTCGGTATATCGTGGGCCCGACCAACGACGTCGTACCTTTTCGTCGAACACAGCTCGATAGCGCTGAGAGGGGCCAGTCACCCTTCGACAGGTACAAGATTCGCTACGCGCGCAGGGAATGGATACCGTCCCGGCGTGTCCACTTCGGCGGACTCGACGATCGCATGGTCGCCATCCATCTCGCGGACCTCGAACACCGACTGTCCACCAGCCACCAGCAGCACGCGATCGCCAACGCTCACCATGGTCACAGCCTATCCCGAGCAAACGGTCGGTATGTGTCATTATCGAATGCGTGTTCGAGTACTGGAGTGACGACTTCTCGGCGGCGCAGCGGCGCGTCGTTGATCCGCCGGTTCCGGTACTCGTCGACTTGGGGGCCGCGGTCCCCACGAACGGCCCGTTCCGCAAGGACTCGGTGTCGCTGCGCATCAAATCCGCCGCCCTAGACCTGTCGGCGACCGTGCCCGGCCTGCTCTACGCCTGGGCGCAGTGCACGGACGGAACCTGGCTCGGATTGGTCGGCTATGCGATACCGACTGCCAACCGGCGTGGACGCGTAGAGGCCCGGCAATGGACCCCGGCCAGGGCCCTGTCCCCGGATTGGGGCGAGAAGCCTCGCGGGTCGCGGTCGCCGAAACCCTGAAGGCCACGGTCTGTCATCAACCCGAACGGCCTGCCGGGTGTCGTCAGAACCGCCGATTTGGACCCAGCGGAGCGGGTTTGGGCCGCTCGCGCCGCTGGGTGTAGATCTCGCCGCCATCGATTTCGAGGATGGCGTCGATTTGACGCTGCAGCGCGTTGGCTCGGTCCTCGGGCTCGGTAGTGTCCGCGTCCGGGTCCGCGGTGGGGTTCCCTGCGGCGCGCCGGCTGGTTCACGAGACCTGCGATCTACCCCGGTGCCCGCCCGCTGACATCAACCTCACGAGGCGGCACACCTAGAACGGGTAGAAGTGCATCGAGAGCGCGCCGTGTCGCTTAAATTACAAATATGCGAGATTGTGACCAGGGTCACCATAATGCAGTTTGTGGATCAATTTTGATGCGGAAACCGGTCGGTTCTGGATTTCTGGTTGAGCTTAATGGGTCGTGCGCCCGGTATCCGGTCGTGTTGCGCGCTCCATAGCCGTGACCAGCGCAGGTGTAGCTCGTGGCAGCTCTAAGGTCCCAGCACGACCTCTGATGTGGGGTTCTCTTTGCTGATTCGTGATAGCTGTGACGATTGCCATAGCGAAAAGGTGCAGCGCAACAAATTCATGTCATTAACCGACCAACTCGGCTTTACAACCAGGGGCAGGTATCCGAACCTTCCACTGACTTGCCGATACGGAGCGAGCCGCCCACGGAATCCTGGCGAGGAATAGGGCGGCTCGCGGAGCCCGCACCGGCCAAGTCGTCGGTAAGTTCACTCAACTGAACGGAGGGCTCCTTGCCCAAGGTAATCGACCCTGAGTGCGTGAACAATCTGCCTCGCAACGAGCCGGATCGCAAGTCGATCGCGGTCCGCGAGGCCGAGGGCATCCGCGGCGTTCGTCGCCACCGCAGCCGGAGTTCGATTGTCCACTGGGGCGCGGAAATCGGTGTGGCCGTTATCGGAGCACTGCTCGCCAGCGGGATCATCACCGCAGTTGAGCACACCTCGGTCGCCGTGTACGACCACTCGATGACGATCTACTGGAAGTAGCCGAACCTCCACCGGTCCAACCAGGTAGGCGAACTCGCTGATGGTGTCGGCGGACCGAAGTGGCAGGTACTGCCGGGGCGGTTCTACTGTGCTATCCGTACCCGGCGGTCTGCCGACATCTTCGGTACGTTCTCGGCGATGCCGCCGCCGACTTCCAGGCCCCGGAGCGCCAACATCGCGCCATCTGGTGCGACGGTTCGTGTCGGCTTCGCGAGTGTGATTGCCGCGCATATGGTTCCGAGTAGGCTCCTGGCCCTTGAGGGCGAATTCGTGGAACCAACGTCATGAGACGCCACAACTAGCAGCTTGATCTCCGTCCCGCGTGTTTGCCAGCAGTCCCGCTGGTCGGTCATCGTGCCTCACGATCAGCTGCGGCCCGCATCCCGACTCGGAACGCAACGCTGTCGTCGGCGCTGAGCATCGTGAACTGGCTGGTCCATCGTTCCAGCTCGGGGCCTTCCAGAAGCCGCTGTGCAAGATACAAGTCTCCGACCTCGCCGCCCTCTTGATCGAGGACCGCATATACGCGTACCACCGGGTCGTCGCGGACCGAGAACCCGTGTCGGACATCGGTGACCAGCAGAGCCAGGTTGTCGTTTTCCGGACCATCGAAGTCCAGCTTCTCCCCGATGCGCGGCAGCCGAGGCATACCGCCTATCCAGAACTGGATCGCACGCTCAGCGCCGGGCACCGAGACGATGACTTCGTAGTCCAGCGAATCCTTTGGGCCGCTGGCGGGATCGGAGGGCATAGAAGGTCTCCTCGATCGGGGCGGGCTGCCCTAGAGCCTAGATCCGACGCTGTGCCAGCACGAAGGGTTCACAGCTAACTCGATGTTTCCGGCGCTACGGCAGCAGCTCGCTGTATCAGTTGGCCTCTGGCATTCTGGGATCCTCACCGGCCAGCAGAAGGTGATTCTCGCTGGATCCAACGCCTTGCGGTCGGCCGACCTCATATCGGAGTGCAGTGAAGGGACTGACCGAGAACCCACGGAGCCAGCCCCTTCCCCGCTTCAGCCTTGTTCGACGGTCACCGTCGCCGGAATGACCGTCCCCTCCATGGATTTCGCGTAGGGGACCATCCGCTGCGCCAACTCTCGGAACTCTGGCATGGCCAAGGGGATCGTGTCGGCACGGAAGTCCTCCGACGTGATGCCGGGTCCGTCGGTGCTATACGGTTCTCGACCTTTGCGCGGCCACCACACCTCAAGCAGGACCGGTCCGGCGCCATACAGCATGGCCGCCAGCACGTCCTGTTCGGTCACGATCCCGCGGCCATGTTCGGCGGCGATACGCGCCGCGTCCTGCAGCAGTCTCGCCAAGCCCGGTGCTGCCCCGTCGATGGTCACCCGGCTGCGTTCGGTCGTCATATCAGCGAGCGTAGGTCGGCGCTGTCATACCGTGGGGCTGACACAGGTGATCGGCCACAACCCGTTGAGGAAATACTGGCCTTCGACGTTCGCGCCATCGTAATGGCCGCCCTTGCAAGTGCAGACGGCCTTGCCCTTGTCGATCGGATCCAGAGTCACGTGCACGTTGCCCTCGCCGATGTCCTCGCACTGTTCCGGCGACACCCACACGACCGCAGACGCTGGGGCCGCGTCGATCAGTGCTACAGCCGATAGGAAGAATAGGGTGGCAGTGACGACGTGAATGATGTTCTTACGCATGGTATTTCCTGCGATTCATTTGTTGTTCTGTTGTGACAGGCATCCACTGCCGGGGTATCGGAGTGAGGAGCGCTCCGTTCGGCGGCGAGGCCGTTTTCAGATTCACCCGCTGCAGGCTCGGCCGTTATCGGGTTAGTGTTCGCTGGTGTTCGCCGATCTGGTCACCGGTCCACTACTGCGCGAACTGCGCACGGTGGCGGGGATTGGGTTGCGGCAGATGGCAACTCGGACTGCGATCACGGTCAGCTACTTGTCCGAGGTGGAGACCGGTCGCAAACCGGTATCCCCGACCGTCCTGAATGCCTACCGGACGGTGCTGGGCGATCCGACTCTCGGGCTGGCAGGCGTGGACGTGGCTCGGCTCGCGGCGACCGTCGCTGACCCAACTGGGGCGGGTAGCTCCAGCCTCAAGGACGTGGCGGTGATTCTGGATCGTTCTCGTCGCCTCGATGACGCTGCCGGGCCTCAGTTGGTGGTACCCATGGCGCGCGGGTTGGATGGCGTGGCAAGGGTTCTGGCGACCGAGAACGTGGGCGGCCCACAAGGTGCGGCCCTCGCGTCCGAAGCGGCACGGTTCCGCGGTTGGCTGGAGCTGGCCACCGGACACCCACACACCTCCGACAAAGCTTTTGGCGACTCGGTCATCCTGGCGGAGGGAGCTGGCGACCAGTCTCAACTTGAACACGCGATGAGTTTCCGTGCCTACGGGTTGCGAGAGAATGGGAAGCTTTCAGCGGCTATCGATTTGACTGAAGCCGCGTTGGCTTTGCGCGGTACCCACCCATCATTGCGCGTCTACGACTCGTATCAGCTGGCGAAATTCCTTGCTGCGCAGGGATATGCGGGCGACGCCATCCGCCAGTTACGGAAGGCGGACCGGGCCGCCGAAGCAAGTCATCGTACCGACCCCCCTGAGTTCGCGTACTGGTACAGCATGGGGTTCTGGGGCTTGCAGCGGGGCCGAGTGTTAGCACTGGCCGGTGAGCATCGGCAAGCGCGGAGCGAAGTGGTGGCAGGGCTGGATGCACTTCCGTCGGCGGACCGCGCGGCAACGTGGGCGACGAAGTGGCGCGCGGTCCTGGATGGTGGGGATGTACCGGCATGAGCCGTGGCCGTGTCGATCCGACCTTGAGGCGGAGATGTCCAGGATCTGGTGAGGTTGATCGACGTGCATCTCCGCAGGCTCGATCAAGTTGAGGGTTCTCGGGTAGTCTTCGACCTGTTGCTGTTAGCGGGGAGTTGCCTGTTCGGGGGGTGCATTGACTGAGGTCGGGGATGGCTTGGCCGTCTTGCAGTCGGAGATTGCCGCCTTCTACGCCGGGTTCGGGCAGCCGGATTTGCTGCGCCGCGCTTACGACGATGCGGTATTGCTGGTCCCTTTGACCGAGGGGGACGAGGTCTACACCTCACGGGTCTGCGGAATCGATTGGATCTGCGCTTTCACCAGCATCGAGGAATACGCGCGCTACATGGTTGCTCGTGGAGTGCTGGAAGATCAGGAATACCGCTATCAGCGTTTGCTCGGAGCGAGGCTGATGGCATGGGCGGCAGCACGACCCGAATCAACGGGGGTATCGGTTGACTGTGTGGGGACGCAGCCGGTGGCGTTCCCACCTGAGCTGGCGGACGAAGCTGAAGAGGGGGCGAAGGTATGACCGAGGAGTTGAAGGTCGAGCCGGCGGTGCTGACGCAGGCCGCGAACGGGATCAACTCGATCATCGGGGGATTGTCGGATCTGGGGATCAAGGAGACCGGCGCGTCGGGCCGGGGGTTCGCTTTGCTGGCGCTGTCGCCGTTGCAGGCGGGGAAGGCGTCGGTGCAGTCGACGTTCGAGACCTTCTGCAACCGGTGGTCGTGGGGTGTGAGGTCGTTGGTGCAGTCAGCCAACAGCATGGCGCAGACGGTCGGGTTGGCGGCGGGTCGGTACCAGATGATGGATGAGCAGGCCAAGAACACGATCAAAGAGGTGTACTCCCAGCTGTTCTCCAATCCGCACCTGACGAAGGACCAGATCGACAAGCGGTCGTTGTCGGAGACGTTGTCCGACAATCCGTTCAACGCTCTCGCGCATCCGGACTACAGCGCCAAGTCGTTTCAGGACATGTCCGCCAAGATGCAGCTCGACGCCCAGGTAATCCAGACGGTCGGACCGCAGGCCATGGCCAATGTCGCCGCTCTGGGCAATCCCACCACCATCGTGACCACGACGCCCGGTACAACCGCACCAGGCTGGAACACCGGCGCACTGCAGCAGGCTGCGCAGATCTTGACTCCCGAGACCGGTGGGGCGAGCGGCGGCAAGGTGGGCCAGTAGGTGGGGATCGGAGACTGGTTCAACAAGGTCGGCGACGCGGTCGAGAATGCCGTCGATGAGGTGGAGACCAAGGCCGGCTCGGTTATCGACCGGGGCGCGCACACGGTCGCGGACTTCGCACGCGATCACGGCGCGGGCGGGGTCGCCGATGCGATCGATGAGATCGGTGATCAGATCTCCAACGCGTTGGGCGGGGAGATCGTCGAGAAGGAACTCGGCCAGACCAAGGACAAGACCGAGCTGATCCATGGTGAGCCGTCGGCCATTCACGATGTCTCGGGCAAGCTGAAGTCGATGTCGACCTCGATCGAGTCGACCGGTGACGCACTGCGCAAGATCGATGTCGCGGACTGGACGGGCAAGGCCGCCACCGCGTTTCATACCGAGTTCGACAAGCAGCCCAAGATGTGGTGGACCGCCGGGGATGCGTTCGTCAAAGCGGCTGCGCACCTGGACAGTTGGTATTGGGCGGTGACGACCGCGCAGGCGAAAGCCCAAGAGGCGATCGATAAGTGGGAGGCGGCCGAGAAGGAAGAGAAGTCGAAGAAGTCGGCGTGGAATGGCTTGTCGGACAAGGAGAAGAAGGCCACTCCGCTGGTTGATACGTGGACCTCGATGCGTGACGAGGCGCGTGGGATTCTGAAGAACGCTCGCTCGCAGCGCGACAGCATCGCCTCTCAGGTCGTGAGTGGACTGCAGACCGAAACCCAGGAGGCTCCGACCGAGCCGCCGTTGTCGCAGCGGCTGAGTGCGGATCTCAGCGATCTGAAGGACGTCTACGATTACGGCAAGCTCAGCTTCGGCAACGGATTGCTGACCTCGTTCTCCTCGATCGTGCAGTTCGCGCGCTCGACCAATGCTCTCGACCCGTACAACATCTCGCATCCGGCCGAATACGCCTCGAGCATGGCCGATCTGGGCACTGGGATCGTCACCGCCGCCGCGGATCCGGGTGCTGTGGTCGATGCGGTGCTCACGGATGCTCGGAAGAATCCGTTCGAGACCGGCGGCGCGATCACCGGCAACATCATCCTCACCGTGATGA
The DNA here is from genome assembly GCF_044386975.1 of Nocardia sp. NPDC020380. Classification (NCBI taxonomy): domain Bacteria; kingdom Bacillati; phylum Actinomycetota; class Actinomycetes; order Mycobacteriales; family Nocardiaceae; genus Nocardia; species Nocardia sp. NPDC020380. Next base: position 134,436 of record NZ_JBIRVQ010000019.1, on the reverse strand, counting down.
CCGGCGGCGCAGGCACCGCACCCAAGGTCGCCGCGGAGACAGTGGAAGAAGCCACCAACGCCGTACGGCTCACCGAGGTCACGACCAACGTCCTCAAGGATGCCCCCGCCGGGGTTCCCAAGGGGCCGCCGCACGTCGAGACTCCCTCGCTGCCCGGTCGGGCGGCCCCCTCGGTCGAGCGGCCCGTGGACCCATCTGCCGGATCCGGAAATCCAGCTGCCACGAAGCCGAATGGGGCTCAGCCGGGCGCCTCCGCGCCACAGTCGCCAGGCACCGGTTTACCAAAGCCGGACGCATCCGCTCCTGCTCCAGCCGCGGCACCGGAAGGTGGGCCGGCTGCCGGTCCGCATCCGGATGGTGCTGCGCCGCAACCACATCCGTCCGATACTCACCCCGGCGCCACGGAACCTGCAACCCCTCAGAGTCACCCCGATACGCCGGCACACCCTGATAGCACTACCGCGCAACCTAACCCATCCACAGAGCCCAAACCGGTCGAGGCGAACCACGATCCGTCCTCGGCCGGTCCGCACGCCGACCACCCCGGACAACCGGGTCTCGCAACAGACCAACCCGGACAGCCGGGTTTGGCGACGGACCGCGTGCCCGGCGACGGATCAGGTTCTCCGCATCAGCAACCCGAGAACCTGCGGACCAATCCCGAACCGGAGCGGAGCCAACCTAATCCGGACTCTGGCGGACCGCACCAGGACAAACCCGGTGACACCCAGCAAGAACACCCGCGCGAGCAGGTCCAGCCTGGACAGCCGCATCCGAACGCAGAAACGCCCGACACACCTCACTCGCCCACTGATGGCCAACAGCCCGCAGTTGAGCACGACCCCGCAGCCCATCCTGGAGATCCCAGCGAAACGCACCCTGGCGGGCGCGACCCGCAACCGGATCACGGAACCCCGTCGCACGAACATCAGCCCGAGCCTGGGCCCGACGGGCACCACCCGACCTTGGAAGACCATGCCGGAGCCGACCAGCAGGCCCCAGATCATGCACGAGGTGGTGATCCGGAAGATACCAGCGATCTGAAGGACAAGTACTGCACCGACGATCCGGTTGACATCGCCACCGGAGCATTCCTGCTTCCGGAGACCGACGTAGACCTACCTGGTGTGCTCGGGCTGGCGCTGCGCCGTACCCACCGTTCCAGTTACGGGTTCGGCCGCTGGTTCGGACCTTCTTGGTCGGCAACGTTGGACATGCGCTTGATTATCGACGACCAGGGCGCGACGTTCCTCCAGGAAGACGGCGTCATGCTGGCCTTCCCCCACGCCGCGGTCGAGGACAGTGTCGAACCGGTAGCCGGAATTCGTGGCTGGACGCTGACCCGCGCGGAGGTCGGCAGTTATCGGGTGTGGGATCCGAAGCGAGAGCTGCACTTTCACTTTGCTCCTGAACCTGTGCTGCATGGTTTGGATTCTCGTTTGGGTAACTTGGCGATCTCTGCGATCACCGACCGGCACAACAACCGCGTCCGATTCCACTACGACCACGACGGCACGCCCACTGCGGTAACCCATTCCGGTGGTTATCGGGTCGAGATTGACACCTCAGGTGGTCGAGTCGCAGCTTTGACCGTGGTCGGTACGGGCGATGATGGTCACGAAATTCGAACCCGCGTCCGTGAATTCTCCTACGAGCGTGGGCATTTGGTTGCAGTGAGGAATGCGGTCGCTGCAATCACGCGGTATACGTACGACGACGATGCGCGGATGCTGTCATGGACCGATTCCAACGGCAGCAGCATGGTCAACGCTTATGACCAGGCCGGACGGGTGGTCCGTCAACGTGGCAGCGCCGGGGTGCTGAACTGCGATCTCGAATACGTCAACTTTCCTGATGGCACAGGGCGTTTGACCACCCTCACCGACTCCGTCGGTGGAATGATCACACACGGCTTCGACCATGACCTTCGCCTTCGCGATGTGGTCGATCCTGCCGGTGGGCACACCCACATTGACTACAACACCGCTCGCGAGCCGCTCAAGGTCGTCGCACCCGACGGTGCAACCACCCACTACCAGTACACCGATGACGGTGACCTCGCACAGGTGACTCGTCCCGACGGTGAGGCTGTAACCGTTGAATACCAGAAACGGAATCGGCCGACCGCAATTCACGACGCCGAGGGCAACGTACGCCGACAGGAGTGGAGCACCGCCGGGAACCTCTCAGCGATCACCGATGCGGCCGGAGCCCGCACTACCTACACCTACCATCCCAACGGTGCGGTGGCATCGATCCTTGCCCCGACCGGCTCCCGCATCCTTGTGCAGGTCAACGCGGCCGGCCTTCCTGTCGAAGTTACCGATCCCTGCGGCGCGGTAACACGGATCGACCGCGACCTGTTCGGCCGCCCCATTCGCATCACAGACCCTCTCGGCGCAGTTGTCCTTCAGGAGTGGGCCACAGACGGAAAGCTGTTGCGCCGCACCGACGCAGACGGCCACACCGAATCTTGGAGTTGGGACGGGGAAGGCAACCTGCTCACCCACACTGACCGAGCCGGGGGCGTCACCCGCTTCACCTATGGCGCCTTCGACGTGCTCGAATCCGTCACGGATCCAGGCGGATCGATAACCCGCTACCGTTGGGACTCCGAACGCCGCCTTATCGCCGTGACCAATCCACTCGGTGGGATCTGGACCTACAAATACGACGCAGCGGGTCGAGTGATCGCTGAAACCGACTACACCGGATCGACTACCCGCTATACCCACGATCGTGGCGGGCGGGTCACGGCGGTAACCCCGGCCACCGGCATCGCGCGTCAGCAACGATATGACATCCTCGGCCGCCTCACCGAGATCACCGCCGATACCGGGGAATGGATCCGCCATACCTACGACCGCATCGGCCGGGTGACCACCGCTACCTCCGGTATCGGTGAAGACCCCACGCACACACTGGAATTCGCTTACACGCCGACAGGACAACTGGCCTCGCAACGGCTCGATGACCAGGACGAGATGCGCCATGAGTACGACCTATCGAGTAGACGTCTCCGACGCACCACACCCGGTGGAGCGGTGACGGCCTGGGGCTACGACGGCTTCGGCAACGTCCGCCGCCTCAGGGCCGACGGGGGCGATATTGACTTCACCTACGACTCCACCGGCCGCGCAACCGGCTGGAGGATCGGGGAGATCGGAGTCCAGCAGTCGCTATCCGCGGCTGGTCGAATCACGGCGCGTGAGGTGACGGCCTTCCCTGTTTCCTCGTTGAATCTCGGCTTCGAATCTGCGAATCGTCCTGACACGCAGATGATTCGGCGCGACGAGTACAGCTACCGGGCTGACGGCTACCTCAACAGCCATGCCCTTGATCGGTCATCGATGGCTCGAGAAAATCTCGACTACACACTTGACCCGATCGGCCGGGTTACCACCGTGGCACGTGATGGACGACTATCCGAGACGTACAGTTACGACGCCCTCAGCAATATCCTCTCAAATTCGACCTCGTCGAGTTCGGTGATCGGTGCGATCCCGACTGGATCTGCGACTTCAGTTGTCCACAAACAAGATTCGACCTTCGGTGAGAAGCGCGAATACCGGAACAACCTGCTTGTCCGCGATGGCCGCACCAGGTACCACTATGACGTGGCCGGACGACTGATCCGTAAAACGGTCACCCGACTATCCCGGAAGCCGTCGGTGTGGCACTACGGCTACAACGCGTTTGACCAACTCACCGATGTCACGACGCCTGATGGGCAGCGCTGGCGCTATACCTACGACGCCCTCGGTCGACGCACCACCAAACAGCGACTAGCGGATGACGGCGGGATTCTCGAACGTACTGACTACATCTGGGACGGCAACCATCTCATCGAGCAAGCCGTCGACCAAACGGTGACTCGTTGGCAGTACCAGCCGAACTCACACACCCCCATCACCCAAACTACCGATCAAGAACTGGTCGACCGCGAGTTCTACGCCCTGATCACCGACCTGGTCGGAACACCAGTCGAGATCGCCGACCCAGCCGCCGGCACCACCGCAGCCACCGCGAGCACCGACCTGTGGGGCAACGCCCACTGGAGTGGAAAGACCTCCACACCACTACGTTTCCCCGGGCAGATCCACGATCCGGAAACAGGACTCCACTACAACGTCAACCGGTACTACGACCCCTCAACCGGGCGCTATCTCACCTGCGACCCGCTTGGCCTTGCCCCCGCGCCCAACCCGAACAGCTATCCCCACAACCCAACTGTGTGGAGTGACCCGCTCGGGCTCATACCCCGAAGCTGCGACCCCCGTTACAAGCCAGGAACCGCGCACGGCGGTGAAAACCTACCCCACATTCAACCCGGCGAGCAGTGGCTCCGAGGTACCGACGGCAACGCCGGATGGGTCCCCGGACAAGTCGCCGACGCACTCCGCGGACGAACATTCGACGACTTCAACCAGTTCCGGGAAGCATTCTGGCGAGAAGTCTCCAACCATCCCGAACTGGCGAATCAATTCAGCCCAGGAAACCAAGTCCTCATGGCCAATGGCCGCGCTCCTTTCGTCGTCGACTCCCAGTCGGTCGGTGGCGCAACAAGATACAACCTCCACCACGTCAATCCGATCCATAACGGTGGCGGCGTCTACGATCTGGACAACCTAGCCGTCGTAACACCGCGCTTCCATGCCGAAGTACTCGACCCAGATTTCCACTACAACCGCTGAGGTGAAACATGGCTGCATTGGACAGGGACCAACTCATTGAACTCGTCACCCGACTGTACGAAGGTCAAGGTGACGAGGCCGAACAAGACGCGTGGCTGCAGACGCTCAAAGACTCGGTAGCTGACCCCCGGATCGGCGACTACATCTTCTGGGATGATTCGGACCCCCGACTGACGCCGGAGCAGATCGTTGACAAGGCGCTGGCCTACCGGCCGATCGCTCTCGGCGGTCCCGAATAGTACCCGGAAGACAAGGGATCTGCCTGTACACGGGTCTCTAGGACCTGCCCTGAAATACCTCGACTTGGTTGTTCCTCCGAGAGTCAATCCGCAAGTGTGCTGTTCGTCGTCTGGTGCTTACTCGGGTGGAGCGTAGGCTGAGTCGGGCTCGTGGCTGGGTAGCGATCTGGTCATCCGGCGAACGGCGCCAGCCGTGATGATCCACGCTCGTAGGACACGCCGCCACCAAGGATTAGCGTGCCACTGGTCGATGAGGTCGGTGAGTTTGCTGATTTCCTCGTCCGTGATGTTCTCCGGCGGGCGAGGGGCACCGCCCAAAGTTTGGATCAGCCACTTGTTTAACCGAATCTGGCCGAGGCGCCGCGAGACGAATGGCCAACGAGACATCGAGGGAAGAGCGGGCGTATCAGGGCGTCCACCGAATCGTCCATAGAGCAGCCGTCGAGAGCGCATCCGTCGTCGCGGACCGAGCACGTGAGCAATGAACACAATAGACACGATGTAGACGCCAATGCCGAGGTCTTTCCCTAGCGGGATCGGCTGCAGCAGGAGCAGTTGGGAGACGATAGCGGTCGGCAGACCAATCATCAGTGAATTACCGGTCACGTCTCGTTCATTACTGTCGGGGATTACTGCATAGAGCGAGGCAAGATCGCGCTGTGCAGCACTCAGTTCCTGGATCACTTCCTCTGGGCAATGGTCAGGGCCCAGCCTATCCGTGACCTCCTCAAGGTGTTTGATCCGACGAATCCGTCTGCGAGTGCCCGACTTACGGTCAAGCCCTCCGCCGTCACTGAATGTGCGTAGTTGGACCAGGAACCCAGGAACAGCAATCAAAAACGTAAAGAACGGCAAATAGTGCACGGCTTCCCCCAGTGGTCGGCGTTCTCCGTGGAGACTCTAGCGGCGGTGACCGACATCCTCGGCACACGCGTAGCGCGCGGACCGAGCCGATCAGGGCAGGTCGCCCTGGCGGCGGGAGAGACTGCAGTGCAGGAGCATCCGCTACTAGCCGGGGTTGCCGTTCGGGGACGCCGTACCTTCCCACGAGGTTTAGTTCTGCTCGGCTGTCGGTGGTCCTGCGTTTGGCAATGTGGCGCCCCCATGACGGCGACAGGACGCCCCTCGCCTCCATGTCCGGTCGTGCAGAGCGCGTAGATCACAGCGGTTGTTCGACGGAAGTACAGCAGTCGCACGGCATTTCGACGTTATTGAGGGGACGTCTCCAAGCCCATTATCGGAGAACCGATTTCCGCTGGTCAGGAGAGCCCCATGGGTACCGAGATCCCCCGCGTGTTCGACTTCCAAACCTCGATCGAGACCCTACGGGCACACCATTGGCGGGCGTTCGCCGACGCCTACTCCGGATGCGCGTTCAACTGTCAGTACTGCCTGTACAAAGGCCCGGACGACTACGGTCGCCACGTCCGGACTATCGACGCCACGGCGATCGCTGATGCTGATCTAGGAATCCTCGACATCGGCACCAGCACCGATCCCTACCAGCCGATCGAGGCTACCGAGAAGCGCACTCGAACGGTCCTGGAAGCGGCGCTCGAGCAACGGATTCCGGTGTTCTTGCTGACTCGCGGCACCATGGTCGAACGCGACGTTGACATCCTGAGCGATCTCGCACGCGAGGGACTGGTCGAGGTCTGCTTCTCGGTCATCACATTGAACGAGGCTCTCGCGTCGAGGCTCGAGGTTCGCGCACCGCGCCCGGCTGATCGGCTCCGAACCGCGGAACACCTAGCCGGCCAATCGATCCCAGTGTCATTTCACGTCGCTCCGGTCATTCCGGGGTTGAACTCGCCGGCGGATATGGACGAGCTCGGGTTCGAGTTGGCCGGAATCTCGGGGCGACATGTGTTCGCTGCGGTGCTCGGAGCGCAGCGGGCGTTCTGGGGTTCGTTTTACGGTGTGATGGATGATGCTGCGGCGGACTGCCATTCGATAGACGAGTTTCGAGCTGCCTATGGCCGCGACCTTGACTTCGAGCGATCTGCGGCGGTCACGTGCGGTCTTGGGCCCGCATCGCCGACGTTGATGCCGTTGCGCGAAGGTGTGACTCGCGGTGGAGCTCTCTTCGTTTCGGAGAACTTCCCCCACCTGACGACCGGAGCGCTCGAGGGAGGCATCTACCGGTGGAAGCTGCCCACGGTGTACGACATGGCGGCGTGGGTCTCTACGCGACCGGGCACGGTCTATTGGAACGAATTTGACCACTGGTACCAGGAGTTCCGGCCGGGCCCGGAGCTGACGACATTGGTGAAGTCGTTGTGGGACAGCCGTGAATTGTTCGTCGGCGCGGCCGTGAAGAGCGATGGATCCGACGGTCCGGTGGGCTATCGCACCACGTCCGTCGTGACGGAGTCGGCGAGAACGACCCTGGTCGCTAGGCGGGCGGCACGCCGATGACCACCAGGATTGTGATCACAGGACAGATCCGCACGCCGGGATTGCTTCTTCGGACTGTCGACGATGCTCGAACGCTGATCGAGCAGGGCGTGTGCGACGAGGTGGTGGTCGCGACATGGAATTCCGAAGTCGCGCGATTGCCGTGGCTCGCGGACGCGCTCGCAGCGCGGTCCGTTGAACTGCGCACCGAGCCGCCTGTCGAGGTGGACACCTTCAGGAACTTCCGTCGTCAGCAGCGTCTGCTCGAAGCCGCGGTGACCGACTGTGCCGACGATGATGTCGTGGCGAAGATCCGGACGGATTGGGTGATCAGCCAAACCCATCTCGGACAGTTGTGCGCCGCGCCGACCCCTGCTGAACTGATCGGCCAGCTGACACGAATCACGCGGGGCCGCATCCGAATTCCTTGGTGGAGCACCCGGATGCCCTTCCATCTCGCTGACGAGTCCATGTCTGGATACGCAGCTGATCTGCGATCGTTCAACCCGAGATCGACGCGTCTGGCGTTGGCAGATCCTCATGCGGGTCGCTATCTGCCGCATCTCACCCAATTCTTCCCCCCGCTGAGGTTCATCACCGATCACGTGCTGGACCACATCACGGACACCCAGCAGGACGCCGCTGAAATCGTCGAAGCTCTCGGAGGCCCGGTCCGGTCGGCACAGGAACGTCGCGAATACCAGAAGTCCGGGCCGCACCGGTACGACATCACCACGATGGCGCTGGATTTGCCGAGCTACCAGCGTGCATTCGCTTGCTACCTGGCGTCGCTCGACGAGCTGTTCGAGATCTTCAATCCGACGCCGAATGCGGACCAGTTCATCGATCGGCACGGGCCGTGGCGGCACTCGGTCGCCGACGTGACCCGTTCCGGCGACCCGCTGCAGAACCCGGACCCCGTCTGCTACGCCGCGGAGGCGACAGCACGCATTGCGCTGCGAATCCCACACGAATACAAGGTCTTCCACGACGCGTACAGGTCTTTCCGCAACGACCTGACTGCGATGACCGCGGACATGAACGAAGACCAGATCCAGCGAGACGCCGAAGCACTTCGTCATCGCGTCGAACGGCATCGGCGCCAAGCCGCCAACCAGCAGACGACGACACAGCGCCCGAAGGCGCGGTTCACGACGGTGCCGCAGATGTTCGAGCACGCCGGTGCTGAGCTGCCCGCTGACGTGTGGGCACACATCGCGGGCGGCGCGAGCGGCGAACAATCCTTGCAGGACAACGAGACTGCGTTCTCACGATGGAGCGTGCTGCCACGCCAGCTGGCAGGCGTCACTGAGGTGGACACAGGGACAACGTTTCTCGGCATGACGTTGTGTGCCCCGATCATGACTTCCCCGATCGGCGGCGACCGTCGCCTGCACCCGGACGGGCAACGGGCGATCGTGCGTGCTGTCCGAAGGCACGGTCTCGCCGCAGTCGTCGCTGAAGCGTCCTTCTGGCCGCTCGAGGAGATCGCCGAGGCGGCAGACGGTCCGAAGCTAATGCAGCTGCACGCGGTCGGCCCAGTGAACGAATTTCTTGAGTTGGCCGACCATGCTCGATCCGTCGGCTACGCAGGGATTTGCATCACGATCGACTGCCCGACCCTCGGATGGCGGGAGCACGCTGACCAGATCGGCTCGCCGATCCAACCGATCGAATTCTCGGGCAATCATCCAGATGGCAGTTTCGCCCGGCGACTCCTGTCCGGCGTGGGTTCCCCCTGGACGTGGGACACCCTCGCAAAGGTAGCCGCCGACCTGCAGACGCCGCTGGCTGTGAAGGGTGTGCTCACCGAACAGGATGCGAAACGCGCCGTCGACGCAGGCGCGCAGGCAGTGATCGTTTCCAACCACGGTGGGCGACAATTGGACTGCGTTCCCGCGACGCTCCATCAGCTGCCCGCGATATCAAAAGCCGTGGCGGGGCACGCCCAGGTGGGCGTAGACGGCGGATGCCGTCGCGGCACCGACATCCTCAAAGCGATCGCCCTCGGAGCCGATGCGGTCTTCGTCGGCCGCCCCGTCGCTACCGCATTGGCCCTCGCCGGCGAAGCTGGAGTCTCGCAGACACTCGATCTCCTGACCAACGAATTCCGGCGGTCCATGCTTCTCGCCGGGTGCGCATCGATCAGGGAGATAGACGATGCAGTCGTCCAGAGGCGGTGGGGTCGGTGAGCAGTCCGACGTTGTCCTGCCGAGACTTCAACGCTGTCACCGTATCCGACGGCGTACTGCACAAGGCCAGCCGCGAAAGAGAGCGCCTACGCGATGAGTACGAGTGGTACACCCGGCTGCCGTCAGATCTCGCGGACTGCACTCCGCAGGTGTACGGCTGGTCAGACGACGGCGAAAGAGCCACGATGTCAATGGAGTTCGTTCCGGCACTGAATCTAGCGGACCTATTCGTGGCCGACTACGAGCCCTCAGGATGGCCACGCACGCTCGATGAGCTGCTCGAACTGCATGACCGAATGCGGGCACACGCTGCGGCCGTCTCCGCTGCTGACGCGGTCGCCATGTACGTCGGCAAGACCTTCAGCCGACTCACTCAGCTGGCTGAAGCCCGCCGATCCTGGACGATGCTGCTCGGACGGCGGTCGCTCTGGTGCAACGGCGTTCGATTGCACGGCATCGAGCTGATGCGACCCGCGATCGAACTTCGTGCCCGCGGGTTGGGTCGAACTCTCCATGGCGCGCTCGTTCACGGCGATCTCTGCTTGTCGAACGTGCTGTCCTATGACGGAAGGCTGCTGACGGTCGATCCCCGAGGCAGATTCGGTAGACGTGGCACCGGTGGCGATCCCCGTTACGACATCGCGAAACTCCGCCACAGCATGGTCGGTGGATACGACTTCATCGTCGCAGACCGCTTCGCGCTCCACGGAAGCGGAGACGCCTTCGATCTTGCCCTGCAACGCAACGCAGCATCCGAGACGCTGACTGCTGGGTTCGACGACGCGATCGGTCTGCATGGCTACGACCCGGCGGAAATCCAGTTCATCGAGGCACTGCTCTTCCTGTCGATGCCGCCGCTGCATGCAGATCATCCCGCCCGTCAGCTCGCGATGTATCTGACCGGCCTGATTCGACTCAACGAGGTACTCCGATGAAGATCATCATGCCCATGGCCGGTCGAGGCACCCGTCTCGCTGGTGCGCGCGGCGATCTGCCCAAACCACTTGTACCGCTGGCAGATCGGCCGATGCTTGCGTGGGCGATGGACAGCCTGCGCACTGTCGACTGCGACACGTTCATCGCAGTGGTGCTGTCCGAGCACGAGCGACATTTCGGCATCTCCGACATCGTGCGAGAGCATTGGAGCGACTCGCCCGTGGAGATCGTCGCCGTCGACTCGGTGCCGCCGGGCCAGTTGTGCTCAGTTCTCGCGGCCGAGCGACTTTTCCAAGACGACGACATCCTGATAGCCGCGTGCGACACCGTAGTGGTCTCGTCGATCGGACATGACATCGAATCCGCCCGCGCCGAAGGGATTTGCGGTCTCATATCGGTCGCCGGGCTGCCCGGCGAACACTGGAGTTTCGCTCGTGCCGACCAGTCCGGACAGGTACTCGAAGTCGCCGAGAAGCGCCGCATCTCCGAATGGGCCAGCACCGGACTGTACTGGTTCTCGGATGGCACTCAATTCAGCCGTGAGTCCAAGCGGCTGATTCGGACCGGGCCTACGACGAACGGAGAGCATTACGTCATCCCGGTGTATGGCGAGTACCTGAAAGCTGGTCGCCCGGTGCGGATCTCGCAGGCCGAGGAGGTCTTCGACATGGGCGAGCCGAAGGCGCTTGAAGCCGCTGAGGTCATGTACGCCAATTCGCATGCTTCACAACAGAACTGAGGGATCCATGACCACTATCTTCGATTCAGCAGCAATCGACTGGTCAGCGCGTCTCGACGACCTCACGCTCGACGGCCGCTTGTTGACTAGAGGCACACGCGGAGAAGCGGCCAGAGGCGAGACTCTGGATCTGTTCTCACCTCGTGACGGTCGGCTCATCACCCGAGTGGCAGCCTGCGACAGAATGGATGTCGATCAAGCGGCCCGCCTGGCCCGCCGCGCCTTCGACCGAGGTCAATGGTCGAACGCTCAGCCGGCTGACCGGCGGACGACATTGCTGCGGTGGGCCGACTTCATCGAGCGTGATCGAGAGAACCTGGCGCTACTGATTTGCCTCGAGACCGGCAAGCCGATTCGCGACTGCCTCGAAATCGATCTGCGCAGCGTGGTGAAAGCCGTGCGGTGGTATGCCGAAGCCATCGGAAAGCACGCCGGGGCGCACCCCGACACCGGCCCCGATTCGATGGCCATCGTTGCACGCGAACCCGCAGGCGTCATAGGAGTGGTGACCCCGTGGAACTTCCCGCTCGCCGCGATCGGTTACGAAGTCGCACCGGCACTCTCACTCGGAAACTCCGTCCTGGTCAAACCATCCGAGAAGGCCCCGCTCAGCGTCCTACGCTGCTGCGAGCTCGCCCTCGACGCCGGCGTCCCGGGCGACGTGCTAGCCGTCCTGCCTGGACTGGGCGCCGTCTCCGGCACGGCGCTGGGGCAACATCCAGACATCGACATCATCTCGGTGACTGGCTCACCTGCGACCGGTCGCGCCTTCATGCGCTACAGCGCCGATAGCAACGGGAAACGCGTCTGGCCGGAGACAGGGGGCAAGTCCTCGGTGATCGTCTGCCCCGACACCGCCGACATCGATCAGGCCGTCCGGCGGATCGTCTGGGGCGCGTACTTCAATCAAGGCCAGATGTGCACCGGCGCAGCACGATTGTTCGTCCATACGCGAATCGCCGACGAGTTCGTAAGTTGCTGGCTCCGCGCCGCGGAGGAGCTTTCCGTGGGCGACCCGCTCTCATGGACCACCGATGTCGGACCGATCATATCGGAACCCGCGTATGAGTCTGTGTGCCAGTCGATTTCGGAATCGACGGCAATGGGCGGCAAGCTGGCTGTCGGTGGTGAGCGAATCGAAGTCTTGCGCGGCGGCTACTACTTGTCCCCAGCGCTTCTCGTCAACCTCCCGCCAGAGGCTCGCCTGCTGAATGTGGAGGTCTTCGGTCCGATCGCTGCTATGTCCACCTTTGAGGAAATCGGTGACGCGGTGACGACAGCGGCGCGGTCTGGCTTCGGCATGGCGGCGTCGATATGGACGGGTTCGCTGGACACCGCCCTTCGATCAGCGAAGCGGATGAAGGTCGGAACCGTGTGGATCAACGGGTTCGAGTCCGATGACCTCAGCGTTCCATCCGGCGGCGTCAGGAGATCGGGGTACGGACGATCGAAGAGCCTTGCAGCACTGGACAAGTACTCCGACCTAAAGACGACATGGGTCGAACTCCAATAGGACTCGGCAAAGAGCACATGAACGCTGCACTGCTGCAACACGAGTCAATCCGCTTGCAAATGCAAGTGCAATTGGATGTTCAATTGACAAAACGACAGGTCGGGATCTATTTTTCGATGGAAACCTGTCGGTGGCGGGATGTAAATACAACTCATGGACATCGCGAATGACAGGGAGGGGAAATGCGTCAGATGCCATGCCCTCGTCCCGCCTCGAGAAGGAACCGTCCGAAAGACGTTGAACGGCTGGATGATTCTGTGCCACCCTTGCGCGAATCCTCCGATCGGCGACCACGACGGGTGGCATCGCCTGCCTATGGCGAGCCTCGATACGGAGACGACAGGTACCGACGTCAACCGAGATCGCGTGCTGAGCATTGGTTTCGTGCGCAGCGACGGTCAGGAGCGGACTTGGCTCGTCGACGCGGGCGTGCCGATCCCGCCGGCCGCGACTGCGGTGAATCGGCTGACGAACGCACTCCTCGCGCGTAGCGGACGACCGCCCGCAGAAGTCTTCACCGCCGTCGCGGATGAACTCCGGCAGGCGATCTCCACGAACACATTGCTGGTGGCCTTCAACGCCCGATTTGACCTGACCATGCTGTACCGCGAGTTCAATCGGCACGGGATTCCACAGCCGGATTGGGCGAACATCATGGTCGTCGACCCCCTCATCCTGGATTGGCATCAGGACCCCACTCGGCAGGAATCGAGGCGCTTGTCCGCACTGGCTGCACGCTACGACGTCGAGCTGACGAACGAGCACGACCCGCTGTGCGACGCGCGAGCCGCGAAAGCGGTCGCGGTCTCCCTGGCAGCTCGATATCCTCGAATCGCCCAGGAGAGCGGCTATTTCATCACTTCGGCGCAACGACGCTGGCGGCGCGAATACCTCGCCCGGCGCGAACGGGAGACCGGCCGGACCTACCTGGCTCAGGACGCGAACCTGGGCTGGCCCGTAATCGACATCGTCGACCCCGTCCCCGCTCCGGCGAAGAAGGGAGCAGAACGCACCGGCCAGTCCCACAAACGATGGACCGACGACGAACGCGAACAGCTCAATAGTGAGATCTCCGCCGAACTCCCCTGGGCCGACATCGCCGAGCGACACGAACGATCCGTTTTGGCGGTATGGAGCGAGGCGCGGAAGCGAGGGTGGATCCCCGTCGACGCGGCCCCGCCGACGGACGAGCCGCAATCGACGCCTCCAGCCGAAAGCACCCGTTGCATCCACGATCTGCCCGCGGGATGGTGCGACTTGTGCAAGCCGCCGCCGACCAACGTGCTTCCGCGAGGATTCCGCACCAAGGCAGGACGCTCCTACCACAACGACCCCGACTGCCACTGGCTGCTCGAGGGGCAGCGCCAAGCCCACCATCAGGGCATGAACGTGCATGACGTCGTCGGCGTCGATTGGCACACACTCAACCTCGGCGAACTCGTCCCCTGCGAATACTGCTGCACATCGGCATGGATGAGGAGCAACCGGCGATGATCCGGCAGGTGTCGAGCGTGGCCCCCTGATCGGTCAAGGTCGATTCGGCGTCCGCAACGGGCACAGGTGATGACGAGAACACAAGCACGGCAGCGTCTTTCGGTGAGGATTGCCAAGTGGCATCTCGCTAACCGCAACACCAGGGCCATCCTTCTTCTAGCGACACGCCGAAAACGCAACTCACACAACTACTTCAAGACCTTGTCACCGCCATGTTCGGTTCGCGACGTCGTTCGCCTGTCGGTGGTGGTGAGTAGGATCTGATCATGCTGTGTCTGGTCATGAAGCCCGCCTCACTAGACCTGGACGTCCTATTCGAAATTCTGAAGGATCGCGAGGTCGATTTCGAACTAAGTTCTCATCTGGGTGCTGGCGCAGATCTCGCCGGGGAGGCGATCGACCGCTTCGATTGCGGCATCGCGGTGATTCCGCCAGGCACGGAACACAACAGCGGCGCGCGGGCGGCACTGTTCATCGAACTCGGAATCGCCGTCGCCCGACGGGTTTCACTTCTGGTGATCGTAGATCCCAACGAACCGCCCCTGCCCGGTTTGGGCGATCTAATGACGGTCAGAGCGACTGAGGAAAACCGCGAGGCTCTTAGCTTCCACGTTGGCTTGTTCTTGGAACGCCTTCGTCGACAACGGATTCAGTCGGACCTCTGGGACTTCTACGACTCGCAGAGGGCGCAGCGACCAGCACTCATCTTCGGTCCTACAGGGACCGGCAAGGCAACGAAGATCTCATCGCTGATTCAAGAGTTTCTTGCTACGCAATCGCTTCGGCCACCGAAACGCATGGAGCGCGAGGCGGACATAGTCAAGTTCATTGAAGAACTGCTGACAGCGCACGGCGCGATTGCGCAGCGCGAAGTACGCATCTCCAACGATGCCGGGGTGGATCTCGCTTTTTCTGTCCCGACTTTCAGTGAAACGGTTCTGGTGGAAGTCGTGAAGGGTTCGCGTGGAACCAAGACCGTAAGCGCCGCACTAGAGCAGCTTTCACAATATGTGCGCTCGAGTCACCAAGCAATCGGTTTACTGCTTTACGATGCACCGGATGGGTTGCCGGCGCTGAGCGCATCTGCGAACTACCCCATGGTCTGGGCGATGAGCCTCACCGATTTCTACCGGAAGGTACTCGACAACCAGCTGGACGCTCTTCTGGTGGGAGCTCGAAACCAGATGGTGCACGGATGATGCGCGGCATCGACCCAGCTGAAATTCAGCGCCATCTACAAAATGCACGAACTGCACCCGACACCGACGCTCAGGGAAAAGCCTACGAGGCACTTGCGCTCCATCTCTTCGATGCGGTGCCCGGATGCTTCGCCGAACACAACGGAGTGAGCTACTTTGACACCGAGCAAATCGATGTTGGCGTGTGCAACGGCAAGCACCAAGACGGTTTTCACGCCCTACCACATGTGATCTTGATTGAGTGCAAGAACTGGAGCCGTCCCGTAGACAGCAGCACGCTGGGCTACTTCGTGAACATCCTGGCAAATCGCAGCGTGGAGTGCGGCATTCTGATAGCGGCCAACGGGATCACAGGAGATGCCCATGATCATACGAATGCTCACGCCTTGGGCATTGGCGCGATCGCTCGCGGAATCAAGGTCCTGATTATCACGACAGAGGATATCGAGAAGCTTACGTGCACAAGTGACTTCGTTGAGCTGATCTTGCGTCGATTCCTGACCGCGTATATGCGCGGCGGTGTGGGCGCCCCCTGAGTGTGATTACGTCGAGGCTGCTGAACATTCGACCGGAACCGGTTGAGAATGGGCTCTGACGACCACCTGGCGTTCGTATAGGCGGCAGAACAGGACAGTTCCTCAAACAGTGTGGCCTGTTCGACGTCCTCGAACGTCCTGGCAAGGGTGCACCAGTTACCCACCTACGCAACAAGTTCCGGCATGGCGCACTCCTCAGCTAGTCGGGGCGCGGACGGATAGCCGGCGATCAGCACACGGTCGGTGGAGCGTTCTGCCGCTCGTCGTCAACATCTCGGACGGCGCTCTCTCGGGGCGATGCTGGTGGCGTCAAGGACCGCGCGGGCGTCGCGGCGGCGGGCACGGTCGGGGTGGTGGACGGCAACGATTCCGGCGTAGAGGCGGACCGCGCCGTCGTGGCGCAGCCACCAGACAAAACCACCGAGTGCGCTGACAGCCCCGGCGCCGGTGAGGATGTGGTCGATCATGCCGGGTTTGTATGCGGCGTCCGGCGCGCAATGCACTGGTCCTCGCGTGTATCGGACATGTTGGGAATTCGGCGATTCCAGCCTGTGTATGGATTCCCATCGCCACATATAACCGAGGTATCCGGTCGTCGCCGGGGGTTTGTATCGGCCAGGAGAGCATCTGGCCCAGGACCGTGAAGAATGGAGCACATGTGGCTACCGATGACAACCGCGGCGGGACCTTCTACACACCTGACCTGGTGAGCGGAATGATGGCCGACCACATGGCCGACTACGTGGTCCCCATCCAGGACCCTGCCTGCGGCACCGGGGGCATCCTGATCCAGGTCAAGAGGTCTCCGACTCGAATGGCTGATGCTCGGATGGGCGAGATCCCCGAGATCCCAGCCATCACACAAACGCTCAGCTTCGATGCGGAGAATGCTCGCAGTCTGTTGGAGATACTGGAGGGCTTTCTCGTCGAGGCGGCTCACCGCGAGCAGATCGCGGGCGACGCCAAGCTGTTCGCTGCGTTGCAGTCAGTCGGGTTCGAGGGTCCCGTGTGGGAGACGTTCAAGGACAAGCTCCTGAAATACGGCATGGGGGTGCTCGAAGCGTGGATGTGTGCGGGGCACCTGTTCGAGATGTTCAAGCACAAGGGGATCGTGTTCACCCCGTCCGTATGCGAGGCCGACCGGATCATCTACGACACGGAGTTTCGGACGTCGCTGGTGAACATGGCGGCGATGACCGCGTTGCACACCTTCCGCCGCCGCTGCCTCGAGGGCACCGGATGGCGCACCGACGGCGGAGCCGCCCTCACGACCTACTTCGCGGTCGCCTGCCTCCACGCGACGGCGAACGAACTGAGCAAACAGCGGCGCGCCGACGAACGCGCCCGCAAAATTCATCAGGCCGCGCTGCGCCACGAGATCACCAGGCCCAGCCAGGACTTCCACATCCCGGACCCGAGCCAGGAGGCCATCGACCAGCTGATTCTGCACGAGTACATGGCTGAACTGTCCCCGCGGGACCGAAACATCGTGTGGGGTAAAGCGTGTGGATACTCGACCCGGGAAATCGCGGAAATCTACGGGGAGAGGTCCGCACGCGTGGTGGAGCAACGCTGGTCGACGCTCGCCAAGAACGTGGAATGGATCGGACGACTGGCTGGCAAGGAGCCGAAATGACCGACCACAACACCGATATCGGTTTCCCTCGCTCCCAGAGCATGGTCGACATCGACGAACTGATCTCCGGGTCCTCGCTGGGAACCGCCGCCGCCCGAGACATCCAGAACAGGATCTCGGACGCTCGAGCGAGCCGGATCAACTCGGCACTGTCCGCCGCCTGGGACAGCTGCAAGCAGGCCGCGGCGGACATGGAACTCGACTATTCACTCTCGATGGTTTTCGGCCCGTCCCAGCACACCGACCAGTCGTGATCAGCGGCATTGGCCGGTACCCCTTGGCTGCGCCGGTCGGAGACGTCGCCTGCAAAACCTGGGCAGCGCATGGTCGAAGGGCGCGCGATGACCGTTGACCCGAGGCGCGGTGCTCGGTGAACGGCAGCGCGGCCTGCCGGGTCGACCTGGGCTTCCCTGCGCGCCGACGACTGGATTCACCAGCAGGGCTCTATAGTTGGGCCCGCACCACACGTGCCAATACCGCTGGCCGGAGTTCGAGCCGATGTCCGTCCACGCCGGACCGGTGACGACAACCGAAGGGTCTTCGACCGTCGCGGAACCCTGCGCCGCTGAAGCATTCGATATCCAGGCGGTGATGGGCGTGGCCGTCACCGCCGGAAACTGGGCCCCGTTGACCAGGAACAACAGTGCCGCGTCCCGCGCCGCACGCGCCGACTCCCGTGCCCGCGGCATTTCCTACACCGCCGCCTTGTACATTCATCGCACCGCCGCACAGGTCACGGACGACTTGACCGCGAGGTTATGGGGCGCAGACGGAGAGCTCTTCGCGCCTTCGACTGGATTGCGCGCCGGCGCCACCTATCGACTCGTGTACGACGATGACGACCGTTCCGTGCTCGGCACCGCCACAGGCCGACAACTCCTCGCCCGCCCGGAGGTGACCGACCATCGGTCCGGTGACATTCTCCTCGTAGACGTGAGCCCGTTCCTCGACTTCACAATGAACCGCACCCGCGGCTACCCGGTCCTAACGCTAGGTGTCGTGTCATGGGCGCTGAGCCTCGACGAAGTCCACCACCTCACCTGTACCGGCTGTCCTTACAAGGAGATCCTGGTGGGGCTCGGTCGCGCTCTCGCCGCCGCGCGCGAACATAACGACCAGCACATCGAATTTCCCGGCGACTGGGGATTCGCGCGTACCGAAAATGGCCGTTGGCAACGCATCCGGTGCTGACCCATCAAGTGCGGTAGACGCCCGGCGGCGCGGGAACGGATTTCCGCACCCGTGCCGCCGGGCAGGAAGGCGTCCAGTCGCGGTCACTCCGCGCACCCGTACGCGCACGGGGCGGCGCGGTCGACTAGTAGGCCCGTGCGAAGATCACCCGTTTGCCGTAGGCGGAGGGTGCGCCACACCGCACGCAATTGCCCGCGTCAGGCGTGCCGTCGAGCGGGATGCAGCGCGGTGTAGCCGCCGTCACAGACTTGATGTCGTCCTCGCAAGCGGGGATTCCGCAGTGCAGGGCCAGCGCCCAGCCCGTGGACACCGCGTCGGCGAAGTCGTCCCAGGAGTCGACGGCGCGGGTGTGGCTGTCGCGGAACTCTGTGGCGCGGGCCAGGAGGAAGGCTTGGAAGTCGTCGAGAATGCCCGGCATGACATCCGGCAGGTTCTCGAGTGACACCGACTGCTTGCCCTCGTCGCCAAGTCGCTTCACCATCATCGCGGTGCCCGATTCGAGATCGCGAGGGCCGAGTTCCAAGCGGATTGGGACGCCGCGCATCTCCCACTCGTTGTACTTGAAGCCCGGTGAGACCTGGGTCCGGGCATCGACGTGGGTGCGCACTCCGACTGCCCGCAGCCGACGCGCTAAGTTCTCGGCGGCTTCCTCGACCGCGACATTGCCGCCGCGAATGATCGGGACGATCACGACCTGGTAGGGCGCGAGGCGGGGCGGGAACACCAGACCTTTGTCGTCGCCGTGGGTCATGACGATGCCGCCGATCATCCGGGTGCTCATGCCCCAGGACGTGGTGTGGCACAGTTCTTCGGTTCCGGCCTCGCCGGTGTAGCGAATGTTGAAGGCGCGTGCGAAGTTCACGCCCATGTAGTGCGAGGTTCCGGCCTGCAGTGCGCGGCCGTCTCGCATCATGGATTCGATGGTGAAGGTTGAGACCGCTCCGGCGAATCGTTCACCGGGGGTCTTCTCACCCGGGACCACCGGCATCGCGGCCAGATCCCGCGCGACCTCCGTGTAGATGTCGAGCGCGAGCATGGTCTCACGCATTGCGTCGGCTTCGTCGAGGTGTGCGGTGTGGCCCTCCTGCCACAGAAACTCGGTGGTGCGCAGGAACATTCGAGGACGCAGCTCCCACCGGACGACGTTGGCCCACTGGTTGAGCAGCATCGGCAGGTCCCGATGCGAGCTGATCCACTTGGCCATCATCTCGCCGATGATGGTCTCCGAGGTCGGCCGCACCACGAGCGGCTCTTCGAGTTCCTTGCCGCCCGCGTGGGTCACGACGGCCAGTTCCGGTGAGAAGCCCTCGACGTGCTCGGCCTCGCGGCTGAGATAGCTCTCTGGGATCAGGAGCGGGAAGTACGCGTTCTCGTGGCCGGTCTCCTTGATGCGGCGGTCGAGTTCGGACTGCAGCTGCTCCCACAACCGGTACCCATACGGTCGGATAACCATGGTTCCTTTGGCTGGGCCCCGGTCGACGAGGCCGGCCTTGAAGACCACCTCGTTGTACCAGGCAGCGAAGTCCTCACTCTGGGCGGTCACGCCGCGCTCATCCCGTGCCATGTGCACAGAGGGTACTGGAGGCGGATCGGCTCCTAGGACTCGCATCACCCAACTGGTATGCGTTCGCGAGCTGGGGATTCCGGTCGTGATCAGTCAGTCGCCGGAGCCCCGGCGACTGCGAAGGTCGGAGCCAGCCGGGCCGCCACAGCACGTCCTTTCTCACCGCTCAGGGCGAGTGATCCCTGAAGCCACGCTCGATCTCCCTTTGCTAAAGGTGCGCCACCGATTACGTCGCGTAGATGGCGCTGGTCAAAGGGCCGCGCCAATGGCCGCATCGACCGGCCCATCGGATCGCTGTCATAGGGGTAGGCGCCCCATGCGACCGCTTCAGCGGTAGTCGGAGTGATCCAAAACGTGTGTAGGAGAAGAGAAATGAGCGGTCTGACGTCAGTCGTCGCCAGCAGTTTGGCAGCGGAGGTGGGCAGAGCGTCGCAGAAGCCGTCGATGGTGTGCCGGACGGTCTTCAGTCCCCACGCTTCCACCGGCTGGTTGGTCTCGGACTCAAGAACTGGGACGATCTCACCGTTCTTCAGACGCTGGAAGTCGGCCACGATGCCGTGGTCGGACATGCAGAACGTCTCGATCACGAACGGCGTATCCGGAACCCGCAAATCGACGCCGTCCTTGGTGTCGGTGTTGTACATGTACGCCGAGACACGGTCGCGGTCGGTCCAACCGGTCACACGCGGTTCGTGCGCCCAAAAGAACACGTGGGGCTGCGGAAGCCCCTCCGTGACGGTGGTGAGCGCGCCGATCATCCGACCCGTCCACCCCGCGTCGACCACGCCCGACCTGGCGGACGCAATCCTGGTCTGGACGGCGTAGGCGCGGACGAGTTCACGCATGCGTTCGATGCGGGGAGCCGCCACACGCGACACAGCAGGCATTCCCGTGAACGCACGGAGAGCGCTGCCTTGCTCAGCTTGGTCGGCGCGCAATTCTGGGTTGAGCGACACACCTGCCTGTTCCATCAGTGGCAAGAAATCTTCGGGAGGCAGACCGAGGCGGGCGAGCACATCTTCGGCGTTGGACCTGATGAAACTGTTGAACAGCCAGTCTTGACGAGAAAGGTCCGCGAGATCCGCCGCGGCCAGACTCCACGTGCGGCGACTGCTGTAGGCATATTCCAATTCGAGACCGGGGGCGAGCCGTGGAGCGAGTCGCTGAGCGATTTCGTGGAAGACCTGTCCGTCGCGAGACAAGAAGCACAGCCGATCCAGCCCGAGCGACTCGGCACGCTTGAGGGTCCACAGCACGTAGCCGACCAGTGCCGGCGCTACGACGCCTGCTGTGACGTCGCGGACGGCCTGCTGGTGTTCGGAGTCAACCGGCACGGCCGCCCGGGCTGCTGCGGACGCTTCGGCGAGGGCGGCCGCGTGCGGGGCGAGCGATCCGCTCCAAGCATGCAGCAGGTTCTCGTAGCGACTCCTGTTCGGCACCGAATCTCCTTGCGGTGAGGCGTTTTCACCATTCAAGCAGCCAATTGCGAACCTCTTCCGGCGTCCGAGCTCCCGCGCGGACGCACTCCTGCTCAGCATGGGCGAGGGCACGCTGCCAGCCGAGGTCGTCCGCCGCGCGCATCGTGTCGGCGGAACCGGCTAGCAGTCGGGCCGCCCACACCTCGTCGCCGAGCTGGATGAAGATGTCCCGAGACCTGGCGAACGCTCGGAGCGAGTCATCGTATCGTTCCTGTCCGCGTCGTAGAACGCCGAACCCATGCAAGGCTCGCGCCTGCCCCGGACGATCGTCGATCTTGGTCAAGGTCGCCAAGGCTGCCTCGAGGTGGCTCTCCGATGTTTCGTAACGGCCACGCGAGCAGTCGAGGCCCGCAAGGCTCATCCGGGTCCGGGCTTCCCATCTCAAGTCGCCGAGTTCGAGGAATCGCCGAAGAGCCTCACTCAAATCCTCCTCGGCCGCAGGAAGATCCTTCGCGATCCGGTGCGCGTCACCGATGTTGCGCAGCGTCACCGCGACTCCGCGGTGATCGGCGAGCGATTCGAAGCCAGTCAGTGCCTCGGCGAACTGTTCGAGAGCGGCGGGAACCCGTCCTCTGTTTCGTTGGAGGATTCCGAGATGTCGCGCGGCGCGCGCCTCCCACCGCCGGTCTCCGAGTTGCCGAAAGACCTGCAGCCCTCGCATGTAGAGGTCCTCGGCGTGGTCGTATCGGCAGCGGTCACGCCAGACGATGCCCAATCGGACCAACGCGCGGGCGTGCTCGCGCTGGTCGCCGAGCTCGGCGTAGATGTCGATGGCGCGGTTCAGACAACGTGTCGACTCGTCCCAGCGACTCAGACCCCGGTAGATGTCGCCGAGTCCGTTCAGCGCTCCGGCTGTCATCCGCGGGTTTCCGCCGGTTTCGAAGTAGGTCAGAGCAGCGGAGAATTTGTCCACTCCGTCTCTGAGCCGTCCGGTGTAGCGGAAGGTGTCGCCGAGTTGCCGCTGCACGACCGCGTACTGGAAGTCGTCGCCGACTTCGACGAACGTCATCGCGCTGTGCTGAAGCTCGTCGATGGCCTCGCCAAATCGGCCTTGTGCCCGGCGCAAAAGGCCGCGACTGCACCGAATTCGCGCTTCTCCGGCGGTCTCGCCCTCCAGCACTGCGGCTGTCAGGCCCAATTCGAGGACTTGCTCCCATTCGTTCCAACCGGATTGCCACTGCAACAGCGCGCCGACTTGCTCCGCCAGCTGCCACGTTTCGGTCCGAAGCTCGAGGTCATTGGCCAGCGTCACTGCCGTGACCAGGCCCGATCTCTCGGCTCGGAACCATGCACGCACATCGGAGTCGACGGCCGCCTTGACTTCGGGCAACGTTGGTTCGGCTGCCTGCCGACCACCGAGTTCGATGCGGGACGTCGCATACTCGCAGGCTCGGGTGTACTCATGCAGAAGTCGCCGCGCCGCCAGCACTCTTGAGGCGGTTGTCTCCTCCGCTTCGAGCCGTTCACGTGCGAACAATCGCAGCAGGTCGTGCAGGCGGTACCGGCCGGTGTCAGCCGCTTCGGAAACGGGCTCGACCAGTTCGGCGTCGACCAGCTCTTCCAGAAGAGTCTCCGCGGCGTCGATCGGTACGTCCGCCAGCAGTGCAAGCGCCCAGGTCGGGATTTCGCTCGCCTCCAGCATTCCCAAGAGTCTGAACGCGTATCGCACTTCGGGGGAACAACTTTCGTAGCTCAGCCCGAGAGAGGCCCGAACCTCCAAGTCCCCTGCTCGCAGAACGTCCAAGCGAGCGTGCTCATCTCGGAGCCGATCGGCGAATCGTGTCAGGGATCCTGCGGGACGCGATGCCAACCGGGCACCGACGATCCGAAGAGCCAAAGGCAAACGCCCACAAAGCCGAACGATCTCGCGTGCAGCATCGGGCTCCTCTGCGACGCGTTTACTACCGATCACGGTCGCCAGAAATTCGACACTCTGCTCGGCCGACATCACGCCGAGTGGCACATGCCGCACCCCCGCGAGACCGAGCAGTCGTCGCCGACTCGTCACCAGTACTGCGCACTCGCCGCTGCCCGGGAGCAGGGGCCGGACTTGTTCTTCGTCGCCGGCGTTGTCCAATACCACCAGCATCCGGCGCCCGGACAACTCCGCCCTGAATAGTCGGGCTCGGTCTTCCACTCCGTCGGGAAGGTCTTCGACATCTGAGCCGAGATCGTGGAGGAATCGTTCGAGCGCGTCGTTGGCGTCGATCGTCTGGGCCTGCGCCCCGCGGAGATTGACGTACAACTGCCCGTCCGGAAAGCGGTGTCGTACGCGGTGCGCCACATGCGTGACCAATGTTGTCTTGCCGACGCCCGCAGTGCCGTGAACTGCGACGAGCCGAACCGCGGTGCCGGGATCAGACTCGAGTTGCCCGCCCAGGTGGTGGACTTCGTCAGTCCGGCCCGTGAAGTCCTGAATATCCGGCATCAACTGGCACAACGTCGGAAGATCGCGCGCAACCACGGAATCTGTCGAAGTCGACTCGGCGAAAACGGACTTTGCCTCATCGTCCGCGGTGCTGAGCGAACGATCCAGCAGCGCCTGATTCACGGGGCGCGGGAAGGTCGTCTCACCGCCGGATTCCCACTTCGATACGAGTCGATCGCTGACGCCGAGATGTCGGGCGAATTCGCGCACGCTCATCCGCCGGGCCTCACGAAGTGCCCGGACCTCCCGGCCCGACCAACGCCGCACCCTCGACAACACGGCCCCCTGCCCGGACCCGCCCGCTTCGCGAGCCGGATCCTCAACTCACGACCGAGATCATACCGTGATCCAGGCTCGAAATATGGCTTGGCGTAAGGCAATACGTAGCGTCGCAGTCCCAGATCCTACTGCTGTGAGGGCACCTTCCTGACCGCGAGCGGGAGTTTCTCGGTGCCGGGTGAGTTGCGCTCGACGACGTCCTCGATCTGTCGTGATGCGTCAGAGCTGTTGCACCGCAAGGGGGTATCAACGTCAGGCAGCGTTGCGCGGAAGTTGGTGACAGCGTTCGCATTCGTCGGTTATGGATGGCGGATTCGGGGGGATCGTGGTGACATCGACGAGCGCCTGTGGCTGATCGTCGGAGGTTACGCGGGTCCATCGGGAATCAAGTCGGATCCAGTCGTCCGCTGGGTCGAAGCGAAGTCGCGCTTCGATGTGTGCCGTCAGTGTGATGCCGGAGAGCATGTCACGACATGTGGTGAACAGCAGTTCTTTATCAGCCGGGTGGACATAGGGCTGATGGTGGCACCAGCCGGCAATGGGATCGCCGTCGTTTGCTACCCAGTCGTGTACGGCTATGGAATTGAGGTCAACCAGGGCCAGGGCGTGGCCACGCAGGATCGGCACATGTCGGATCGCGCTGCAGTAGAGATCTGGTTTCGAGGGCAGTTGGGCTTCGGGTGTATCGCATACGATCGCGCGAACGGTTCGGTTGGCCCCGGTGCCGGAGGCGCGAGCGACGATGTGGAACTGGTGTCGAGTCCCATCGTCGAAACGCCTTGCCGCAGTGCCTGACCAGGCATCGATCGGGTCGGTCAATCTGAACAGTGCCATGAATTCGGACCGGTCGTTGATCCAGCCGAGGCTCGACAACATCTCGGGCAGCATCCTCGGCTTCGGGGCTTGATCGACGAGCAACAGGGCTGCCGCGCCGGTGGAGACTGCGACTGTAAGAGTCGAATCCCATTCCACAACACCGACGGTCGGCGCTGTCGGTGGCACCGTGCCGACTGTGCCAGCCCACAGTGCGACGGCGCGCACTTGCCCGTAGGGCCCGAATATTGGTTCAGCAATGAGACGGATCATCGCTGCGCACGGCAACCTGGTGTCGGTCGATTCGGTTCGGCGACTTGCTGTGCAGCACTCGACCAACCGATGTAGTTCTCGAGCGATCGAGGTGCTTATCGCGATGGTGGCACGATTCAGCTTGGTGAATCGCCGCGGATACATGTCGTCGAGAATGACGGCAGATTCGCTGAGCCTACCGAGCGTTTCGACGACAACCCAATGGTTCGGTACATGGAGCCCGTCTGCATGGAGGCAGTTCGGGCTGTGTCGAGGCATATCCGCGGGCCTCGGCCCGGAGGGATCAGGCAGTTCGGTCATCTTTGCTCACCTCACAGCCGTACGACTTCTGGTTCCAAGGTCGGTCCCCAACGACCGAAACAGCCAATCGGGTGTGACCTGCTTCACATAAGACTAGTTGGTCTGTCTTGCTAATTCAACATATTTTCACCACATCGATGATGTGCTGGGGTGATCTGGCCTGCGAA
The DNA here is from genome assembly GCF_044386975.1 of Nocardia sp. NPDC020380. Taxonomy (NCBI): domain Bacteria; kingdom Bacillati; phylum Actinomycetota; class Actinomycetes; order Mycobacteriales; family Nocardiaceae; genus Nocardia; species Nocardia sp. NPDC020380. The sequence continues at coordinate 108,368 of NZ_JBIRVQ010000019.1, read as the reverse complement.
GAGGCGATGCGTGGCTATTTTTCAGAAGATTTTCGAAGTACGATAGTGATATGGGTGCCCATGGCGAGTACTTTGCTCGGGTGCTGCGTGAGGCCCGCCGGGGTGAGAGTATGGCGGCGATCCGCGCGCGGCACGGGCCGTCGGTCTCAACTCAGGTAGAGGCTGAAGCTAACCGACTCCGCAAAAACGTGCACGCGAGCACGTTCGAGCGGTACGACGAAGTCCATGGGTGGTTGCCAGGTTCAGCCTTGGCTGCATACCGAGATGGACGCCCCCCGATCGTGATCAACGGTGACCGCCGACCACTCGAGCCGGGGGTCACCTCGCTGAACATAAGTCTCGATCAGCTGCTCCCCTTGTTGAACGCGCATCATGCGCTCCGGTCCGCCACTGTGACCCAATGGGCGGACGCAGTTGACGGGATTGGCAAAGCGATCGGGGCCCTTGTCGCCCCATTCGCTACCGACCTACTCGAACAAAACCGTGGGCAGCAGCCGCATCCACTGATTGAGCTCGCCTTCGGTGAGGCACTCGCTGAGCCGGTATCGCCAGACGATCCAGACCGCGAGGAGAAGCTGTACCGGCGCTGGCTGATGGGACGAGGCGAGGAATTGGACGAGGGAACCTTCAAACGGTTCGAGGATCGGTTCGAGTCACGACAGGGCAAACGATGAGGAACACGAGTCGCCATCGCCCGCCGTGAATCAGCTGATCACGGGCGGTTTCTAGCGGTACAGTACGGCTTGTACCTGCGAAAACGCCCCAAACTCGGGACGAGTAGAGACGGACAGGAGGTGCGAAATGGCCGAGGAGAACACCCGGCGGCTGAGCGTGCGGTTCAATCAGTTGTTCGCCACCTTCCATCGCCGAGGCACACCCGAGCAAACGAGCGCGGAGATCGCGAACGGTGTGGGCGCCACCCTCGCCCGCGCTGTCGCCCCCGAGGAGGTCGAAAAGATCCGCCGCGGCGAACGCGACTCGGATTGGACAGACCTAACGGATGTTCTGGAAGCGGTGGCACAGCACTTCGGCGTTCCCGCCGTGTACCTGACCGGTACAGGTGAGGCAGTGGAGTCGATTGACGTGACGCTGCGACTGATCATGGCGGCCCGTGATGGCGAGGTCGAAGGCATATCCCTGCGGGGCGATGAGTTCGACCCCAACGATCTTGCGGGCATTCTACTGAAACTGGGTTCACCGCTGGATCTTTCGTGAAGCCACCCGGGTAGGGAGTCTGGCTGGATCGAGTGGGGAGCTGCTCACCGAGAGGAGGGGAGTGTGAGGGCCGAGTGGGAATTGCGCAGGCGCTGTCGCCGCGTCCTAAACGACCTCGAGATCCGGCCGCCGCTCGATATCGTCGACCTGTGTCGTCGCATGGGAGAACGACGCGGAAAGCCCATCGAATTGGTGCCCTTCCCCATACCCGTGCCGGGACCCTTCGGAGCGTGGATCGCCACCAGCACAACGGATTACATCCTGTATCAACGGGAAACAACCAGGATCCATCAAAACCACATCGTGGTTCACGAGATCGGGCACATCGTCGCTGGACACCACAGCGACGAGCAGGACGACACACTGATGCGGGAGCTGTCACGCACCAGTTCTCTACCGCCCGACGTGGTCAGGCGCGCGTTGCGCCGCACCTGCTACGACACTGCCGAGGAACGCGAAGCCGAGACTGTCGCCACGATCATCCTCGAGTGGGCATCGGTTCTGGACGGTCTCGCGGCGGGAACATCGAAGGACGGCGCGGCCGAACGAATGGGGGCGGCTCTGACCGACAGGCTGGGCTGGCTGTGATCGGCCTGCTCGTCGTGGAGTGGACCGCATCCATCGGCGCCCTGATGTGGATGGTGTACCTGGTCGTCCGTAAGCCGTGGGATGTGCGGTTGCGGGCGGTGGCGACTGCTGTAGTGCTCGGCGTTGTGGGCTTTCCGTTCGGAATCGCCGCTTCGCAGGGGAACAGCTTGATAGGCGTGACACCCATCCTCTGTCGGCTGACGAATCACGTGCTGACCGTTTCGGTCGCATACTGCCTGATTTGCTTCTTCTTGTTCTCGGCGTTCGACACTCAGCCGGCGTTGGTCCGAGTTCGCCGTCAGGCGGTTGTGCTCGCCGTCGTCATCGGCGTACTCGTCGTCTCGACCGCGATGGTGCCCGTCGACCTACGGACTTCCGCGGCAGTGCTACCGGCACAGACCCAACCGAATCCAAGAGGAATCCCGAGCATCGGACTGTTCTACACGACCGCGAACTTGTACCTGGTCTACGTATTCATGAGCGCTGGCGTGCTCACCCATCGGTACGCCAAGCGGGCGGAGAATCGGTTACGCCGAGCACTTCTCATCACGATGGCCGGGGCTGGCGTGTTAACTATTGCAGCAGCAATCTTTGTCGTCGCAGATCTTGTGTACTGGGCGGGAGGGCTGGTGGCACCGCCGTTCCTAGTGACCGGGGTTGGGCTGATGCTGCCCGGGATCGTGCTGTTCCTCAGCGGGATCAGCTACCCGGCTCTGGCGACAAGACTTGCGTCCCTCCGGATCTGGTGGCGCCATCTGCGTGCCTACTACGCCATGGGTCCGCTCTGGACAGCACTTCACAAGGAGTTCCCCGAAGACGCATTGGACCGAATCCCGAACAGCGCATGGCGCGATCGAATCACGGTGACGGGCATGCACCGACGCTTCTATCGTCGTCTCATCGAGATTCGGGACGGACTGGTGCGAATCAGCCCCTACCTGGAAACACCGGACAAGACGAATGAGAGCGTAATCGGTTACAGCCCAGAAGAAGTGGCGCAGCGACTACTTCGGGCGCTGGACACTCACGCAGACCAAACAGCTGTTTCGACCCGCGCAGTAGCTGTCGCACAACCGGAAAGCGATGACATCGACGCCGATGTGCGGGTAATCGTCACTATCGCGCAGGCCCTGCGCAAGGTTCGCGCCGTCAGCCATTGAGATGTGAAAGGTGTATTGCGCCATGACCGCATCAAGCCACTCGACGCACGATGAGACCTCCATCGGTGTGACACTCGCCGCGTTCGCGGAGCACGCGGACAGGGTCGCGATCACGCACCAGCGGGGCGCATGGACCTTCGGGGAACTGCTCGACCGCGCTCATCGAATGGCGAGAGCTCTGCAGGCTCAGGGACTGAGCCGAGGAGACGTCGTCGCACTGGCCACCGGCAATCGGCCAGAGACGTTCACACTGAGGTATGCGGCGAACATCCTAGGATGCTGCACCGCGGTCCTGTACGAGGATCTTTCCCCAACTGTCCTCACCGAGATCCTTCAGGCCATCGATGCGACCGCAGTCGTATTCGCGCCGGACCGCAATCCGGAACGCATCTCGCTCGCCATTCAGGGACGCCCGGGAACCATCGCGTTGGCTCTCGGCACGTACCCGGGCGTCGCGGACATCGAAGACCAGGCTGCCAAAGAATCGCCGGAACCACTTCCCATCCAGGCCCGTCCAGAGGACCTTTCGTCGATTCGCCTGACCGGAGGAAGCACAGGAACCCCGAAGGGCATACCGCAGGACTTCACCGTGCCGTTCCATCTCAGCGGGCCCGCGCTCAAAATGTGGGTCGGCGCCATCCAGCTCATGTGTACCGCAGTCGGCCACCTCGCAGGCACCCTGGCCGAGTCCGTACTCGCAGCAGGGGGCCGAGTCGTGCTGCAAGATTGGTTCCAGCCTGATCAAGTGCTGAAAGCCATTGAGCGGGAGGCGGTCACCTTCATCTGGCTGCAGCCGGCGATGCTGCACCAGCTGTTGGATCATCCTGCCCTCGATGAGACCAACACATCGAGCCTACGTATGCTCATGATCAGTGGAGGACCGAGCTCGCCACATCGAATCACCCAGGCAATTAAGCGATTCGGGCCGATCATCACCCAAGGCTACGGCGCGTATGAGATTGGGCAGATCTCGATACTGAGCCCTAAAGACCACGAGCGCCCGGAATTGTTGAGCACCGTTGGTCGGCCGGTGCCTGGAACGCAGGTCTCCATACGAAACCCTGACGGTGACCCGGCGGAGACAGGACTCACCGGCGAGATCTGGGTACGAGGCCCAGGGATGATGCGCGGATATTACAAGCAGCCGGAACCAACTGCTCTGGCCCTTCAGGACGGTTGGTTCCACACCGGAGACCTCGGATTCCTCGACAACGAGGGGTATCTCACCGTCGTCGGACGCAGTAAAGACACCATCATCGGCATTCGCGACACCGTATATCCGGCCCGGCTCGAAGACGTACTGCATCAGCACCCGGGCATCCAACAGGCCGTCGTCTTCGGACTGCGCAATGCTGACAACGACGAGTCTGTCTGCGCCGCAGTCGTGGCGGCACCAAACAACACACTGTCGGAGGACGACATCGCCGAGTGGGCCAGGAACGAACTGGGCGGCGCCTATACGCCCGAACTCGTCCTGATCCTCGCAAAGATCCCGACCACCGGAAGCAACAAACCCGACCGAAACGCTTTGCGTCAACTGGCTTCCGAACGTCTCGGGGCCAAAGAGACAGCCGATCGCGTCCGCAAGTCGTAGCCGCGCTCAGTAGGTGCGCTCTATCCGAATCGCAGCAAAAGCCGATCATTATCACGGTATCTGGGGCAGGTGGTGTGTCCAGTCTCGGTCGAAACCGGGCTGATGGCGATACACGTTCAGGACGAGGTACAAGGCAGTCCGCAGCGCCTTCTCGCGCTCAACGGCTTCGATCCACTGCGGGGCATGAAGGTTGTCGTCGCCGAAGATCGTCCGTACCTGCGCTAAGTCGTCACGAGCTTGCTGGTAGAGCGCGAGCAGCGCCGACTTCGCTTGAGGCTCAGTGAACTGACGCATCCGCGCGTCCGCGGATTCGCCTGAGTCTTCATGGACAGCGTTTTGGGCGTCGAGAGTCAACTGCGTGTCGAGGTACTCCTCTGCTTCCTTCGGGAAGGGTGGGCCCGCGATGATATGCAAGTACATGATGGATCGCCTCCTGTCCGGATGTGGATTTTGGCGTGAAGAAAGTCGGGGTTAACCCGTCGACAATGATAATGTCTGCCTGGCGCGGGAGCTGTGTCTGCAACACTCGCAAGGCGCGACACGCAGTATGAACCCGGGAGCGCTGCGACAATGCTGACATCAGATCACATTAGTCGCCATAAGAATCGATCCAATTCTCGTGCCAGCGCCCGATTACCGAAGAATTCTCTTGTGCTGGCCATGCCCAGTCGGATATATTGGTTATCTCCCCTCTGGGGATTACCCGGTAACCGCCGTGCGGGACCGGATGCCAAGTTGGTCAACCTACAATCCTGACTTCCCGCCGGGATTCGGCGCGCGCATGTGAAGCGTAGGCATGGCCGACGCAAACTCCTGCGATTCGGATGAACGCCAAGTGCGTGCCATTGCGCACGTGCGTGCATCCGACTCGGATGGGAGGGACGAAATGAAGATCCTTGAGCACGGTTGCCGAAGGCGACAGCTCCGCGGTGACGGCCGCCCAATCCTTGTGTGGGACAGGGCACTCAGCGAGCAATTCGAGCGCCTCTACGACGAGATGATCGACAGCGAACTTCGATCCCGTCGAGCCGCTCGACATCGCCGGACCCTCGACGAGGAATAAAGGCTACTCGACGAGTAGCGCGAATCAAATTCCTAGACACCGCTCGAACGCACAATCATTCGCGCAACAAAAGTCGTGCCCGCGGAATGAGATTGCCGCGCCATGCGACTGGAAGGGCGCGCGGCGCCTATGAATCAGTGTGTGGCCTGGCTGGGATATTGCTGCTCGGCGCTCGAAACTGGAGGTGTATCAATGACAGAGAAGTCATGTGAGCTCTGCGGTCGCCCATATCGCGATCGCCTACTCAATATTCATCAGATAAGCGAGCGGACCGGGCATTCTCCAGATCGCATCCGACATCTTCGGGCCCAAGGGCACCCTCTATACAAAAAGGCATGGAAGAGCAGCGATTCCGTGAACGCTCCACTCGTGCTGGAGTGCTCGGTCGTGGACGAATGGGTTAGGGCGCGCAAACAGTTCAGAGGAAACGAGTGATGGCCCGCAGTACTACGACTGGGCCAGTCCCGTCCCCACGCGGAAGCCGCACCGGGTATTTCGGAGGCGGGCTCGCTCTGATGGCGGCGTGCGCAACGGCGGTGGCCGCGACCATGGTTCCGGGGATCGCGAAGGCCGATGCTCCAGTGTCGGATACCACCGAAGTGAACTGCCCCGCGGTGGCAGGAGTGTTCCTTCCTGGAACGTGGGAGACGCATGCAGGGGCCGACGAAACGCAAGCCGTCGGTCTATTTGCTTCGATAGCAACGGCTTTGGCGCAGCAGTTCGGCGCTCAGTTCGAGTACCGGTTCCCTGCCTATGCGGCTGAAGCGTTCGACGGCATGGCCTACAGCGACAGCAAAGCCACTGGTGTTTCGGCCGTCCGACGGGTGATAGGCGATATCTCAGGGGTCTGTCCGGCAACGAAATTCGTGCTGGCCGGATATAGCCAGGGAGCGGACGCAATGGGGGATGTCGCGGCCTCGATCGGATGCAGCGGTGATCCGGTGGCCGCGGATCGAGTACTCGCCGTTGGGCTGGTGGCGGATCCGAAGCAGGGCACTGCCGGCGGCAAACTGGTGGGTCCGACTGTGGATGGCCAGGGCATCGCCGGCACTCGCTCGAGTGGCTTCTGCGCGTTGTCGGCGGTAACGGCGGAAATCTGTGCCACCAAGGACAAGTACTGTGCCACGGACTCGAATGAAGACCCGATCACCGCAGGCATCGGACGTGCGCTGACTCAGTCCGACGACTCGAAGAAAACCGGCGGCGATACTAACACTGGCCAGCAAGACGATCTCGGACACGCACTCTCGACAGACCTATCTGCCGACAAGATCGCGGATCTACCCGCGACCGTCACCCGCTTGGGCAAACAAGCCGCCGCCGGTTCTGATCCCAGTGCGCTGGCCACGAGCGCCGCTGATCTGGTGAAAACCCTCCAGCCACTTGCTGACTTGAGTACTTGGGTCTCCAACACCCCGGACGCACAGAAGCGGTTCTCGGACGCTGCCGATGGAACAGCGGACAAGGCCGCCGGTTCTGTCCTCGACGGGGTGCGCCATTCGGATATCAGCACCGCGTTGAACGCGTTGTCCGACATCGGATCGCAGAACGGGAAGAACAGTGACCAGAGCGGTCAGGCAAAGGACGCGCAGGCGGTGTCGGATGCCATTGCACCACTTACGGAGTCGCTGTCTTCGAAGAGTTCGGACACGACATCGCAAGTTGCGCAGGTACTTGCGGTACTCAAGCCGTCGGTGGTGATCAACCAACTGGTCAACGTCGTGAGCAACGGGCTGTCCTTCGCGGCAAACATACCCACTCTGGCCGATGCGCTCGGACGGATGATCAGTGTGCTCACTGATCCCGGAATCGATACCGCCGGCAAGGTGAATGGGCTGCACGATCTGTTCGGCCAACTGAACAACCTGTTCAAGCCATTGGTGAAGATGGCCGCGGGCGTTGATCTACACACTGCGTCACGACTGATCGCGATGATCCCCGATACCACTGGCACCGCCCAAATCGTGTCGGCAGTAGTGGCGGTGCTGGCGAATCTGGATGTGACGAAACTGGCCCAAGAGGTCGGTCAGCTCCAGGACAAGGTGTGGGCACTGGCCCAAACCATCAGCAGTGGAGGCGATCTGATCGCCGTGGGTGCCCGGCTGCTCGACTTCATCCCGACCGCACTCGGATTCGCCACCCTGGCCCTGGACACCCTGACGGGAAAAGCGAAGGACTCCGGCGGCTCGGACAACACCGACCTCACCGGGTTGTCGAAATCACTTACGACCAAGACTGACTCGAACAGCGGCGACGGCATCGATGCGCTTTCGAAACTACTGTCCGAGGGCTCGGATGTGGCGTCGTTCCTGCTCTCGGGGGTCCACGAAAGCTATGACCACTATGTCGTGGACTCCGACGGCAGAACCACTGTCCAGTGGCTCACCGATTGGTTCAGCAACCGCATCCGCCATGCGATCGGAGTGGTCTGATGGCCGCGCTGACGGTGGTTCTCGTGCCGATCGCGGCCTTGGCGTTCCTGGGTGCCGCTCTGTTGCTCGGGTCCGGAGACCGAACACCGGTGCAGCAGGGCTGCTTGCCCGATATGCCACGGACCGACCCGCAGACGGGCACAGCGGTTGTAATGCCGTTGCCCGCGGGAACCTACACGGTGTCCTCTGGATTCGGTCCTCGTGACGGTGAGATGCATCTGGGCGTGGATCTGGCTGCTCCGGCAGGCACGGCAATTCTGGCAGCAACCGCCGGTACTGTCGTCGCGGCCGGTCCGGCGCAGGGGTTCGGCAACTGGATTGTGATCGACACCCAAATCGACGGAAGCCTGCTCTCGACCGTCTACGGGCATATGTTCGACGACGGCCTGACTGTCGATGGTGTCAAAACTGCTGTCGGACAGAGGGTTAAGGCGGGACAACGCATCGGTTCAGTGGGAAGCGCCGGTGAAGCCAGCGGCCCGCATCTGCACTTCGAAGTGACACCTGGCGGACGTCTACAGGGCGGGCACCAGATCGACCCCGTGCCCTGGCTAGCCCAACACGGTGTCAGTGCGAGCGGTTCCGACGACGTCACTCGGCAAGCCTCGAGCACGACGACCACTTCGGGGGAACCTGACGCAAACAGGACGTCGCGATCGAAAGTCATTGTGGCGCAGGCGGCCGGGCTCGTCGTGGGATGCGGACCGGTGGCATCGGGCGTGAGCGGGCCCGCGCTGCGGCCCGGAACCGTCCCCGCGGCATTCGAACCCTGGATAAGCAAGGCTGCGACGACCTGCGCGGAAGTGACCGGCCCGCTGTTGGCTGGCCAAGAAGAACAGGAATCCGGGTTCAGAACCGATGCCGTATCACCTGACGGTGCGCGGGGACCCGCGCAGTTCATGCCCGGGACCTGGGCTGCATACGGACTCGACGTCGAGGGGAAGGGCTACGCCGACATCACATCCATCCCGGATTCGGTAATGAGCCAGGCCAGATACGACTGCGACCTCGTACAACAAGCGAAGGCCGGTCTAGCTCAGGGGACGTTGCACGGTGATCTGACCGAATTGTGGCTGAGCATGTACAACTGCGGCCCCAAGGGAACCTTCGATGCGGCAGGCGTCTGCCAGAACTCCCAAACCTTGAAGTACGTGAAGGCCATCCCCGCGCTGGCCGCCAAATATGCCCAGACCATGGCAGGTTCGTCATGAACTCCGAGACACGCGGGGCCAGCACCTGCTGGACGCTCCTGAGATCACCAATGGCGTGTGAGCGCCTGGTCCGCCGACTACTTCGCAGCGTCGAGATCGAGCGCGAAATCGGCTCGTCGGCACACGAACTGGGAATGGAGGCAGGCGATGAACAATGAATCCGAACCGGACAACGATGGTGCCGAACGCGACGACTACACCGCTGAGGCGCCGGTGGATCTGCGTCGGCAGCGCCTCCGCATCGGCAGCGACGACGCGGACAACGCAACGGGATCAGATGAAGACGATGCCGGGCCGACGGTGAACGATGAGAACGACCCGTATGGCGTCGGCGAGGTGAATCTCACCCGGTCGGGCGACCCGTCCGCGGATGAGGTGGCCGCAGTGCGGGAGGCGCGGCTGGCGATGCTGCTCAAACCCGCCGCCGGAGTACATACCGACCCCGCGCGGTGGGGATGGCGCGGACGAGCGAACGCATTCGGCATGCGCGTGCGCCCCCGACGGCGAGGGGAGGAAGTCAAGTATCGGCAGGCGGTGGAACGGATCCGCCAGCCACTTCCGGGTACACCAGTGATCCTTGTTGCGAATCCCAAGGGCGGCAGCGGCAAGACGCCGACCACAGTCATGCTGTCTGCGCTGTTCGGGCGGCATCGCGGAGGGCGCGTGGTGGCCTGGGACGCCCATGAGGCGTGTGGGACCCTCGCTGCGCGCACCGCTTGCTGTACCAGCCAACACACCGTCTGGGATGTCCTCGGACACGCTCACGAGCTGTGCACGGCCAACACCGACGCCTCCGGACTCGGGCGATTCCTGCAACGGCAACCAACCCTCGACGAGACCTTGGCCTCGGACCAGACCCCAGGTGGCAGCATCTGCATCGGCCGCGACGAATGTGCCGCGATCCTCGCGGTGCTGCGGCGCCACAGGGAGATGGTGGTCGTCGACACCGGCACCAACGATCGGGCCGAGGGATTTCGATGGGCAGTCGCCAACGCCACCCAACTCGTCGTACCCATCATCGGGCGGCGCGACGTGATCGTGTCCGCCTTGCGGCTGCTCGACGGCATCGCTGAGGACGGCCACGAAGACCTGGCCGCACGAGCGGTGATCGCTCTGTGCGGTGTCGGCCCGCAGCACTCCGGCATCACTGACACCTTGGGAGCAGCGGGGATTACCCGCATAGTGGCGGTGCCGTTCGACCCGGTGCTGGCCAGTGGCGAACGGATCGTGCTCGCTCGGATGAACCGCGCGTCGGTGCGCGCCTGGACAGAGGTCGCCGCCACCGTCGCGGACACGGTTGCAGAAACCCTTGCTGCGCGGGCACTTCCGATGGAGTCCCGGTTCGTCCCCGATACCCGATGGGCGGCAGACGCCGACGAAGCAACTCATCAGCGGCTGCTTGCCTACGCCCTACATGACGGACTCTCCCGCAGTCAGAAGACCGGAAGACCCGTTTCACGTGACCTGATCGACGAGCTCAATCCGGGCTGGTGAGCGTCCAACCAAATGAAGGAGGTGATGGTAGTGGAGAGGAAGTATTTTGCCCTGCAGTGGATTCGAGTGCCGCGAGCTGCGATCACGCTGTTGGTGACAGCTTGTGTGGTCGTCGCCGCGGCACCTTCGGCGTCGGCATCGGAAGGAATCACCAACCCGCTGGGCGGGATCCGCCCGAACTTCGGGCTATTCGACGGAGCTCTTGATGCGTCGTGGAAACGGATCGTGGCGTTCTTGTGGGCGCTGGTCGTGATCGGCGCCGCGGTGCGGGTGATCGTCGGAGCGTTCAAGGTCAAACGTGCCAAGGCTCGCGGTTACACCAACGATTTAGCCGAAGGTAGCGAGGAACTGCAGGATGCCCTGATCTCTCTGGGCTTGGTCGGACTCGCGTCCCCGCTCGTAGCCACCGTTTTGTTCGTCGTCGGCGGATAGTTCACACGCCGTGAGGAGGCTGATCGAAATGGCCACAGACAGAACACATTTCGCTAGCTTATCGCCCGATTCCGCGCCTTCAACGGGATCGGCTGAGAATCGAGGTGGTCGGCCATCGGGCGCACGAAAGCGTGCATGGTTCGTCGGCGCCTTGACTACGGCGATGCTGATCGCGGTCGGCCTGCTGGCATTGCACTCCTGCGATTCGTTCCCACCGGGGGAACATGATCGGGCGCCACAGATTTTGGCCGCACACGGACCCACTTCCACTGTCGGCGGGGTACCGGTCGGCTACACACGCGACCGAAGCGGGGCAGCGACTGCCGCGGTCAATGTGATTCAGGCGATGACGCAGGCCGGGGTCGGGCGCATCCAGATGACCGCGGTGGAGCATGCATTGATCGCGCGGGATCCAGGACCGGGATTGCGGCACTCGCTCGATATCGGCACTGGCCGGGACCCGAATCGAGACGTGGTGAATCTGGTGCCTGGCGCGGTGTCGGTAGCCGAGCAGACGCCGTTGGCGGCTCGGGTGACCGTGTGGACGGTGGCGGTATCACGGTCCTCGATCGACGAGCACGACCCGGCGTCAGTGATCACTGCCTGGGCCACACATACCGTCTCGCTGGTCTGGGAAGGCGATGACTGGAAGGCCAAAGACCTGACCTCACAGGCTGGTCCGACACCGGATCAGACCGTCGCTCCCGGCAAGGATTCGATCCTGAGTGGATCGCTGGACTCCGGCTACTTCAGCTTCTACGTGAACTAGAGGTGATCTGGGCATGCGCACACGACGAATAATCGCCGGAATACTCACGGTAACAGCGATACTCGCTGTCCTGACCTCCTGCGCAGGTATGGCCTCCGCCCAGCCGAACACGACACAGCCAGCCTCGGAGTCGCTCCCCGACGGATTCCCCACCGACCTGCGTCAATTCATCACCAACACTGACCAATTCCGGGCGGCATGGTTCTCCGGCACGTGTGCCGACCGTGGCGGAGACGTCGGCGCCTACATCAACGCGGTGATGCCGGTGGAAGACCGGCTGCAGTACTGGACTGCCGACGACAAGGCGAAGGCCCAACTACTTGGTGCGGATCTGCCCGTCACCGGTCGTCAGGCCGAAGTTCAGGCCATTATCAGCCAACACGCGGAGCCGCCGAAAGACATGCTGCCCAAAGTCTTTCCCGCTGGAGACCCTGAATACCAGATGTCAGCGCCCGCGTGTGCGGATGATCTGAAGCGGTGGACGGGCCGCTCGGCATGGAATGCCTGGGGGTTCGAGTGGTCTACGACGCCCGACGACCAGTCGATGAACGCGATCCGCGCACAGCTTGCGGGCCAGAAGGTCCCTGATCGGGTTTGGACTGATCCGTGTCACGTCGGGTTCGCTTACTGCACACACGCCTACTTCGTCGACTGCGCCAACTCCGACCCGGCTACCGGTGATCAGACCCGATGCCTTGCCTGGAACCGCTCGGTGGGCAAGCTTTTCGGCGGCACCGCAAACTGGCTCGAGAAGAACACCAGCCTGTCCGATCGCATCGACAAGGTTATCGATCCGCTGATCGGTGCCCAGTTCGCCAATGGGGCCGCAGTTTTATCCGGGTTCGGATGGCTGTGGAAAAAGAACGTGGCAGCGATCCGGTTCGTCGACAACCCAGAAAGTGTGATCGATGACTGGGCCAATTCGTCGAAAGCCAGTGCCGTCGAACTGAGTTCACGCGTGCTCGACGGCCTGTCAAGCGTCGGCCGGTTCGATCCGAGCGCGGAGTGGTTCCTGCATTGGTATGCGCTGAGTACTGGAATCGGCATCATCGTCATGGGCGCGATGACGCTGCTTGCACTGTGGCGTGCGGCGGCGAAAGGCGAAACGATCAAAACCATCAGCGGCGATCTGTTCGGGTATATGCCCGCCGGGGTCCTGCTGATGATGTTCGCCCCGATGTTCGCCACCCTGTTGGTGAGTCTGGCCAACGACGCCTCCGACGCGGTGACCCGCGCTGCGGGACCCGACATGGGTCAGATGATCACCAACTTGCAGCTGTTCACCGGCAAACTCAGTGCGAGCAACCTGGCGGGCGGTGTCCTTGTGGGGTTGTTCCTGTTCCTGCTGTTGATCGCCGGAGCGTTGGCAGTGTTCTTCGGCCTGCTCATGCATCAAGTTGCCCTGCCGATGCTCGCGGTTGCCAGCGGAATCGGATTCGGCATGTGGGTGCACCCACACTGGCGCAAGAAAGCTCTGCGCCCGGTTCTGCTGTTCATCGCCATCGTGTTCTCGAAACCCCTGTTGTTCCTGTTGTTGGCCACGATGACGGGATTACTGAACTCAGCACTGACCGAGGGTGATCCGGCACAGGCCAAGCTCGGAACTCTTGGCCAGCTGTGCCTGGTCGTGGTGGCCTTTCTCGTCGTCGGCTTGGCGCCGTGGACAGTGCTGCGATACGCACCGCTGTTGCCCTCGCGTTCGGACGCGGCAGGTTTCGGGCAGGCGAGTTCGCTGATGGCCGGCGCGGTCGGCGGCGCTGGCACTGCGATGTGGTGGAGTGGCCGACGTAGCCCCGGACGTAACGGCTCGGCCAGTTCGAGCGGAGGCGGTCGTGGTGGCGAGTCCCCGAACGCGGGCCGCGACGGTTCCGGAGGAACACGCTCCGGCGCAGATGGGTCCGGTAGCTCGGCCGGATCACCGACCGCAGTGCGGTTCTCCGGGACACTGAGCGCAAACGCCGGGGCGAAATCACGCAGTGGCAGAACGGCAGTGCGGAAATCGGCTGGCGGAGTCGGTGCGGTCGCGCGTGGTCTGGGTAGAGCAGCGATGGTCGCCTCACCGATTGCGGCCCAAGCGGCATCCGGTGCGCTGAACAAGGCCCGCAGCACCACCGAAGCCGCTCCCGGCGAGGCCGAACTGGGCAGCGGCGAATGAGCACGGCCATGCGCACAGCCATCCTCGGCGGGGAAATCGCCCGCCGCAGCTGGCTGGGACTGTCGCGACCGGTGCTCATCGTCTGGGCGCTCAGCATCGGTGCCGCGCTGGCCGTCTACGTCCTCGGCGGCGGACAGACCTGGGCCATCGCGACCGCGCTCGGATGGTTGATCGTCGTATTCGCCGCCACGATGGAATGGCGCGACAAACCGTCCTGGGCGTCGCGTCGGGCCCACGGTCTGCGCACCTGGAGCCGACGCCGGCGCGGCGAACACGTCTACCGCAACCCTGGCGACCCTGCCTGCGGTGACCCGGCCCAGGACCCAGGCTGGGAATTCCCACCCCCACTGGGCAATACCGCTCCGCTTGTGGTGACCGGGACCGGCCTCGACGACATGTTCATTCTGCGTACCGCCAATCCTGGTGAGCGCCCGTACTATTCGGTGGCCGTCGCCGTCGACGGGATCGCCGACGGACTCCGCGGTGACGCCGCCTACGCCGCCATGTCAACCGCGTTCGGGACGTTCCTGGCACAGATGGCGCGCACCAGCTCTCATGTACGCGGCCTGCAACTGCTTCACCGCAGTGTGCCCCACGACATGACACGACACAGCCGCTGGGCACACGCTCGTGTGGCACGACTGCGCGACGCCAGGCTAATGCCGGCGGTGGAGTCCTACGGCACTCTTATCGACACCCTCACCCCACTCGCAGAAGAACACCGTTCGCTTCTGGTCTTGCGATTCCCACAGACCGAGGCGTTCATGGCCGAGACCGCCCGGCTCGCGCGCAACAAGAATGCGCCGATCAGCGGCGGCATCGCCCAAGTAGTCCGCGACGAAACCGAGCGGGCCACAAGGCTATTAGCGATGGCGGGCATGGGCCGGGTCGATGTTCTCGGCGAACGGCGGGCATGCGCGGTCATCCGAGCATTGCTCGATCCGAGCTACAAGATCGACCGGCATCGCGACGCCAGCTGGAGCAACTGCTGGCCCAGTTACATCGGCGGACGTGATTGCGTCGCAATCGGCCCGGACAAGCAATGGCGTACCCGGGTGGGACACATCCGCCCGCGCGCGATCGAGCCGATCGCGTTGGGGCCCCTATGGCTGGCGCCGCTGCTCACCGGAGTCGAAGCCGACCCGGGAGATGACGACGTCGCCCCGATGCCCACCATCCGAACCCTCAGCGTGCGACTGGACTTCGTGCCCGCCCATCGCGCCCGCGCTGCCACCAAAGGCGACGCCACCGCCGACCAAGCACGCAAAGCCAAAGAGCAGGAGAAGGGGAAACTCGACGACGGCTCCACCGAAGTCCTCGCCGACGCCTCCGAACGCCGCCGCCAAGACCTCATGCCCGGCTCCGGACACCACGGCGCCATCTACACCGCGTCCATCGCGGTCACTGGCCGCGACACCGACGACCTCGACCGCGCATGCCTACGTGTCACCGAGGCTGCCAACGAATCCGCGATCACCGAAATCGACTGGTGCGTAGGCGATCACGACGTTGCGATGTTTAGCACCTTGCCGCTTGCGCGCGGACTCGCTGCGACCCCGCATACCCGATAGGAGGTGTCCGTATGCTGCGACGCACCAGAACCACCGCTCACAAGGCTCCAAGCGACAACGACTTCACCGCTGCGCCGGATCGCACGGAAAACACTGTTCCGCAACCGATAGCGATGCGACGGCACGCGCCGCGGCGTTCGCGGTGGCTGGACCGCTACGGTTGGTACGAGCCACGTAGCGAGGGCGCGTGGACCACCACCCGTCAGGCCGAGGCGTGGAATTTGGCGACTAGCCGCCGTCGAATTCGTCAAGACGGAGTCCTGGCCGGGCTCAATACGATCTCCCAGGAACTCGAGATCGTCGATGCATTCGCGGCCTACGGCGACGAAACCTCGGGCATCAACGTCTGTGTCATCGGTGACATCGGGCGCGGCAAATCTTCCTGGATCAAAACCGTCTGTGTTCTACGGCAACTCGTCGCCGGCCGCCAAGTCGTGGTGCTGGACAAGAAGCCCCAAGCAGGGCGTGGCGAATACACCGCGTTGGCCGAAGCCCTTGGTGCGGAGAGCATCCGGTTCAAAGTCGGTGGATCCGGAGCGAGACTGAATCTGCTGGATCCGGCCATCAGCGCGGGCGGCGAACGCCGCGGTGGCCTCGATGGCGTGGTGCCCGCCGGGCAGGAGGCACTCGTGCTGGCCGTGCTCACCGACGCCATGGGTCGCGAACTCGACGAGAAGGAGAAAGCTGCTGTCGGCGCCGGTCTCGGACTAGTGAACGCCGATGCCCGTGCACAGGGCCGCGACCCGATCATTCGGGAACTGGCGATGCGGCTGCTGGAACCCGAACCTGGCGACGGGCACGAGTTCGGTGGTCGATGGAGCGACAGGGCGCTGGAGTGGGGCCTCGAACCCGGCCTGGCCTTGCTGCGACTGGCGGACCGCGATCTGCGCGGCCTGGTCGACGCACCAACCAGCCCCGCGGTCCGTGACGCCCTCGACACCCACCCATTGGTCCACATGGACCTGTCCGCGTTACCGACCGAGGGACCCGCATTGCGGGTGGTGATGACGACGGCGAACACATGGCTCGCCAACAAACTCGCCGCACGCTCGGCAGCGCACGAACAAACCATCCTCGTTGTCGAAGAAGGCTGGCACGTCGCAGTCGGCTCCACCGGCGAGGTCTTCCGATCAAACCTCAAATTGTCACGCGGACTGGCGCTTTCGACTGTGTCGGCGTTCCATCATCCGGCCGATACTCCAGCGGATTCTCCGGCACGCTCGTTGATGGCCGAAGCCTCCATCGTGGTCCTGTTCGGGCAGGCACGCGCCGACGACGCCGCGGAAACCGCCCGCCTGTACCGCCTGCCCGTCGGAACCGAGGAAACCCTGATGCGGCTCGGACGCGGACAAGCCCTGGTCAAGATCGGGTCGCGAGACCCGATCTTGGTCACTCACATCCGGTCGCCGTTCGAGGCGGCACTCACCGACACCGACGCTGCCATCACCGGCACTTTGTCCAGTGGGTTCACTCCAACTGGCAGTCTGTCGCTACGCGACCTCGCCCACACGAACACCGACCATGACCAGCCCGAAGGCGAGTCGTCGTGAGCACCGGGAGACGAGTCCCGCATCCGGCGCGGCACGAACCGATCCTTCCCGCGGGAATGACCTTGGCAGGTCAGTTGATCGCCACGGTTATCGCCGGGGTGTTCGGGGGAGGCGCGTTGTCGGGTGCGATCGTTGGCCACGGATTCGGCATTGTTGCGCCATATCGTATGTCGGCCACGCTGATGCGGCTTGCACTACAGCCCGATGACCCGGCGGTGGCGTGGCCCGGCGACCCGCGGCCAGGGCCTGCGTGGGTTACCTGGCTGTGTATCGCCGTTGTCGGCGGAATGTGGTGCACAGCGATTACTTTGGCGGGCAGCGAAATCGATGCCCGCGTGCGTCGCCGTCATCGCGATGGACTCGCCGGCTCGGCAGAACTACACCACCTCGGTCTGGACGAGCACTCGGCCACTGATAAAGCCGCCAAGGAGTATCCGCAGCTGGCTCGACACCAGCTCCACCACAGACGGAACCTCCTCATCAGGAGGCGGCGATGAAACCGTCTCTCCCGCACTGGAAACCGAACTTGGCGCCACTGGCTGTCGATGTCGGTGCACTTATCGAGCAGCCGCGCCGACACGTGTGGTTGCAGCACCGCGACGGCGTGATCGTGCACGGCCCCACCGGCGCCGGCAAGACCTGGCGCGTCGCGTGGCAGCGCGTGATCGACGCACCCGGATTCGTGTTGGTGACCACGACCAAGGCCGACCTGGTCGCTGCCACGTTGACCGATCGCATGGCGCGCGGACAGATTGCGGTGTTCGACCCCGAACACCTCACCGGGTGGCCCGCCAGCGTCGCATGGTCCATTCTCACCGGCTGCGCCGACCCTGACACCGCCATCCGCCGCGCCGACGCCCTCGCCCGTGCGATGCCCCTGGAAGGCACTCGCAATGGCGCTTACTTCGAGCAGAAAGCCGCCACGATGTTGCGCTGTTGTCTACACGCCGCAGCGCTGAGCGGACGCTCGATTCGCGAGGTCCGAGTCTGGGTTTCAACCCGTACCAACCACACACCCGTCGACATCCTCGCCGACAGCCTTCCCGATTGGGCCAGCGAGCTCGATCAGATCTTGTCCTCTACAAGCGAATCCAGCGACGATGTCCTCGCAGCCGCATCTCGACTCCTGGAACCACTGGCTTCCCCGACTCTGCTGGCCGCGGTCGACGTACCGGTCGAGCAGTCCTTCGACGTCAGTTCGTTCGTGCTCTCGGGTGCCAACACGCTCTACTTGGTATCCAAAGGAACCTCGCGGTCCATGGCCCCGTTCGTGGCCGCACTCGCCGCAGAAGTCCACCATGTCGCGGACCGAGCCTCTCAGCTCGCGCCGGGCAAACGGCTCGACCCACCTGTGCGGTTGGTGCTCGATGAAATGAACAACGTCGCACCGATTCCCGATCTGCCACAGATCATGACCGACTCCGGTGGCAAGGGCATCAACGTGTGGGCCTTCGCTCACAACCAGGACCAAAACGAAATGAGATGGGGCACCGAGGGCGGCAGAGTCCTCGCCCAATCCGCACCGGCGATGCTGATCCTGCCCGGTCTGCGCGGTGTCGAGGAACTTGCCGCACTGTCACGGCTGATCGGCGAACGCCGCCGGTGGGAGGCCAGCCTGCACGAAGGTTCCCGCAGCTACACCCTGCACGACGACACGGTGCTGCGCACAGACGAAATCCGGGAACTGGGTACCGATCATGCGCTGCTGATCTACCGCAACGCACCGGCCATGCTGCTGCGCCTACCGAGCGTCTGGGACCACACATCTTCCCGACGGTTGGCAACCAGCTCCACTCGTGTTTTCGACGACATTGTCGCCGGTCGGCGTCCACCCCCTGGACTCGAAAGACCAGGGTCTACAGCCATAGCGGGAGAGGAGGCAACTGATGAATGACCATCCAGCACAATCTGATTCGGAATCGGAGAGCTCGCCATCGAAGCTATGGCCGTGCCGCTACAGCTGGCGAGATCTCGACCAGGACGGAGCCGCCGAGCTATGGACGGAACTGATCGACTGGGTGGACTGGCTGCGGCATCGCTACCAACTCGGCTCCCGGGTACCGGCCTGCTGGTACCGCCATGGCGCGGTCGTGGAAGAACTGACGGCGCTCATGGCTGCGCACATCGCAGCGTATTGGTGTGAGCGCGACGCCGTCGATCTACCTCGTGAGGATCTGACCGCCTGGCACACCCAATGGTTGTGGCCGGTGATCGAACGGGTAACCCGCATCAGCGACTTCTCCGCCTGCCGCCCCCATCACTGCCGCTCACAGACTCATCCACAGCCCGTGCACGCCGGTCTCGACGACTATCTCGCCGAGCAAATCTCCGCGCAGTCTCCGCACATCGGGGATTCCGGCATCGGCAGGCGGTGAGCCTGATGTACGCGATCGATGATCAGTTCATCGACCGGGCCCGGCTCGGCGATGACCAGCTACAGCCGCTGCTCGCCGCAGTGCACCGTAACCCAGGACACCGACCTCGGTGCTTATGCAGCGCAGCCGAAACCGGTGGAGTCGACATGTATGTCGCCCGCATCGGCGGACGCTACGTTCTCAAACGCATGCCAGGCACCGGCCCGCACCACTCTGCAGGATGCCTGTCCTATACCCCACCTGCGGAACTGACCGGAATCGCGCCATTGGTCGGCACCGCGATCCGGGAGCAGCCGAATCTTGGAGTCACCCGCCTGTCCTTGGGCTTCCCCCTGACTCGATATTCGGGACGTACAAAGGCCGCAGACGCTGGGGGTGACGCGGACGCCGAGGAGAGAGAACTGGACAATACCAAGCTCACGCTCAGGGGCCTGCTCCACTTCCTCTGGGACGAAGCCGAATTTGTTCGCTGGATTCCCGCAATGGCGGGCCGGCGCCGCTGGCCAGCGATCCGCCGCTACATCCTGCTCGCCGCCGAGGCGAAATCAACGAAAACCCGGCCACTGTCCGAGTTGCTATGGCTGCCGGAGCCTTTCACAGTCGCCGACAAACCCGATATCGCAGCCCGCCGTACCGCAACCTTCGGCCCGTACGCCGGTTCAGGCAGGCGCCAACGACTACTGCTCGCGCTCGGCGAGGTCAAAGACATCGCTCCCGCTCGGTTCGGGCGCCACCAACTGATCATCAAACACGCCCCCGACTGCCCGTTCATCCTCGACCCCGACACACTCACTGCCTTGAAGGGGCACTTCGCCATCGAACTGGGCCTGCGGCAGGCGCTTTCGGACACCAAACTGATCGCCCTACTCACCTTCAGCGTCACAGTCACCGGCGTCGCCGTTGTCGACCGCATCGCCTTGATGAATGTGACCGCCGACTGGATCCCGTTCGAATCCGTCTTCGAACACGCCTTGGTGAGCGGGCTCGTCGAGCATAGACGTCGATTCCGAAAGACCCTGCGCTACAACCAACCCGCCACTACACCACTGGCCTCGCTCATCCTCACCGACACCAACCCGCCCACTGCCTGCTACCTCACCACCACGGCTACGTCGGGCCCGCCTGCGGCAATTAACCCTGATCTTCCACTTACTCAATGGATCTGGCACACGTCCGTGCACGCGATGCCCCGGATTCCACCGCCGACAACAAACCGGCGCGATCGAGTACCGACCACACCCAGTACAGCCGAGGAGGCGCACGACCCAACCGAAACGAAGGAGGTCCGACCATGGACGAAACACACGACAGCCCTGCCGAATTCACAGAATCCAGACTGCGCAACGACTTCCGCCACCTCTACCGAATGACGGTGATGCAACAGTGGGTGATTGTCTCCGACACCCAGCAACAGCAACTGGCCGGGGGAATCAATTCGGTCACCGGTAAATGGCGCGACGCACCCTCCCCATGGCGCGAGCACTGGAACCACCTGGTAGCCGCCGCGGCGAGCTGGGACAGCGATTCCGACCGCATGCAACGCAGGCTCGACGCCATCGCAGGCGACTATATGCACACCGGTGCTACTGAGCTCGCCAGCCCGATTCAGGTCCGAAATATCCTGCTGGCAGGCGAGCTCGTCTGCTCACGGCCCACCGAACTGGGCGTCGTATACGACGCGCGAACCACTGACCACATCGACCTCACCAACGGCTACCTCACGAGCTACCGGACAGCCGACAGCGGCACACGCTGGAATTCACTGCCGAGCTGGTCGGCCGCCCGACGATGGCTGATCACCCAAGCCGCACAAACAGACTCGCAGGCCCGTGTGGACATCACCATCACCGGGCCAGACCCACTCAGCGGCGCCCCTGCCCGGCCGCTCATGACCGGCATCGCCCTGACCGCCCGGGAACTCCGCGAGCACCTGGCCCACATCGACACAGTCTTGGGTACCACGCTGATCCCCATTGACCCCAATCCCCAACCCTGGCTCGATGAGCTGCGTTACGAAGTCCTCTGCGACGCCTATCGAGACACCCTTCGAGAGCACGCCAACCCGTGGGCAGTAGGACGCCGATACCAGCACTACCTGCATGCCGACGACCTGCGCGCCAACATCATCGACTTCGCCGCACGTAGTGGGCTCGCCGAGACTGCGCGAAGAACAGAGGACTCCGATGAGCAGTCCGACGCTGTTCATGATCGATTGGATGAAATCCGAGGCAGCATAGCCGAATTCGAGAAGGACTGGACCACAGCGCCGCGGGCGACCACATGGCTTGACGAAGCCGTCGACGACGCCCAGCACCGCCTCGACGCCCTCCTGTCCGAGGGCGTGCGAATCACCTGGATCGACCCGACCGACACTGGCCAAACCATCGTCGTCGGATTCGAAGACGACCGGTGGTACCTCCAGTACGGACGCACCTACACGGATGAGCGAACGATCATCTATGACAACGCTGCCCATACCTTCGGCAGCTGCGACGAGCTGCTCACCGAAGCGCCGCCGGTGGCATCGGCAACGCGCGAAAACCCTCGGCGCGTCATCTCCGAATCCATCGCCAGCCGATTGCGCACCTTCAACTGGGACCTCCTCGCCCTGCGAAGCGACCTGAGCATCGCGCGGCAACTTCGCGACGCCGTCCACTCCGGCGCACCCTACGTAATCCGACCGCAGCAAGCTGGCCCACGCACGTCCTCAGGGCTCGGACCGCAGGACGCGATCAGTCGTGACGCGCACCGGATCACCCTGACGGAAACGCCGGACAGCGAACAAGTCGGCCCGACACAACCACCCAGCAAGCCGGCACCGTCTGGTCGGAGGCAACCACCCAAATCGACCGGGCGCCAGCACCGCCGGAAGCTCTGACCGCTGGGTAGGAGGTCCCGATGAGCCACCCCACCACGCCCCAACACAGCGATGCGTCCTGGGCCGAGTCCATTCACGCGATCCGCACCCTCGTCCAGGCGCAGGACCTCCGTGCGGCCAAACAGCAACTGCGCCAACTGCAAACGACCGCCGACGACGAAACCTGGGCCATGGTCGTCGAAATCGCCAACACCCTGCGATTCAAAACCCAGCCCGTCGCCCTAACGAAACTGCGGAAGCTATGGCGCGACAACGAATCATTCCGCCCCCTCATCGAAGCCTGTGTACCCAAAACTGGTGAGCATCAATACATTCCGCAACCCCAATGGCAAGCGCCGGGATCCGCACCCGAGAACGCGACCACCTGGGCGAGCAAGGTCAGGCAACGAGTTGACCCGAACAAGCGTGTCGAGCCGAACCAGCGGGCACGCACGCCAAACAGCAAGATCATCGACGACTATGAGAAGACCCTTGCCACCGATGAACGCTCCGATCCAGGTACGCCACGCCCCGAACCGATCATTGATCGCCACGACTACGACATCGACGCAATCACCGAGGTCGCCACCACACTGTGCGTGTCGTGCAGACTTGAGCGGGCCGCCATCGACCGGCACAGCGAACGTGTCCGCATCGGACTCGGTGACGACGGCCTGTGTGGCGAATGCCGCAGCCTTGGGCGGGTCGGGTTACCCGAGCTATCACCTGGACACAGCCTTGCTGACCAGACGCACACACGACTCGAATTCCTAGCCGAGCACTTCCCCACCCAAGGCCGCGGCATCTTCAGGCAAGAGTGGCGCTACGCTGATCGCCAAACGCGGCCGATCATCAGCGCCTGGGTGCGCGACCACACAACCGCGGACCCACAGAAAGAAGCCACCCGCAAGGTCGAGAAGAACGATCTGAACGGGTGGTGCGAAAACTGCGGCGAATACCGCCAACTCGTCCCGAAGCACGCCCGGTCGGTCCGGTCGAAGGAACTGTGCCTCGACTGCGAACCCCGATACCAGCAGTCTGGAATCCCAGCAGGCAGCATCGAAGCACGACACACTCGATACGCCCAGGAAATCGGCGATACGCGAGAAGTTTCAGACCCACCGCGAACATCGCCGAAACAGCGGCCCATCCAATCTACGAAAGAGGTTGACGCACAACAAAAGACCAGGCGCAGCGCCAGCGGTCGCACGAACGATCTGGCGGGGGGCGACGCTGAAAGGGCCGAGAGTCGAAGGAAGTTAGTCGAGAGCGCTCGCGAGAAAGCGCGAGCGGCAGCTCAAGAGCGTCGCCGCACGATAGGCCGCAGACCAGCGGCGGGGATACGAACGCGCACGATTAGGCACTGACGTTCAGGTGAGGCCAAGTGTGCAAGCACGATCCAGCGAATAGGTGAGCACGACATCGCCTATCCCCGAGGGGGTAGGAGGTTTCGATCCGTCCCATGTCCGACCGTAGGACTCAGCTCTCCCAGACGCGGCTGGCGACGAACGCCGCCCAGTCGACAGCGGGGAAGGTGAGAATGGGCCCTCTGCCGTCGTCCTTCGTGTCCCGGACCATGGTCACGTCATCGGCGTGGAAAACCTCCACGCACTGATTGCCCTGGTTCGACCGGCTCGACTTGTACCACTCGCCCATGACCGGCTTCTTCACGCCGCGTACTCCTTCGCGATCTTCATCACCAGGTCCCTGGTGTCCTGCTGTGTCAACGCTACCGTGCGGATGTCCTCAATCGCCTGTCGATAACGGTTAACGTCCTCTTCGTGCTCATGGAAGACGGATCCAATAACGCCGTCCGCATACACCACGGTTGGCAGGGTGAGACCGCTCGTACCTGGGGGGAACTTGAGCCAGTCGAACGACTGCATGATCAACCCTGGATGAGCCCCGACCGAGAAGGGGACTACCCGTATTTCAACGTTGTCGCACTGACCGACCTCCGCTAACCGTTCCAGCTGCGCGCGCATCACTTTGGGCTCTCCTGCGCGATTTCGAAGTACGGCCTCGCAGAGCAGTGCCTCATACCGGAAGTTGGGATCGCCCAATCGTGCCTGCCGGGTGATGGTCAGCTCGATCCGGCGCTCGAGATCTACCAGCGAGAGGTTCCGGTCTCCTCCGAGGTCGAGTGCACGGCGGTAGTCGGGGGTCTGAAGCAGGGCGGGAAGGATTACTGGGTTGTGCGAAATAATCTGTTCTGCAACCCTTTCCAGTCGGAGGAACTTCCCGGTATTGGGTGCGATCGTGTCCTTGTACGCCTTCCAGACGTTGCCCTGGCCCTTGTTGGCCTTCTCCTCGGCCTTGACCTCCTCCCAGAGCATCAACGCCTTGGCTCGGGCGTCTTCGTCAACCTCGTAGAGATCGAGCAGGGCATTGATGTGTAGATCGCTCAACCTGTTCGGAGAGCCGTCCTCCAGCCGATCGATCACCGGCCGAGAGACGCCGAGACGTGTGGCGGCTGTTAGTACGGCAGGTCGCGGGCCACGCAACCTCAAGTCCCGCATGAAGTTGCCGAAATCCAAGCGGGAGACAGTCGATCCGGACATTTCACTCAGCCTCGCTATCCAAAAGGGCCGTTCACCGGGGATGCACGTAGGTGGGGTGCTCGTCACGCGCACTGCTCGCTACGTGCGTTGCTCGCCTCGTGCACTGCATGCTACGTGCACTCCATCGTATTTGACGATATGCACGTCACGAGCAGTCTTTTGAGGTCGATTTGGTGTCTACTTGCAGATAGCACCGAGGACGACGATCTACTAGCCGCCACTCGGGAACAGCCGACATGCACTAGGAGACGTAATGTCCTGGGATGCTTGGGTTTTGGTGGCGCTGCTTATTGGAAGTTGTGTAATGTTCGTCCTCTTCTGCGTCACGGAGGACATAAGAAACGTAGGTAAGTACGACGCACCTGGAGGGAAGGTGCGGATTCGACTCGACGATGGTAAGTGGATCGACGCCGAATGGCTTGGCGGTACGCATGGCCGGCATCGCGAAAAGGCAGTCAGGTCATGATCGATCCGCCCTCCGTGCAACGCCATGATCGCGGTGAATGGCATGAGGTTCTGAGATTCCCGGCGACAGTTGAGTCCTTCCTCTGGCCGCACGCCAACTGCAAGGCGGGTGACGGGGAGACGGTGGACTCGTGTGGCCGTAAGAAGTACCTCACTGAAATCGCGGAATGGTCTCCTGCGCAACAAAAATGGAGCCTCGGATGAGGGCGGGGACCATCTCTCGAGTCTTCCACGGCAGGGTTCCGCCGTCGGAGTGCCTGGAGAACGAGAACGGCGTCAAGGTCCTTCTCGGGCGTCATCAAGCGTGTACATCCGGAGACAAGGCGACGCGGCAATCATGCTGCGCCAGAAAACAACTGATAGAGATCGCGCAGAAGCGGGGATGGCCATGGGCGTTCAAGATGGCGGAGACCACGCAGGGCTACGGCGCAAATAGTCAAGATTGACGATTCAGAGCAAGGAGGCGGGCAGTGGAACTCTACGGCCCCCGAATGAACAGGCTGGAGGACTGCGACGTAAGGCCCAACGACATTGTGATGGGCCCAGCTGAGGCGCTGGAGGCAATGATCCTTCATCGGGATTGCCACCCAACGCAGTGCTCCCGTCAGCAGGAAGCCGCGCGGATCGTCGGCATCGAGTTCGGTAAGGACGCCGAACAATCCAACGTGATCCCGTTCCCGATCCAACGACTCAGGGTGGTAGGCGATGTCACCCGTGAGCGGTAACAGGCATCCACGACCAGCGGTCGACGCAAAGACGCTAGAACAAGCGAAGGCCGGCCGTCATCGTCACCGATACTGCGACGACAGATGTGAAGCCAAGCTGTACTACGAACAAGCAGTCCGGGGGCTCGGTCGTGGCCGCGCTGTGCGTTGGAATATCTGGCGCAGCCGCGGGTAAAGGCACGACCGTGGACCGTCTCTGCACGGTTCGGAAAACATCTGAAGAACGGGTCGCTCTCGGCGACAATCGGAGCCATGAATCTGGGGGGACACAACGTCAATCGCCGCGGCCTGAGTCTGGACGCGGTCCACTGGCATCTTGTCCGCGAGGATGCCCAACGAACTGCGGTATCCACGCGTGCTGGTGCGGTGCTGAGCGCCAACACCCTCGTCATCGCCGGAACAGCTCTCGCCTTCTCACTGAAAGGGCTTAAACCCCTGAGTGCTTGGGTCCTTGCTCCAGCGCTTGGGGCACTCGTCCTGGTCGGAAGTTCCGTTGTGTATGCGACGCAGGCACTTGTGATGCTGCGGAGTACAGAACGGCGATTCAGTGAGCCGCGTACCGCCGCGTCGACCCTCTACAGTCTTTCCCGGATCAGCGAGCATTGGACGACTTTCGAAGACTTCCGGGCAGCGATCGCCGATCAGTCTCCAGAGCAGGAGATGAGAGGCGCGCTCGACGAGCTCTGGCGGAGTTCGCATCTGCACCTGTACCGGTACCGCAAGCTCCGCAAGGCCACGTGGCTCCTGCTCATAGCGATCGGCATGCTCCTGACTACAGTTCTCTCGGCCGCACTGTCGTACTGATGGACAGGCGGGTGTTTTCGCCTTGACTCCGTGACGGCTGGTCGCTCAACGCGTCGCGTCGCGCGGCCGGGATCCGCTGGTCGCCCGCGAAGACCTAATGCCGGTGCGCGAAGATCAATCCCATGCCGATCGCTGGGCTAGCAGATCGGGGAATTCGGTTTGCAATACACAGAACTCGTTCCCCCAGGGATCGAGCATCACCCAGAAGTCGTAGCCACGTTCGCATTGATGGTCGTGACGAACCGCGCCGAGTGCCTCAAGCCGACGTACCTCCGCCTCGACGTCATCAGTCTCGATGTCCGGGTGCATCGGTGCCTTCGACTGTTTGTAGTCCGCGGTGGCTTGGAGCAGTATCCGGACCTCCGAGTCGGGCAGTCTCAGACGTCGGTAGACATGACGGCTTTCAGGATTGACCGGCTCCTCGATCGCATCGAGGGCTGCGCTCCAGAACACGGTGGCTTGGTCGAGATCATCTACGTCAATAACGAAGTGGCACAGTCTACTTCGATGACTCATTGCCGTCCTGCTTGTTGGGTGGGATGGGCAGGCCATAGGCGGGGCAAGCCTTTTCCTGATCGTTGCTACGTGAACGTCCAAGGCTAATTCCATTGGCATGCATCGTAACCGGCGCGCCGACTGCTCACTGTGCTGCTAGCGTCGGGGCTGTGGGGATTTCCAGTGATTTCGGCGGCAGCAGGTGTGTGCAGCGCCAGGCCCGCCGACGCAGGTGCAGCTAGTGGTGAACCATGACGAGATGGCCATTGCGGTAGAAGCGCTCCGTGGCGTGGGACCGGTGGAGTTGGCGCTTCGGACCGATAAGCTGGCGCGCGAGTATCCCTTCGGTGTGGAGCCTCAATTCGTCATCGACACAACCGATCCCGATGACCCGGCGCTGGTGTTGTGCGACCGCTATTGGGGGTTGCGGTTAAGGACGGACCCTCGGATCGAGGTTGCGGCCGACTGTGCCGGCTGGGTGGCCGAGAATGTGGTGGCAGACCGTCGCGGCATCGTCGAAAGATGGGGGCTTGGTCATGGTTTCGTGACCTGTGACCAGGTCGAGTCACCGGAGCTGGTCGCTGCCGTCGAAGCCGACATCCTCGCGATGACCGACCGGCTGGGCGCCATGCACGCGGCCCTGTACCACGCGGGCAAACTGCGTGCGAACTCCGACGGCGCGGCGCTGCATCGTTTCCTCGAGTCGTCGCGGCTCGTCGCCGCGGTCGGTCACGACGACCCGCTGATCGTCGCATTGCGGTCGTTTGCGGCCTTCGTCGACCGACGCTTCACCACTGACTATGCGCTCACGGAATTCGAGACAGCGTGGACCGCGTGGAACGACGGTCGTGCTGGCCGCGCGGTCGTGGACTTGGCACTCAACGGGCTCGCTCGCGCGGACAGATTCGACGGCCAGGCCGAGCTTCTGGCTGGTCGCGCGCAAGTTGTGCTCGGCCGTTACCGCGACGACCACATCTTCCACGCACGACTCGCACACGGACTACACCTTCTCGGTGATCCCGTCCGGGCGCTGCTCCACATCGACGAGGCATTGAAGCTGCTGCCGGCGAACGGCTGGCGCACGAGCCATGATCTGCTGGCGCAGCAGTACGCACTACTCCGCGACGACATCCTCATGAACTATCCACGCTAACGAGGTCCTCAGCGCTGCATCGGATTTCATTCATCGCAGCACATCGCATCGGCCCGAACCGTAGATTTCAAGCGTTACATTTCCACCGCAGCAGGCTCCGTGGCAGTTTTGTTTTCCGCGCAGAAGGAGAGACGGCCTTGAGCAGTGACCTTGTGATCCTGTCGTGCCGAGGCCATCTTGAGGGTTCTCGGCTTCTCGACGGCCAGACTGCCGATAGTAGGGTCGCTCTCGCGCCCAACACGAGCAATCACTTTTCCGGCACAACGTGGTGCCGCACCATTAACAACGGCATTTGGACGCTCCAGTGTCTCGGTCACATTCCTGGCGATAGCTTCCTGGATGGTCGCACCAGCGATGGCTCTGTAGGACTAGCGCCGCATACAGCAAGCCCTTACACGGGAACGCACTGGCGCGCATCGCGCAACGGGCCTGGGTCCTGGGTGCTTGAGTGCCAAGGAAGCGTGCCCGGGCCTCGCCTCTTGGATGGTCGTACCGCGAGCGGAACCGTGGGACTAGCACCAAACTCCCGCGAGCCGTATACCGGAACCGCTTGGGAAGTGATCGTCATCGCGCCGTCGGCGGCGTCATCGCCCGGGAACCGACAGAGCAAACTCTCAAGTGACCATGCCGAACGCATTGCTTGGGCAAATGTCGCGATCCGGACGGGTCGTCTCGCGCTGGACTACCTCCAGTTTCATTGGACGTGAGTACCGGCGCGTCCGCGACCAGGCTGTTCTCTGTCAACGTCGGTCGAATCGTGACCCGTTCTGTTCGGTCGAATCCGGACCCACCCTTGGTTGATTAGTCGTTGGTCTTGGCCGCGGGGACGCGGCCGAGGTCTCGGTCCTTGAGCCGGTAGCTGTCTCCCTTCATCGAGATCACCTCGGCGTGGTGGACGAGGCGGTCGATCATGGCGGCGGCGACTACGTCGTCGCCGAACACTTCTCCCCAACGCCCGAAGGGCTTGTTGCTGGTGACGATCAGACTGGCCCGTTCGTAGCGGGACGAGACGAGCTGGAAGAACAGGTTCGCGGCCTCGGATTCGAAAGGGATATAGCCGACTTCGTCCACGATGATCAACGGGATCCGGCCGAGCTTTATCAGCTCTGCCTGCAGTTTTCCGGCGTGATGAGACTCAGCCAGCCGAGAAACCCATTCCGCGGCGGTGGCGAACGCAACGCGATGTCCGGCCTGACAGGCCCGGATTCCAAGCCCGATCGAGAGGTGGGTTTTGCCGGTTCCTGGCGGGCCGAGGAACACGACGTTCTCCTTGGCGGTGATGAAGTCCAAGGTGCCCAAGTGGGTGATGGTGTCGCGTTTGAGAGAGCGTTGGTGGTCGAAGTCGAACTCCTCCAATGACTTTCGGGAGGGAAATCTTGCGCCGCGGATGCGGCCCTCACCGCCATGGGATTCACGGGCAGAGACCTCGCGCTGCAGGCAAGCTGCGAGGAATTCTTCGTGGCTCCAGTTCTCGGCGCGGGCGCGCTCGGCCAGCCGCTCGACCGCGTTGCCGAGGGTCGGAGCCTTGAGAGCTCGTGCGAGATAGGCGATTTCGGAGGCGACGTTGCGTGATCCGTTCGTGCCGGCCTTGGTGGCCATCAGGCGATTCCCTCGCTGCTGCTCGCCTCGTCGAGGTCGAACATGCGGTCGTAGTCGGAGAGGTTTCGGTGCTCGACATCGGTGTCGATCGCGGGGACCGCGACCAGGCGCCGAGCGTTGCGCAGGTCGGCGGCCGCGGCTGCGTGGTCAGGATCGGTCAGGGTTTGGTGATCGGCCCAACACCGTTGATGCCGAGCTAGTTCGGCGCCGGCCAAGGTGATCACCACCTGGTCGAGATCGGCGCGGACTTCGATGCGGCGGCCGATCGCGGCTGGATGCACCGAGTAGTCGTTGGAGTCCAGGCGGACGTAATGATCACGGGGAAGCCGGGTGGTGAACCGCCATCCGACCACCGGATCGACCGGCGGCAACTCGAGCATCGATCGCCGGTCGGCTTCCCAACGATCGACCGGCCGACACTCCAACCGGCGATGGTGACGCTGGTTGGCCTTGATCAGCCAGGCTGCGAGCTGAGCATTGAAATCGATTGGGCTGGTGAAGATTCGGCCGGGCAGGAACGAGGTCTCCAAATAGCCGTTGGCCCGCTCCACGAGCCCTTTGGACGACGTCGTCAACTACACCCGCTTCCCACGATCGGGTGCCGAAAGTCCGGGTGACCCATCGGTTCCACCCGTTGTTCGGGCGCGAGTTCGAGTTCGTGGAGCATCGCCTGAACTGGGGCGAGGACCGCGTCAGCATGCGCGACCAGGATGGCCGGTTGTTCTCCCTGCCAGCAGGCTGGACCGACGTCGTGGCACCGGATCCGTTCGTGGTCATCGCCGAGGGACGCTGCCCGTTCACCATGAGCGCTCTGCTGGAACTGGCCTCTCTGATCGATCGGGTCCGCACCCAACCCGGCCCGGATCCAGCCGTCAATCCGATTACGCCGTAGACGTCAAGAAGATTACGCCGCAGTGGCAGCTCGGAAACTGAGCAGTCTTGATTGAAAGCCACACTGCCACAGCAATATTCCCCACAGTATGTTTCCCGGTTCCCTGGACGCCGCAGTCGACTGTCGGCAAAATCTGTCTGACTGATCGGCGACGGAAATGACCGACGAGGCGAGGACGCATGGCGCGGCAGAGTTCGACCGAAGATCCGAAGATCGGCGAGTTGCGGGCGACGCGGTCGCTGAACCCGCATCCGCAAGCGGTGACCGACGAAGCGTTCTGCGGGAACGAGTTCTTCGACGCCCGTGATGTGGTGCAGGTCAAGTACGAGATGGTGCGCCGGGTACGCGTCGATGCGGTGCCGGTCACCGAGTCGGCGGCGGCGTTCGGGTATTCGCGGCAGTCCTATTACGAGGCCGCCGCCGCCCTCGACGCCGCTGGCCTCGACGGGCTGGCCCCGGCCAAACCCGGGCCCCGCGGCGGTCACAAGCTCACTGCCGAGGTCTGCGTCTTCGCCCAGGAGCTGCTCGACGGTGACCCGGCGTTGCGGGCCAAGGACCTGGTGGTGCCGATCGAGGACCGTTTCGGGGTGCGGGTGCATCCCCGATCGATCGAACGAGCACTCGCCCGATTTCGCGGAAGCACCGACGAAACAGGCTGACCTGCAACCGATCCCGACACCGGACGAGCCAGCTGCGGAGCCGGTCCCGGCTGCGGGCGGGCTGGACCACCGTTACGAACAGTTGCGCCACGCCGCCCTGACCGCGCGAGCCGAGGCGTTTCCCCTCGGGTTCGGCATCCTCACCCGACGCGGGCTACTCGCGTGGCGCAACGCGGTGACCCGAGCCACGGCCGCCGCCCGCCCCGCGCCGCGGCACCCGTCCACGGCTGCCGCGACTGTGTCGACGACGGCGGCCGTCACCGCCGAACTCATCGACGCGCTGGCGGGCCTGGCGCTCACCGGAACCTGAATTCTGTTTTCTTCCAACCACTCTCATGCCCCATCTGCTGTCGCCGACTGGGGCGGGAAGGAGCATGCCCATGTTCGTCGAGGCCGCAGCGACCAAGGTGACCGCCATGCACCTGAGCAAGGACGCGCTGTTGTATGTCCGCCAGTCCACCCTCAAACAGGTACTGCATCACACCGAATCCGCGCACCGCCAATACGATCTGCGCGGTCGGGCGATCGCGCTGGGCTGGGCCTCCGACCAGGTCCAGGTCATCGATGTCGACCAGGGCCTATCAGGGGCCAGCGCCGCGGACCGGGAAGGGTTCCAGCACCTGGTCGCCGAAGTGTCCCTCGGCCGGGCCGGGATCGTGCTCGGCCTGGAATGCTCGCGGCTGGCCCGCAACTCCGCCGACTGGCACCAACTCCTCGAACTCTGCGCGATGACCGGCACCCTGATCTGTGACGAGGACGGTCTCTACGACCCTCGGGATTTCAACGACCGGCTGCTGCTGGGTATGAAAGGCCAGATGTCGGAGGCCGAACTGCATTTCATCAAGGCGCGGCTGCGCGGCGGGGTCCTGTCCAAGGCCCGCCGCGGGGAGTTGATCACCCCGCTACCGGTCGGACTCGTCCACGACGGCACCGACCGAGTCGTGCTCGACCCCGACCAGGCCGTGCAGCAGGCGCTGCGCATGCTGTTCGACACCTTCACCGCGACCGGATCGGCTACGGCCTGCGTCAAAGCGTTCCGCGCCGCGGGCTTGTCGTTCCCGTGGCGGCACCAGAAAGGCCCCCGCAAGGGAGAGTTGGACTGGAAGCCCCTGCAACACCACGCCGTGCTGAGGGTGCTGCACAACCCCCGCTACGCCGGCGCGTTCACCTACGGCCGTCACGGCCGCCGCCCCGGCTCAGCGACCGGATCGTCGGTGAAACTACCACGCGAGCAATGGATTTCGTTCATCCCCGATGTTCATCCCGGCTACATCACCCTCGTCCAGTTCGACGCCAACCAGGCTCGCCTGACCGCCAACGCCGCCGCCCACGGCCGCGACCGCGTCGCCGGGCCACCCCGCGAAGGTGTCGCGCTGCTACAGGGCATGATCGCCTGCGGGCGCTGCGGCAAACGCATGACCGTGCGGTATCACCGCCGCCGAGGCCGCGACTTCCCCACCTACGTCTGTCAACGCGACGGCATCGAAACCGCCCAGCCGATCTGCGCCGTCATCCCCGGCGCCGACCTCGACACCCGCATCGGGCAACTGCTCATCGACACCCTCACCCCGCTGGCCGTCGAAGCAGCCCTGGCCGTGTCCGCCGAACTCGAACAACGCGCCGACGACGCCGACCGACTACGCGCAGCCCACGTCGAACGCGCCCAATACCTCGCCGACCTCGCCCGACGCCGCTACCTGGCCGTCGACCCCACCAACCGGCTCGTCGCCGACACCCTCGAAGCCGACTGGAACACCGCGCTACGCGAACTCAACACTGCCCAACGCGATTACGACACCGCCACCGCCGCCCAGACCGGGCAACTCACCGACGCCCAACGAGCCCGCATCCACCAACTGGTCACCGACCTGCCCGCCATCTGGAACGACCCCGACACCCCGGCACGCGAACGCAAACGCATCGCGCGGCTGCTGCTGTCCGACGCCACCGTCTCCCGCGACCGCGACACCATCACCGCCCACATCCGCTTCCCCGCCGGCACCGACACCACCCTCACCATGCCCGTCCCGAAAACCGGACCCGAAGCCCGCCGCACCCCCACCGAGACCGTCACCCTCATCGACGAACTGCTCGACCACCACATCAGCGGCGAGATCGCCACCATCCTCAACCAGCGCGGAATGCGCTCCGGGACCGGAGAACCGTTCCACCACAAGATAATCGACCACATCATCCGCGCCTACCGGCTACGCTCCCGCCGCCAAAGACTACGCGACCAAGGCATGCTCACCCCCGCCGAAATGGCCGCCCACCTCGGGATCGCACTGTCCACCCTGAAGTACTGGCGACGCACCGGAATCATCGCCGCGGTCACCTACAACGACAAAGGCGAAAACCTCTACCCGCCACCGAATCCGGACAACCCACTCGACCGACCCCGCATCGGCCGACCACCCACCCAACAGCCCTGACCAGCATCAACAGCAACAACCATCGAATCACGCGAGAAAGGTGCAGTATGCAACCCGAGGTTTCGCCTCCGGGTCGCGAGGCCGGCACTGGATCACTCTGATCCCCAGCGATCCGCGGAACGCGTTCATCGTCTCGGTCAGCTGCGGTTTGCCGCCGCGCCACTGCCCGACTGCGGACTCGTTGTCCCACACCAATGTTCGCGGAACCCGCCCCCATCCGGAGATCAACGCCCAATGCCCGGCCAGCAGGTCCGGGCTCTGACGCGTCGGGATCATCGTCGCGGTGATGATCCGCGAATAGCCCGACACCATCACCAAAACCGGAGGCCGACCGACATGCCCGAACCCCAACGGGATGTCCGCGGGCGGGAACCACAGATCGCACTGCGCGAGCTCGCCGGGCTGATATTCAGTGCGCGATGCTGGATCCACCGGCTGGAACAACGGCCGCAACTGCTGCACCCGCTCGAAGAACACCGTCCGGCCGCGTTGCCAGCCAACACGTTCCATGATCACCGTCGTCGGCATGCCCGGAAACTCCGCCAGCAACGCCCGGATCTGCGGCTCGAACTCGTCCACCGCGGACCCGCCCGGCTTGCGCTGATACTGCGGCGGCGCATGCGACGCCAGCGCCTTCTTGACCGTGTTCTTCGAGACCTTCATCTGCCGAGCGATGGCCCGAATCGCCATCCCCTCAGCGCGATGCAACCGGCGAATCTCCGCCCAGTCCTCCACGTTCAGCACCTCATGATCGTTCACAGGTGGGTCAGAATTCACCCGGAATCAGAGGGTCAGTATTCAGCCGGACGCGACATTCTCGTGATCCGCCGGTTCTGCGACGACACTCGGATGGAACAGTTGGCCCTCGACAACGCGATCGGACGTTGCGGGACTGCAGAATTCGCGGGCGCTCGCCCGCTGGCAGCTGTCGGATCGTGTATGTGCGGATCTGGGTGGTGCGTGGCACGGCAATCCCGCTCGCGTTAGTGCGGATTTGGTTGACTGGCCTCCGCGATGCGGTCCTGGACCAGGTGTACTGAGTGTTGGATGGCGGGTGTGGCGCGGCGAATGAATCGCGAGACGACCGTGTCGGGTCCGTAGCGCGCGAGGATCTCGTTGATCCTCGCGTCGGCGGTTGTGGGATCGCCATCCGGTGTGGTGGTCATATCGCAGTACACCAGGGCAGCGACCAGCAGCTCGTCGTTCAGTATCGGGAACGCTCCTTCCAACTCGCCACGCAGTCCGCGTTCCTCGGCTTCGAGGAGGGCGAAAGAGTGGTTTGCCACCAGCTGCACGATCCGAGGGTCCAAGTCTGGTGCTGCGTCACGCAGGAATCGTGCGCCGTCGAGCGGATGGAAGCCGGTGTGAGCCAGTCGCGGTGCGTATCCGATGTCGTGAAGCCACGCGGCCGCGACCAGAAGATCTCCGCGGCCACCGATGTGGCGCAGACTCTCCGCAGCGCGTGCGACGCCCTGGCTATGGTTCCATCGCCGTGGCAGGGCTTGAGCGAGTTCGGCTTGAGTCAGTTGTCGTGCGGTGTCGATCTGTTGATGGTGGTTGCCATTGACGCTCCAGGGGTCAGTGCCTACGGCGGCTGGCGTGAAATCGATGGTCACGTTCGATCAGTCGGGCGATATCGGTGCAGGCGTCCTGGTCAAGTGGGGTCGGAGGAATCTGGACGATGACCTCGATGAGGAGAGCAGGATCTGTTCCGACGAAATCAACTGCCGAACTGGCAGATTCGACAATCTGTGCCTGTTCGTGCATCAGCATCACTGCGGTCCGTACCCGAATTCGGTGCCCGTTGCGGTGCAGCCAGCCCTCCAGATCGCTAGCGATGTCGTTGACCTGGCGCGGCCAGCTGCGGCCGGCACTGTCGACCGCCCACTCCGATTCGTACACCTGGCCGCGCGCGCTGAGACGTCTGTACCACCATTGATCGCCCACAGCATGCAGCTGAACTCGCCGCCGCTTGACCTCGATAGCCCAGACTCCCTGCGGACCGACAAGCACGCCGTCCGTCTCGCCGCGACGATTACGGTATCCGCGCAACAGAACCCACTCGTTGGCCAGGCCGGACAAACCCCATGCGAGCAGTTCCTCGCCGTATACGCCCGCGTTCTGCTGCTGAACCCGGTTGTAGGCGTCCTGCGCGTTGGATTCCGACAAAGCGACTTGCCGGGTGGCCCCGTCTACACGATCCTGCGCGTCCCGCTCCTGCACAGAGGATAGGGCGAGCATCCGCCTCCACAATGGCTTCGCGCGGCGTGCCGCCAGCAACTCATCGCACGCCTGGTCGTAATAGCTCTGCCAGGCGGCGTGATTCATCGACGCATTCTCTAGTTGCTGTCCGGCGACCTGTAGTTGGTCTCTCCCGTGGTCGGACAGAACCTTGACCAGCATGTCGACGACTCCTCCCAATGCCCCGCCGTGTCAAGAATGCCCGATCAGGCGCGAGTGCCACCGCCGATTGAGGGGTCAGCTGGTGCCGATGCATACTCGCGGCTGGCGACGAGCGGAAGGCTCGGACGTTTGCGATCCGGCTCCCTCGTGACTGTTGTTGTGGTGGACTGGATCTCGTGACGAGCGAGTTCGATCGTCGATGGAACGATCTGAAGATCTTGACGGACGCGATCGGGCACTTCGAGGCGGATCCCCATCTGGTGCATCACTACTGGCGTAGCCGTGGCGACGGCGAGGTTGTCTTCTTACGGTTCCCCGGTCGACAGGTGCTGCACGTGCTCGGCCGTGGCGTGGTCGCTGCGGAATGTCTTCGTCTGCTCGCTGATTCGGCCGTCAAGGACTGGCGGCTACAGCCAATGGCCGAGGGGGCCACACCGCTGCAGCCCATGGCCGCCGAATTTCATCGACTCACCGGAACGGTTCATGAGTTCAACATGCTGATGCGCGCCGGATTCACCACAGTCGAGGAACTCGCAGCCACCCCCGACGGGTGCTTGCGTTCGCTGCCCAACAGCGGGGCCATGCCTCTGGCCCGCATCCGCGAGTTCCTGACGTGGTGGCGGGGATCCCTGCCGCAAGAGGTCGCCGAGATGCCTGGGACGATGAAGTCCCTCCTACGCAGCAGCGCGAAAAGTCTTGACGGCCAGGGCATCTTGGCTATCTGCGGATTCCCCGCCTCCGGGAAGTCGACCGCGGCACAGTTCGTCGCCTCCATTACTGACGCCAGTGTGCTGGACAAAGATGATTTCGCGCCGACGCTGGAACAAGCGGTGATGGCGCGCCTGACGGAGAATCCGTTCGACCGCGACAGTCAGGACTACAAGACAGTGGTCGCCCCAGGCATCTACGAGGGTCTGGTTCGTGTCGGCTTCACAATCGCGCGCCAACACCCGATTGTCTTGGATGCACCGTTCCTATCCCTCATTCATCAGGCTGCGAAGGCGGAAATTCCGCTGGGCGAGCACCTCCGGAGATTGTCTGGGGCAAGCAGCCCGAGTCCCGTGGTGACCGTGTGGATGGACTGTTCCTCGGCTGAGATCCGTTCGCGGATGACCGCTCGCGGCGAAGCACGTGACGCACCCAAACTGGCTGACTGGGATACCTACCAGTCAGCCGTCTTGGACGGCAACCTTCGTGAAATCGCCCACTCCGTAGTCGATCTGGTCATTCCGTCCGAGCCGACGGACTTCGATCCGGTCGTTGTGACCGCCGTCTGAGGTGACACTAGAGCGGTGCGAGTGCGACGTCTGGAATCCGGTATAGAGCTGTCGGCAACTGCGGCCGCGGATCATCTGCTCTCGTCGAGTATCGAGCCGCACGAGCACACCGTGGCGTGGGCCAGTACCGACGGCAGTGTCGCTTTTGGGGGATCCGATGAGGGTCCTGGTCTGGTCGACTGGCTAACGGTGATCGGTCCCGGCGCATCGGAGCTGTTGCTGTACGCCTTGGCTGAGTTGCCCAGCCGACCAGAGGGGATCTCGGTACCTAGGGGAACAGATCTGGGCGGTATCAGGCTCGGAGAGTACGAGCAGTGGGATCAGATGGTGAGAGGCTCGGAGGTGGGGACTTTGGCACTGGTGCCCGGCGAAGAGCGCGTTGTGGCGATGACAACAAGTCCGGCTGGTGACGGCGAAATCATTGAACTGCTCACCCGTGCCAACCCGACGCACTCGGTGCATCCCGGCGACGCGGGAATCGAGGTATGGGCGAGAGTCCGTGACAGCGCGGGTGTTCTGGTGGGGTGCGGGGCCTACTGCCGCCGGATCGGCGGCGCTGGCTGGCTGGGTTCCGTCGCGACCCTACCCTCGGCCCGAGGGCAGAGCATCGGCGTCGCGGTCAGTGCTTGGCTGACGCGGCGCTCACTCGCGGCGCGCGATCAACTATGCGCGCTGCACCACTGGCATCCGAACCACCCCGCCCGCCGTATCTATCGACGCCTGGGGTACACGACGACTCATCGAATGATGAGCGGGAAATGGCCGGGCGAAGGTAAGAACGCGTCCGGAACAAGCGGACACGGCATCGGGTGAGAGCGACGCGCGAGCGTGGTGGGTGAACGGAGAGGGCGCAGATGTCTGACCTTGTAGTGCTGATGATCGATATGCAGAACGGATACATTTCGCCTGATCGGGTGCGCGATGTTCTCGGGTGGCCGCCGATCTGGCGACTGGACGAGGTGGTCGCGGAATGTGCGGACCTGCTCGATGCTGCCCGCGATTCTGGTGTGCCCGTGGTGTATTCACGGCAAGTCAGTAGTACGGCCGGATTGCTGGCCGCGAACCCACGGGCCGCCCGGCATTGGCGTACCCGTCATGATCGGCTACCAGAACTCTCCGTGGAGGAACAGCAATGGCGCGGCGAGCTGCTGGATGCGGTCGCGCCGCGACCGGGAGATCTCGTACTCGAGAAAACACGGCACAATTTCTTTGCCTACACCGAGCTCGGTCCGATTTTGAGAAGCATGGGGGCACAAAGACTTCTGGTTGCTGGACTGCAGACCAACGTGTGCATCGAGGCGACCGTGCGCGGCGCGTTGGAGCACAATCTGGACGTTGCTGTCGCTGAGGATGCGGTGTCCACTGACGGTCCGGCACTGCACTTTGCCGCGTTGAATTCGATGCGGGTCCTGTACGTCGAAGTCGCACCGTGGCGCGAGCTCCTAGCCGAAGGCGCCCCATGGGATCGCGCTTACACCACCCCGAACTACGGACGTGACTCTTCGTACTGGGATGAAGCAGTGGTGAATATCGCACCATGATGATGCCTTCAGGGGCTTGGATGAACCGAAGTCGTTGACCCACTCTGAGGCTTCTCGCCGTTGCGGCTTTGCGCTGATCACAGTCGTCTACGGCGTCGAGTGGTCGAGGGCGGATTTGGCTTTCGACGCGCACGGGTGGGTTTGGGTCTGCTTCGAGTCGACGTCGTAGGAGGAGTGCCGGCTGGGGGCGAGGTGATCGGGTGGTCGATCGCTGCCGGGGATAGTTTTCGCGCAGCGCTGGTGGGTAGCTTCTGTCGCGCTTGTTCTACGCGGCGGCGCATTTCGCGCGCGAACTCGACCAGTTGCTGATCGCAGTAGGGGTAATCAGGTATGGGCCGGAGTTCATCGGTGTACGGCAGATCGGTGAGTGTTCTGAAAGGTTTGGCTTCGCTGGTGATATCGGTGTCTGTGACTCCGAGGTCGGAGAGGTGCTGGCGGATCCAGTTGTCGGCGCGGTCTCGAAGTTCGCGTGCGGGATCGGGTACCAGCAGCAGTGATGCGCCGAGGTCGCTGTAGTTGTCGGTGCTGATGGCCGCGATCAGAGTGTTGGTGTCGAGGCCGTGGGCGTCGGCGAGCGCGATGGTTTCCTGTAGAGCTGGCCAGTGTCTCGAATTGCCGGCCGACCGGTACAGCACGGCGGGCAGAGCGATGTACAGGCACCGGTCGGTGTGCTGGTTGGCGAGTTCCCGCACGTAGTGGTGATAATCCGCGCGCATCCTCTCCAGCCGTTCAGGGCTGCTGGGAGGCCAATTGGAGGGGGCTGCGGTGTTGCTGTCGCAATATGGCGGTGCCGCAAGGGTTTCAGCGGCGTTGGCTTGTGCGATGAGCGCATGAGGGTCGTATATGTCTATTGAGCACAGCGTTTCGGCGTTTGCGACGCATGTGGCAGGGGGGAAGATCTCGGAGGTCGGGATGGGGCCGGGGTTGTTGTCTTCGTTGGACTGGGCAGGAGCAGGGCACGGGGAGGGCGGGGTAGGAAGGACCGTCTCTGCATTGGGACCGATGAGACGTCGGTGCAGTTCGTGTGCGTAGTCGGCGAGATCGATGTCGGCACCGGGCCACGATGTGGGCACTGGTGCCCACGGGCCGGAGTAGGGCGCATCACGCAAAGCGCGGAAGCGTTTCGCGGCCGGCGTGGTGAGGACAGGCAATGTGTTGAGGCGGGCGACGAGGTCGGTCAGGGCTTGCGGGCTTGCGGTCGTGAGGGTCTCGACGGGTGCGACGGCCAGCGGGTTAGGGATCGGGGCGAGGCGTTGTTGGATCCAGCGGTCGGCGCGGGCACGCAGCACCGCGGCGGTGTCGCGGGCGTTGGCCAGTGATTCTCCGAGGTCTTCGTAATTGTTGGTGGCGATGGCGGTGACGAGTTCGTCGGTGTCGAGGTGGTGGGCGTCGGCTAGTGCGATGGTGTCGAGCAGGTCCTGATAGTTCGGGGACTGTTTGGCTTCGTGGAAGAACATGGCGGGAAGTGCTCGGTCGAGCAGATATTGGCCGCGGGCATCGGACAGTAGCTGGATGGCGTGGCGGTAGTTGGTGCGGATGCGTCGGTCGGCGGCGGCTTGTTCTTCGCGCATGATGTCGGTGGCGGAGCGGTTTTCGTCCTCGCGGGCCAGGACACGGGCGAAGCAGCGGAAGGGTTCTTGGGGGTCGTCGGGTTGCACGTCGCCGGAGATGTCGATGAGGGCATCGGTGGCCAGGAAGATCTGGTTGAGTTCGGAGCCGCGGGTGAGGCCGACGTAGGCCAGTGCTCGGCCGAGGGTGTCGTCGAGCAGGGTGTAGGCGTGGCGGACGGTGATCCCTTCTGCGCGATGGATCGTGGTGGCATAGCCGAGTTCGACCTCGGTGGCGATGTAGTCCGGTGGCAGGGTGACGTGTCCGCGGTGACCGATACCGGTGGCGGTGATCGAGCCATCGGTGTGGATGCGGCGGATGCGCCACAGATCGCCGTTTTCGACCTGAGTGTTGTGGCGGTGGCCACCGATTATCTTGAAGTCGGGTCTGTTGCGGCGGGTGACGATGGTGTCGCCGCAGTGTCCGGTGTTGCGGTCGGACAAAGTGATTCGGCCGCGATCGGCGCGGACACGGCCGGCGGTGAGGTGAATGGCTTGGGCGGCGGTGTTGAGTGCGGAGACGTTGACCAGGGTCGCGGCGATCATGACCGAGGGGATTCCGGCGTCGGTGTCGGCCATGTGCGCCGACAGAATGTGGGCCCGTAACTGTTCGGTGAGGCCGTGGGTGATGCGGGCGTGGCTGTCGTAGAACTCCCACGCCTGCTTGGCTTTCCCGACTCGGACGGCCAGGGTGGCTTCAGCTTCCTCGGGATCGGCGAAGCGCACCAGCTGGGAAAGGGACGGGGCGCGGTTGTCGTGAGCAAGGGTGCGCATGATGCCGCCGGATTCGACGGCAGAGAGCTGTTCGGGATCGCCCACACAGCGGATGACCGCGCCGCCGGTGGTGGCCAGGCGCAGCAGGGCGTCGAGGTCGAAGGTGGCGGCCATGGCCGCTTCATCGACGAGCAGCATGGCGCCGGGCGTGATGCCGGTGGGCACGCCGAAGGCATCCTGGGCGAGCAGTTTGTGGATGGTGCGGGCCGGGACACCGAGCCTGGCCGACAACTCGCGTGCGGCCGAGGCCGAGGGTGCCAGCGCGATGACATCGCGGCCGCTGTCACGCCACGCGGTGGCGACTGCCTTCATCGCGGTGGTCTTGCCGCTGCCGGCGGGACCGATGGCGACCGCGAGTTGGGTTGTGGCCGTGCACAGATACTGTGCGATGGCCCGCTGGCCAGGGTTGAGAACCCGGTCGTCGTCGCGCTGCATCCGGCGGATCGTCTTGTCGACTGCGCGCGTGGTGAGGGCCTCGGTGTTCGGGGTGCGGGCGGCGGTGAGGAGCCTGGTTTCGGCATCGAGGACGGTGCGACTGGTCCAGCGTGCGGTGGCAGTGGCGGTGAAGATGCTCTCGCCGGACGCGCGGGCCATCGCGGCTGGAACGGGATCGGGGTCGACGGTCAGCAGTATCGAATGCTGATCGCGCACCGCGATAGTGACGGCCTCGACCGCTGCGCGGTGCGCGTCGTCGCTGGGGAAATCGCAGAGCCCGACTCGATCTTCGACCGCGGAGCGGATATTGGCCTCGGTCCAGGTCGGGCGCCGTCGCGCGACGGTCTCGGCGACCTCGGTGGCGATCGCGACCGGATCGTAGATCGCCCGGCGCGCCACGAAGACGGCGGCATCGATGCGGTCGAGCACCGTATCGTCCGGATCCGACGCCAGCCGTTTCGACAGAACTCGGGCAGCATCGGCAGCAGCTTGGGGCGTTTCGAAATGAAACCGGGTGAGCTGCGCGGAGATGGCTTGCTGTCTCTGTTGCGGTGTGGCGGCCAGCAATGCTTCGGCCCCGCCGAGCTCGACACCGATCGCGACGACGGCGTCGTCAAATTCGAACGCCCTCGCCTGAGGATGGTTGTGCTCCCAGAGCAGTTGGTCGACGAACTGCTGCCCGCTTCGGTCGGGTCCGAACAGGCACCGGTAGCGGGCGTCCCATTCGGCGATCATCGACCGCAGTGTTTTGGGCAGCGGTTTGCCCACGCGGGTGTCGAGGGTGGCCTGCTGAGCCAACTTGTATTGGGTGATCTTGCTGGGGGTGTGGCCGTGGGCGGCGCGGTAGTCGGCGACGATCTGCTCGAATCGGGCGACAATCCGGTCGCGGCGCGAGAATTCCGCGATCAGGTCATCGCCGACGCCGAGTACTTCCTGGACGGGTTCTTTGCCGCGACCATGACTGCGTTCTTCGAACCGTAACCCCATGCGCCGCTTCAACTTCCCCACGATGGTCGCGTTGTAGCGGCACGACAGCGAGACCGCCGCGGCGTGCAAGGCGCGCGCATCCAACGCCGACCACTTGCCATCGGAGCCCAGTACCTTGCCCGACAGCACCGCGTGCGTGTGCGGATTCGGATCGCCGGCCCGGTTGTCGAAATGCGTGAACGCCGCGATGATCAGCCCGGTCGCGTCGA
The DNA here is from genome assembly GCF_044386975.1 of Nocardia sp. NPDC020380. NCBI lineage: Bacteria > Bacillati > Actinomycetota > Actinomycetes > Mycobacteriales > Nocardiaceae > Nocardia > Nocardia sp. NPDC020380. The sequence goes on along the minus strand of NZ_JBIRVQ010000019.1, from coordinate 64,884 downwards.
TCTGCATTACCCCGTCCGCGCCGCGCCGGGTCACCGCGTACCGGGATTCGGCGAACTCCAACACTTCTCGCACTGCTTCGACGTGGTACTGCCAGATCCTGCGGCGTACCGCGTCCGAGCCGAGTCCCCACAAGATGCTGATCGATTTCTGCGGCGTGAACACGCAGTCGAACCCAGCCACCGCCTTCCTGGTGCCCGCCTTCTCGTCGGCGAGCGCCTGCTCGATCTCGGCGCGCGTCGGAGGACGACCCAACGCATCGGTGAGATGTTCCCGGGCCGCATCGGTGCGCAGGATCGTGCGTTCGTCCCAATCGGGGCGGCGGCGCTGGCTAGCCGTGAACTCGGCGATCAGGCGGTCGGTGATGTCCCGAATCGGCGAGGGCTCAGTGGAGAATTCGTAGAACATTCGCCCGATCCGAGCCGCCTCGAGAGCCTGCTTCACTGTTTTACCGTTCGCAATGGCAGCCGCAATAATCGCATCGGCATCGGGGTGTAACCCCTCGCCGAACAATGCCTGCATCTGCGCTTCTGTCACCATTCCTGACAGGCCGAGCGAGGCCGCGCCGCGACCCATCCACACACCCGGCGGGGTACCGTGCTCGGTGTAATAGGCGGTGAGGTCCCGAGTGCGGTCTCGCAACCGATCGCCGGTGGCAACCTGCCTGGTCAGGTACAGATAGCCATCGCCTGCATGGAGCGGGTGAAGGGTCATCACCCTATCGAAGATAGCGCCGGAATCGAATCCGGAAAAGACATTACCCGCCAGTAGCATTGGAAATGCAAGAGGTGTAAATGGGGGAGGATGAGAGCCCATATGGGATGTAATGGGCGCGGTTCTGGAAGGTTGATTGAATGGGGGCTGGAATGGAATTCTGGAATTAAGTGAAGAGGTGAGGAAAATTGAATGAGCGCGTGAGCCGAGAACCGGCGCAGCACGCTCACTGGACGCGAAGGGAGCATCGCGATGACTGAGAGAGTGAATGCGCGCAAGTGGGCGCGGGAGGTGACAGCGCGGTTGCTGGCTGAGCGGGCGAGCGTGCTGCGGGAGAACGAAACCGATCTGACGGAGTTCCGCAAGCAACACGGCCGATGGGAACGCGCGGCGCATCGACGGGAGGCGGCGATCGCCGCAGTGAATGCCCGCTATCAACAGAGTGAGACCGAAGCCGAAGTCTGCGCAGGGGCCGCACTGAGTCGGCTACACGAGCGGGGGTTGGGGGAAGCGGAGCTGCGCGAGATCACAGGGCTGAGCGCCGGACGAGTACGCCGACTACTGCGCATCGCAGAGCAACACGGGTCCGTAGTCGGAACGCAAAGCGGAGGGGTGGATTCACCGGTGGGAGTCGTCGTAGATGAGAGTGGAACGGGGGATCAGGCGTCGCAGTCCGGGCAGGCTGAACACACGCAGCGCCAGACGCGAGTCCCAGACGCCGTGTTTGAACGCCCACGCCCAGTGACCGATCAGCCAGATGAGGAAGCCGAGCGCGAGCTCGGACAATCTGCCCGGGATCGCGCGGGCGGGTATGAGGACGATCGCGAGTAGTGAGTCGAAGATGATGAAGAACCCGATCAAGCGGGCGAGCAGGGGAAAGACGCAGTACAGCAACATCATCAGCAGTATGGCAATTGCGGCAAGCCAGATCAGGCCCATCGGACTACTCCTTCCAACAACGCGGCGGGCATGGAGCATGGTGTTTCCATTGCACGTCGGTACCTGCCGGTAGACATCGGGATCGGGGGAACTGGATTCGATCAAGAGCGGGTGGTGCGGGGAGGCCGGTCGTAGAAGCGGGCCTGACCGATGAGCCGCTCCTCATGCGCGCAGTAGACATGGGCGTTGACCGCATCGAGCAGATCGTCACGAGCCTGAATGAGTTCGTGCATTTGCTGTGCGAGTGCTCGGTTCTCGGACTCGACAGCTCGCAGATGCGCAGACAGGAACAAGACCAGCGCCGTGCAGATACCGAGATCGCACCCGGCAACAGGGCAACGATTGTGGCCCGAAGCGGCTGGCATGCGAGGGGCCGGGGTGTGGTGGGCAGGCATAATGGCCACCTCCGAACGGAATTGGGGCCCGGACCGAACCCGCCCGCGATCGCCACGGGCGGGTTCGGTCGGAGCGTTGGGGCAGAAAGGCCCCGGGGTAGGAGCGGCGAGTGATTAGAAGTCGGGCTGGTCACCGACTCCGGCACCGACAAGGGCAGGCTTGCCGCGGCGGGCGGGCTGCATCTTCTTCGCCGGTGCCTTCTTCGTCACCGGCGTGGTCGCGTGAGGGTCGTCGTCCAACTCGACCGGGGCGGCGTCCTCGCGTTCATCGACGAGGACCGCAACGGTGACGAACCGCAGTGATACGGAGATTTCGTCGACCATTACCTCGTCGATCCAGTGGGTGATCCCGTTTTGGTCGTCGTACTTGCGCTGGCGCAGCCGACCGGTGACGTGCACGCGCATGCCCTTGGCGAGGCTGGCCGCGGTGTGATCGGCCATCTCGCCCCAGACCGAGCAGCGCATGAACATTGTTGCGCCGTCGCGCCATTCGCCCGAGGCGCGATCGAAGACACGCGAGTTCTGTGCGACGGTGAGATTGGCGACGGTCTGGCCGCTAGGCAACAGTTTGTGCTCCGGATCAGCGCAGAGGTTGCCGATAACGGTGACGATGAGTTCTCCAGCCATGACGATGCACTCCTTGAGACGAAGGGAAAGAGCGAGAGACAGACCGCCGTGTTCCTCCGGAATCCCGATACGGAGAAATCCCGTGATCGGGTGGTGCCCCGGAGGGCTGGCGATCTGCGGCTCCGCCATCAGGGGTGGGCCGGGCTGGCGGGGGTTCTGCGGCGCGCAATGGGGATCGCCGCGCGCTTTTTGCGGCGATCCCCATTGGGTGACGCAGGTTCATCGGTGAGCCCGGCCCACCCCTGATCCCCTTGGGGCAGATCGCCGGGACTCCGGGACGCGCCCGATGACCCACATACCTCATCTGCCCCTCGTTGCTGGACGGAACAGGTTAGGCCAGCAGCGTGCTCAGGCTGGGGCGGCCGCACGCCTGACTACACGTCGCGGCGGTGTCTCGACTGCTTGTCTGAAAACTCGTCGATGCCCGGCATGCGACGCCGCGCGGGGGACTCCCATTTTCTCTTCCCTCAAAGTCGAGTAGGGGAACATGGATCGAGCAGCAGAACACCGACGGGAAGGAAGTTCGATGGCGACAGGAACCGTGAAGTGGTTCAACGCGGACAAGGGATTCGGATTCATTTCTCAGGACGACGGCGGGCCGGACGTCTTCGTGCACTTCTCTGCGGTTCAGAGCTCCGGTTTCAAATCCCTTACGGACAATGACAGGGTCGAATACGACCTGGTGCAAGGGGCGAAAGGGCCACAGGCCGAGAACGTTGTGGTCCTCGAACAGTAGGTCGAACGGCAACCACGGAACAGGGTTGATCCGCGCTTCTGAGCCTGAGATTTGACCTCCGTGTGACGAGTCCTTCTCGATAGATATGGTGGGAGGGTCCCGGGCAGGTAAGGACTGCCCGGGACCCTTTGCTGAGTTATGCCGCGGCTGGGGTCGCCCAGCGCTCCATCTGTTCGCCGGTGATGGCTTCCACGAGTGCGGAGACGATGATTTCGGCGGCGGGCGGGGTGACCGCATTGCCGTACTGGCGTACCCGTTCACGCTTGTTGCCCAACACGACGTAGTCGCGTCCGAATGCCATGGCCAAACCGATTTCCGGCGGCTCCAACATGCGGAATCGCACGTCCTCGATATCGATCGCTCCGAAGGTGTCGGGATTGACCAGAGCGAAACGATCGTGGGTGGACACTGTGGAGACTGGTCTGCCGATTGGGCGGGCTTGGCCGGTGCCGTAGTAGGGCATGAGCAGGGACTGGCGTACCTGTTCGGGCAACTGGTCGGGGGTGACCAGGCCGTGGTGATTGCCGCTCGCGGTGACGGTCGCCAGCGTCTCTCGAGTCGATCGGGCGTCGGATGCCCCGCCCCGCAGTTCGGCGATGAACGGGATGAAGGCGACTCCTGTTTCGGCGCGGGTGGTCTGGGTGCGCAGCGGGAGGCTTGCCGGTACCGCTTCCTTGCCCTCGCGGCCTTCACACGGCACGACGAGGGCATGGTTGCTGCCGTCGGCGACGATGGTGGCCAGCGGGTCGGACAGGGCCACGGTTCGGGCTCGGTCGGACCGCAGCAGCGCCAGGAACGGGGCCGGGATGGCCAGGGCGTCGTTGTCGCGGGTGGTGCGTGCGCTGAACGGTTGGGTGACCGGACTGGCCGTGTCGCGCCAGGTGCCTCCTGCGGGGACCGTGAGCGGAATGGCGTAGCGCTGCAACCCTGTTCGGATCCTGGCCATTGTCTTCTCGGCGAGCGGGCGGTCGCGGTCACCGATGCGCTGGCCGGGCATCGACCAATCGATGACGCTCGCGGCCGGGGCAGCGGGTGGCTCCAGAATGGTGTTGCGGCAGCTGGTGTGAGGGCATCGGTAGAGGTATTGCTGGCGATAACGTCCCATGTCCGCGCCCGGGGTCTTGAATACCTGTAGGGCGGGGACCCATTCGTCGCAGCTGGGGCAATACGCGATCGGGCGCAGCCATTTCGACCAGTCCGGTGTCCGGCCCAGCTTCTTGTCCCAGTACGCGACGTAGAGCCGGTCGCGGGACTGAGGCGCGACCGGTGTGCGTGAGGGTTGGGCGTGCATGCTGTTGATCGCGATGACATGTGTCTCGTAGCCGAGTTCGCGGATCGAAGCCAGCCAGTGTGGCCACTTGTCCCATTGCCGGACCTCGACCACGTTTTCCACCACCCCGGCGCGAATCCGTCCGCCGCGTGCGATCACTGCGCGCAGGTAGAGGGGGATCTCTTCCATGAGGGCGCGGCTGCGGTCGGCTTCCTCGTCGCGGGGAGTATCGAACAGGTCGCCCTGCATGGTGGCGTCGTAATCGCGCTTCTTGCCCTGTGCGCAACTCCATTGCGGACACTCCGGGGAGGCCCAGAAGATATCCGCGACAGGTAATGTCGCGACCCTGTCTCGGCCGTCGGTGGTGTTGAGGTCGCCGCACCAGTAGTCCGCGGCGGGGAAGTTGAAGCAGAACGATTCGATGGCGCGGTCCCAGTGGTTCGCGCCGAAGAACATGTCGACTCCCGGGATCTGGGCCATCGCCTGCGAGTCGCCACCGGCGCCGCAGAACCACGACATCGCTTTCAGCATTGCTGTTGTCTCCCTTCGCATCTGGAAGCAGTGGGCAGACACGGCGAAGGGCCGGGCAGGTAAGGACTGCCCGGCCCTTCGCCGTGTGGGTATCGAGGTGTGAGTGGCTAGTAGGGGTCGTGGTCGTAGACCGGTAGGACGAGTCCGGGTGGGTAGCCGAGCGCTACCTCGATGGGGTCGGTGAAGATCGGTCCGCCGCCGGCGTAGTTACCACCGTGGGCGGCGTGGAGAATGGCTGGTTTGTCCGGGTCGAGCTCGATCGGTGCCAGGTAGGCGTACTTCCTGGGCGGTCGCCCGCGTTCGGAGCTGTCGCGGTAGGCGATGTGCACTGCCACGGGCGGGGCGTCATCACTGAGCGGTGACAGCCGCCAGAACAAAGTTGGTAGGACCTTGCCGCCGCTGGTCTCGTCGATGAGGCCGACCACGGTGAGCTGATCGTGGCTGGCGGTGATGCCGGTCGTGGTGGCGTTCAATGATCGGTGGACTTCGATGCGCAGGCCGCGTACCTGCGACCAGTGAATGGCGGTCATGGGTGAATTCCTTTCTCGCAGTGCCAGATTGGATTCAGGGGAAGTGGGATCCGGTGATGAATCGGGTGGGGCGACACATCGGGAGGTCGGACGTTATGCAGGGGATTAGGACGGTGTCGCGTAGCGGCAGGTGACCGGCTGTTCGAGATGCTCGCCCGTGCAGTCGGGGTGGGGGTCCGGGATCCGCTGGTCTTGCCGCTGGGTTTCGCGGGCGTCGACCTCGAACTCGTCGATGCGGGTGCCGACAGTGGCCTCGTAGTGATCGAGGTTCGCGATGTGGTGATCCGGGTCGGGCAGCGCGGTGGCTTTCCACATCCGCAGGAACAGCCCGACCGCCGCGGGGGTGAGCGGGGCGGTGAGGCTCGTGCCGTGGACGAGCAGCAGGACTTCGACCGCAGTACCGGGACGGGTGTCCTCACCAGCGGCGACGCGGTCGAGAAGCTCCCGGCAATGCGCGCGCAGCAGCATCTCGCAGCACAGACGGACATTGGTCAGGTGCATCAGATCAAACGCGTGGAACAACACATCGGCTTGGCCGGGGTGGCGCTGCTGTGCGGCAGCGACTTCCTGTTCCGTCCACTCGTGCTGGTGGGCGTAGTCGCCGCAACTGGTGGTGACCTGGCGGAACAATAGTTCGACGGTGGCGGTGCCAATCGAATCGAAATCCATTGCTGATCAATCCCTTCAGGAATACGGAGATGGACCGGGCGCATGTGCGGCCGACCCATCACGGGAGGTTGTTGTGTACGGAGGTCGGGCAGTGACCGCCCCGGGCGGTCTGCCTGTCGGGTTCGGCTGAGACGGGGGGATGCTTCCCTCTGGCGCGCTAGTGCGGGTGCGACAGCGTGAACGAGATCTCGAATTGTCCCGGTTTGACTGTGAGAACCATCCAGCCGTCGCGTGGCGCGTACTTGCGGATCAGATCGATGATGCGATTGGTCGGGTTGAATTGTTCTGTGAGGGTGATGTATTCGGCGAAGTCGTCACCACCGACCGGACTGTCGCCGATCATCGGGCCGGTTCCGCTGCCCCAGCCGTGGGCGTAGACCACTCGCGAGGAGCCGGTGGGGTTGGAGGGATCGGCGAGCTGGCGTGGTCGCCCGTTGCTCATCAAGTAGGTCCCATCGTCCTTGACCCACACCAGCGCCGGTGCCGCGGGAGCATCGTCGGGACCATACGGGGAACTTGTGTGCTCGGGGGCGGCCATCGCATGATCGGCCAGGACAACGACCTCGGTGAGGGGAAACCACAACTGGATCGAACTCATCGGAACGCGCTCCTTCCAGGGAAGTAATTGCGGAGGGTTGAGGGTTGGCAGTGATACCGACCGCAGCAGCGACCAGATGTTGCCGAAATGCGTTTCTGCCTAGGGTCTTTGGGTCGGGCGGTGGTTGAGGTCATCGCGGCGGGCATGTGGGCCTAGTCCGGATCGGGGCCGCGGCTCTGATCGCGATGGTTGGTGGGGATGGGCCGAATGCGGCGGGGATGGGACGGATCGCGTAACTCGTAGTCGCCGTGGCTGTCGCAGTACGCGGTGGAGAGCCAACGGCGAATGCCGTACCGCTCCATATCAATCCAGCGGGTCGCGGGGCTGTCGCATCCGAAGGTCCAGCATCCGATCGAACCGTCGGGGAGCTTCTTGAAGTGCTGCACAGTGCGTTTGGTGCTTCCTTTACCCATGACAAGGTGTCCCTTCTGTCTGCGCGGGGTTGGTGTTGTCGGATCGGGTTGAGCCGTACGGCGAAGCCCTCCGGAGGTGGACAGGAGGTCGTGTGGCGGCGGGGTTGCGGTGATCAGTTGGGTTTGCCGCGGATGACGGTCCAGGTGACCGCTTGCAGGACTGTCGGGGTGATCGCGTAGTGGTGAGCGACGTGTCGGTAGAGGTCGGCGGCTGTGTCGTAGAAGCCGACACGGCGCAGGTAGCGGTCGTGGTGGGGGATTCCGGCGACGCGGGCGGTCCAGACGTCGATCGCGATGGCGTCGGGGTCACCGAGGATTGCGGCAGCGAACGCGCGGGTTTTCGGTGCGGTCGCGGTGAAACTTGTCCAAGGATTGGCGGCTTCGAGCGCGTTGCGGGCACGAGCGACGTTGGCGCCGATCGCCCCGCGCACCTCCCCGTTGGTCAGCAGTACATGGGCGAAGCCGATGGTGCGCGCCCAGGGGGTGCGGGGCGAAAGGTGCGCCAGCACGATCGCGGCGGTCTCGATGGTGACCCCGCCCTCGGCGGCGAGGCGGACCGCGAGAGCACGGGCGTCGGGATACCAGCGGTGTCCGGCGTCGAGATCGGCGGGTGTCGCGGCGGCGAAGACTCGAGCAATGTTGTTGGCGATGCGGCGAGGTGAGAGCCCCGCTGCGGTGATCGGATCCCATGACCTCGGATCCCCTCGGGGCTGAGTCCGCGACAGCGAGATCGGCCTGATGGGCGATGCCGTCGGCCGAGCTTGTGACGGTGAATACGGTTGCGATGCAGTGGGAGTCGAGCTGGACCTCGCGGGCCTGGACAGCTGCGGCGCGCGCAGTGGCATGAGCACTCCTCGGAAGCGGAAGCAAGAGGGTGGAAATGAAGGGCGGCGTCGAGAATCACTGCGGTCGGGTGAGACGGCGGGGTCTGTTGGCGCCGATGAGGAGGCCGCTGGCGATGGCGCGATGCATCTCGCGGGCGGTGAACTCCTGAATTCCGATGTGGCCCTGCGCCGCAGCGATCAGCGCGTCGCGGGTCGAGCGTTCGTCGAGCTCTCCGCCGCTGACCAGCCGGCCGAGGGTGAACGCGGCCCGGAACAAGGTGATATTGCGGACGCCTGGCTCCGCAGTTGTGACCTTGTGGGTTTCGGCGGCGACGATGGCGTTGAGGTAGGCGCTGGGACTGTGTGGCGGGTCCGATGTCGCGGGGGATGGGGAGAGCGGCTGTGGCGCAAGCAGTTCCAGCAGCCAGTTGGGGAGTGCGAGCGGTGGGCGGGCAGACACGATGCGGTAGGACTTTGGTCCGATTCGTGATCCCGCGGCCACGATGTAGCCGCCGTGCCCGCGTGAGTCGATCCCGGGGCCGAGACGAGAAGCAGTGTTGGGCAGGTGCACGTCGTCGGGGACGCGGTAGTAGAGGTGACGGCCGTTCGATGGCGTCGATACGGCAAAGGTGAGCAGCGAGGCCCGCGCCGCCGCATTGTCGGCGAGCCGGTAGAGGCTGTCGGCGCCGCTTCGACCGTGGTGGGTGTCGAGATCGAGCACGTGCAGTCCACTCGGGCCTGTTGCGATGGCCACGTTCGATGCGGGGTTCTCTGCCCACCATCGGGCGATGCACTTGTGATCGGTGGTGGCCCGGTCGGGCCACGCGTCGATGGCGGGCCGTTTGGAGCCGGGCCGCAAAGGGAAAACCATCCAACCGCGAGCGGCCGCAGCATAGGCGGCGTCACGGAATCTGTTGGTAGACAACGGAAACTCCTACGTATGCGAGTCGCGCCGGGCCGGACACATCAGGGGTCCGACCCGGCGCGGGAGGGGAAGGGTGATATCAGGAGTTGATGTCGATACTGTCGGGATCGAGGTCACCGGCGGAGGCTTGCTCGATCGGGGTGAGAGTGTGGCCGAGCGAGGCGAGGAAATGCAGATAGCCGGCCACCTCGGTGTCGCGGTACTGCCAGGCGTTTTTGGTGGTCCGGGCCTCGTAGGCGCCCAATACCAGCGCCAGCACGATCACCTGGCACCGTGGGGGCTTGGCCGACTCGATCGACGTGAGCACAGCGCTCTTTCCGGCCTTCAGGCCGAGCAGACCGTAAGCGAGACGGTCGGCGTCGGGGCCGAGCAGCAGATCGGGCTTCTCGGCGAGCGCGTGCGCAACAAATGCCCAAACCGCCACAGGCGGCGCTGTTTTGCGGGACAGGAACTTGATGAGGAATTCGCGGCGAGCCCCGAGCGCGGCGTGGCCCTGCTTGTTCAGTTCGTCGCGGCGATGCTTGGCCTCGGCCTCGCGCGCCCGAGCCTCTTCCGCAGCCGCCTGAGCCGCAGCCGCTCGCTCCGCCGCATCACGGCGGCGGGCTTCGACGATATCGGGATCTTCAGGCTCGGCCGGTTTGCCCGGACCGGGCCGCGCGTCGATCTCCTGCCGGGCGTGGGGTACAAGGGGTTCTTCTGCGGCTGGTTCGGCGAAGTCGCCGGCGGGGCGATATCCGGACTCCCCAAGTCGGTCGGTGCGCAGGTAGTACTCCGGTGCCCACAGATATCCGGTGTCGACACTGTCGGCATGGCGAAGCCCTTGAGCAGCAGCGGCATTCGGGTGACCCTTGGTGGCGGGGTCGATGCTGTCGGGGTCAACAACCTCGCCGGTGTCGCGGTCGATGAGCACCTCGACCTCGGTGGGCTGGCAGTAGATAGTCCACAGTGCAGGCGTGGCATGGATCTGGGCGACGCTGATCTGCTCGCCGTCGCTGGTCCTCAGCAAGTCGGCGGCGATGAATCCGTCATCCTCACGGGGGGCGTTGCTGTGCACGCCGAAGCCCTCGGCGGCATAGGCGAGGGATTCGCGGAACCGGTCGCGGGATTCGTCACGCTCGGCGGCGATGCGTTTGACGTGATAGGTGAACATCGCTCGCGGTGCGGCCAGGAGACGCGCCACCGCGTCGGTATCACCGGCGTTCTCGTACACCGCAAGCACAGCGGCCTGCTCGAAATCGAGCTGGTGGGCATCGACGGCGGCGCAGGCGGTCTGGCTGCGTCCGACCGTGACCGCGAGCTTGACCTGCTCGCGTCGCTGCCCGATCTCCTCGCCGATACGGGTCAGCGAGGCGCCGAAGTCGAACATACGCGCCATGCCCGCGGCACGGTCACCGTCCGTGAGCGCGATCCGGTGATCGTTGATCCTGATCTGCTGTGAGGTGCGGCGGATCTCGCGTTCGGCCGGATCGGCCTGCGGTGCCGGTGTCACCCACACGGGCACCGTCTTGACTTTCAGCTCGATCGCGACCAGGGTGCGGATCTGGCCGTCGACCACGGTGATGGTTCCGTCGGATTCACGGTGCGCGATGATCGGGATCTCGACCCCGCGCTGAATCGACGCCTTGACCTCGGGAAAATCATCCAAGTCAAAGGACTTGCGCACATTCTCGTCAATGACCAGCGTTTTCGGAGGCAAATACAGGGCCTCCGCACTGACCTCCGGTGCGATACCGGTGGCGGGACTCCCGGTATCGGGTTCGGCGGGGATATCGGTGGTTTCGATTGCGGTGGTGGTCATCAGAACTCCTGTCGAAAACGCGAGAGGCGGGCACCGGCCAGCGGATGGCCCGGTGCCCGCCTGAGAGCGGAGAAGGTTAAGGTCGTCGAATCCTGTTGCTGGGCAGCGAATCCCGGCTGCTGAGCGCGAGTATTACTGTGGATACAGCTACTTCGTCTTGTCGCGGGCGCTGACGTTGATCGGGTGCAGGGACCAGACCCGGTCGTCACCGCGGACGTAGAGCCAGTACTTGCCCGTCCACTCGGGCTCATTGGCACGCCAGGCGTCGATGGTCTTCGTGTCGAGCTGGGAGACGGGTCCGGCAGATCCGAAGTGCCGCTCATGCTCGTAGTCGGAGCGAGACAACGTGTCGATCATGGGAGTGAACCTCCGTCGAATTGGTGCGAATTGCGCTGTGATGCTGTGTGTTCGAGGTCAAGCCAGGGTCATGGCCTGGTAGGCGAGGTCGTCGAGTGCGTTGGCGCGGTCGGGGTCGGGGATGGTTTGGGAGTAGCTGGTGACCGCGTTGGCGATCCCGGCGGCAGTGAGCTGCCCGCCGGAGATGAAGTGCGAGAGGATCCCGGCGCGTTCGGTGTCGCTGAACCCGAGTCGTTTGGCCAGCACCTCCATGGTCTTGTCCGGTTGGGTGACCGGAGCGCCGGCGGCCTGTTCCAGCTCCTCGACGCGGGCCGCGAAGAACTCCGGTGAGAGCCATTCCGCGACCCGGTCACGGGTTTCGGCGGTGATGACCGCGAGCTTCTTGCGAAGTGTGTCCTGCGACCACGACACGGTCCCGGTGTCCAGGCGTTCACCGACGTGGCGGTGGGTATGGGCGAACATCGGAATGGTCAGCCCGTTGCCGCAGATCTGCACCACCAGCTCCGGAGTGAGACGGACCGCGTGGTGGCCGGTTTCGTCGTTGCTGAACCGGAATCCGGCGAACACCACCGGCTCGGACCCAGGGGTGTATCCCTTGCCCTCGCGGGCGGCGATCGGACGCCAGCGGTCGAGATCACCTGCGACACGGCGACGTTCGGCCTCCAGGTTCGGGTTGGAGAACGCGCTGCGGTAGTTGGCGAGGAACCGCGGCGCGAGCGCCGACATCTGCGGGGAGTACACCTTGGCGTGCATGGTGGAATCGGTCAGATCGCAGGCCCGGATCTCGGTGTCCGCGCCGGCATCATGGATGCCTTCGAGCACGGCGGTCAGGACATCGAGGTTGTCGATGATCCCGTACCGGTCCGACACCACCGCCCGCAGCACCCCGGGCTGCCCGGCCCCGGGTGGGGTGAACAATCGCAACAGAAACGACCGATCATCGGGCTCGGGCAAATCGGTCTCGGTCGGGCCGTGCAGCCAGCCGTTGACGTTGCCGTCGTAGAGGTCCAAACGGTCGCGCTCGCGGAGTCGGCGCAGGTAGCGCACCGGGATACCGAGCTTGTCGGCGATCTGTGCGTCCGCGGCACCACTCGGGCGATACAGGCCGTCGACGACGGTGACACCACGCTCGTCGACGACCGGGGTGACACCGAACAGCTCGATCATCCCCTCACGGGCGCGGATCGCGGCCGCGGAGGCGACGACATCGACCTTGGCCGCCTGCTGCTCCTGCAGCAACGGCACCAACTTTTGCAACGACAAATGACGGGCATACGAGTCGAGTGACATGAGAACTAGTTCCTTTCAACGAGACTGGAGAACACAGGGGGCGAGAGCAGCCCAGGGGGCGGTCGCAGCAGTGGACGGTCACGAACCGGGCTTGGTTCGGACGGCGGCGAGCAACGCATCCGCTTCCTCGGCCGCCAGGCGAGCGCGGCGGTAGCGCAGACCCGTGACGTCCTTGCGAATCCCCGCCAATTCGTGTGCACGAGACGCGCTTTCACAGCGCCGCGCACATTTGTCCTGTCGATAGCGCGCCACGCGCAGGTCGGTGAGGAACAGGTGAGCCAACGCGCCCACCACTGTCTCGACCGCCTGCTGGACGTGAGTGGGATGATCAGTGAGTAGCCGACCGAGGTCGATGACCAGGTGCCCGGGTTCGCCGAGACTGAGCATCGAGATCCCAGACGGATGATCACTCCACCGGGGGTAGAAGGCCGCAGTGGCGACCGGCTCGCCCAGCCAGCGGCCGTGGACCGACAACCCGAGAAACCGGAACACGACCTTGGGCCGACGCTGCTGCCCGTCCTCGGTCGGCAAGATGTGCTCGGCCATGTCGACGAACACTCGTCCGCCGACGGGCACCTCGCCAGTGGGTTCGAAGGTGTAGTAGGACCCGTGCTCGGAGGAGTTCTCGTAGCTCTCCTCGTCGAAGGAAGGAGTGGACATGATGGATGGAATCCCTTCTTCTAGTGGTGATTTCGCGTGATCGATCACTGTGGTGCTGCGGCCAGTTCGGGTGTCCGGGACGCGACCGGCTCGCCGGAGGGCAGATCGATGATCTGGATCGAATCGACCGTTTCGCCGTGCGCGTGGTTGTGAGCGAGGATCTGTTGCGGCGCTGGCGCGTGCGCGGTGCAGGCGTAGGCGACGGTGAGGAACGGGGCCATCGATCCGCGGACTGTGATGCGGGTCGTGGCCGGGACCCCTTGACCGAAGTGCTCGGCCAATTCGCACCGCGGCGGCAGTGACACAACGACTTTCACGCCGACAGCGAGCTTCCGCAGGTACTGGTCTGCGCGTGTGAGCCACCATCCACCCCGGTGGCGGCGCACCTCGAAGTCGAGCGGAAGCCGGTCCGACATCGCCTGAGCGCCGTCGGCGGTGAGTGGCCCGGACACCGTGACATGCAACTCGTCGCCGCGATCACAGATGGTGAACGCGGAATCGATGAGATAGGCCGCGGACCGCATTTGCCGGTGCGCCCCGGACGAATCACGCACGGCGGTGGACCCCGAAGGCAAACGCTGCGCGGGATGGCCGAGCTCTCGCCGTGCTGCCGCGGCGAGCTGAGCCGACCAACTGGCGTGTGAAACGGGCGGATCATCGATCGCCCGCGACACCGTGACGTGCAGGATCGAACCTTCGCGAGAGACGATTACGGTGCTGCCCTGATGATTTCGATAGCCCGACATAGAGAAAACTCCTTGGGTGAGGCGAGGGGACGCCAGGTGCGGCGAGCCGGAGCGGTGAAGGATGGAGATCGGTTGGCGCGGGCCACGACGACATGCCCACGCCAACCGACGACGCAGCGCCCCGGACCGGCCACGACCGCCGCCCTGTTCAGGACTGGCCGCTGTCGGGCGGGTGTGGTCGGTGGGGCGCTACACGCAGACACCGGCGGCGGAAAGGACGGTCAAGCCGTTCCGCCGACGATGCGTGCCACGAAGGTGACGGTTCGTGCCCGCTAGTGCGGGGCGCGGTGCGGCTTGACCGTCCGCGCCGCCGGTGTAGCGTGCGCCCGCCCCACCGACCACCCCGCACGAGGCGAAACTCAGACGTAGAGAACCGATTCCGCTACTCGCCGACGTTGGCGGGAACCGGCACCGTGCGAATCCACGCTGGTTCGGCCAGAACCCGCCGGATGTCTTCGGCGCACGTAGCCAACGCGGCCTCGCCATCGGCGATGAATCGGTGACAACCCCTCGACGCCGCGGAGGTGACAGGACCGGGAACGGCGAACACCTCCCGGCCGAAACGTCCGGCCCAGCGCAGAGTGGAGGCCGTCCCGGATCGGACACCGGCTTCCACCGCGACCGACGCCTGCGACAACGCCGCGACCAGCCGGTTGCGGTCCAAGAACGTCTGCCGTGATACCGGTGTGCCAGGCGGGTACTCGGTGACGACCAGCCCATCGTCGGCAATTGCCTCCAGCAGGCGATCGTGCGCGGGCGGGTACGGGCGGTCGAGCCCGCACGCCATCACCGCCACCGTTATCCCTCCGACGCCTATCGCAGCCCTGTGCGCCGCGGCGTCGATGCCGAACGCTGCGCCAGCCACGACGGTCCATCCCGAACGTGCAAGGTCACCGGCGATCTCGGTGGCGACATGATTGCCGTACTCGGTGCTGGCTCGTGCTCCGATCACAGCGACCGCACGACAGGTGACTTCTTTCAAGGACCGGTTCCCGCGCACCCACAACGCCACTGGTGCAATATCACCGACGTTGTCCGAACCTGACGGCAGGCACTCCAACAGTTCGTGGGGCCATTCATCATCCTCGGGAGTCACCAGTCGGCCCCCGAGACGCTCGACCAGGTCGAGATCGCGCGCTGCGGCCTTCAGCCCACCAGCACCCCGATCGAGGACAGCCTGATCCACCGCCGGATCACCGGACTGCACCATCAGCGCCGCGCGGGTGGGCCCAATCTGACCGATCAAGGTTGCCAGTGTCTCGCACGGTCCTGCTGCCGCGCGGGAATGCAATGCCCATGCCAGACGATCAACGCTCATCGCGTCACCGTCACGCCGGAATCGGTTGTGGTGGCACCGATATCGACACGCAAACCGGCAGCCGCGGCGATGCCGGAATCGACCAGCTTTTTCAAGCGGGCCGGGACCATCGCGGACCGGAAGCCGAAGTCGAGGAGGTAGGCCATCCGGTGCTCGGGATCGGAGGCCAGAGCCTGGTCGATGGCGATTCCGGCCAACGGGCCGTCGCCACGCAGATACGCATTGAATGCAAGCAGGGTCGCGGCCTCGGCTCGGTCCGGGGCGGGCAGTGCACGGGTCAGAACAGTCCACAGGCGCTCGGCCGCCTCGGCGTATGCACCGCCCGCGACGCCCAACATGATGTCGCGGACACACTTATCCCGCAGCGCGACAGCAACTTCGGCGGTCGTGCTCGCAGAGATCTTGGCCCCGTCACGAACCTGGGTGATGACCGACATCACTTGCCAGACCGTCATTCGAAGGTAGGCATCGGGATTGTCGATCTGGAGCGCGCGAGTCAGCCGCCGCGCTGCATCGGTCGCAGCGACTGGCAAATGAGCTGTGACCTCTTCGCGCATCGCCTCGTCGACAGCGATCGAATCGACCAGCTCACTGCGCGATGAACGCAATACACGACCATCGAAGACATGCCGGGCAGCTACCAGCGACGCCGACGGATCAAGCAGGAGGCCCCGGCACTCTGGTGATTCGACATTCCACCACTCGGCGTCCTTCTCGATCGCCCGCACCGCCCACGCTCCGGTGAGTGCGACATCGGATTCGGCCAGGCCCTGACGCAACACCTCGACCAGCCGTCGATGCCCGGCAGAGCCGACAGGATGCCCGCTACGAGAGCGCGAGCGATGGTCATCCACAATCACCACCAGCGCCGCAACCGCATCGGACGTTCGGCAGATCCGCGTAATATGTTGCAGAACTTCGGAATACTGACCGGCCGGTGGCAGATCGAGACGAACAACAACATGGACATCGTGTGTCTGGTCAGGGGCCTTCCGCAACATGGCAACGACCAATGACCGCTCCGGGGTGAATCCCAGCATCGCGGGCACAGCGGCGATGAATTGATCCGGTTCCTTGAGCACAGCTTCGGACGACATGGACTACTCCTCAACGGGATAAGCCCGATCAGCGCAGGGAGACACCCTCGATTTCAGGTGTCCGCGTTGCGCCTTCGGGGCGGTGGGCGCAACGCGTCGACACCGGCGGCAAGGGGGCGGTCAAGCCGAGAAACTCACCAGCCCTGGCACTCTCAGACCGTCGGTACGTCTGTCGTCGGCAGGTGCGGCTTGACCGCCCTCGCCGCCGGTGTAGCGTGCGCCCGCCCACCGCCCCGAAGGCCACGCGGCGACATCGCCCAACCGGTTTAAGTCATGAACTCTTGTCGGAAGTGCAGGCATGAATGTCGATGTTGAGAATGAAACAGAACCGCGAGATCAGCAGTGGCTCAGAAACACGAAAGGCCCCGGCTGACAGACGAATCTGTCAGCCGGGGCCTTTCTCAGCGGTGTCGGCCTATGCGGATCACTTATGTGTGGGACCACCGACGGCGGAAGCGTAGCAGTGTCGGATGTCGCCCTTCTGGATATGTCGGGGCACATTCATTTCAGGGCAGGACGCGGCGGCCTACGTAGGGTCCTAAGTAGCTGACGCGCCTCTTCACGGCGTTGCGGATCGGGATGAAAGAGCGCTACTGATTGGGCAGCAACTCGCATTGGACCGTCGCAATAGATCCATACGCTGAAGACTGGGAGGGCAGTGGAGCTGACCGCCGAGTGCAGGAGTTGCATGATGCGATCATAGGCATGACAAACTGGCCATGAAAGTGGCTGCCGTACAAACCATACACACCGTCCCCGTTATACACCAACTTCAGGGTTGCTCTCTCGATGTGCTGTGATCAGCGGGGTTACCCGAGTTACCCCTGATAACCTCACGGATTGCATAGCAAACGAGCAGGGAACCGACTCCTCGGTTTGCGATGAATTTCACTCGAAGCCAGTCTCTTTGCCCTGTTCTGCACCTAGCCGAACAGACTGACAGTTGATTGGGATGCCGTCTGGACTCCCGATCGATGGTGCGGATTCACCCGATGTGGCTCTGCGAGGATGATTCTTGCGCAGACGGGACCGAGTTTTGTTGCTGTAGAGCAGGATCCGGGATGTTCTGCGGATCCACGCACGTGGGGTCCATTGCCCATCTCAATGCCGGGCTGGTCAGTAGCTGGCGTGACTGGCTGATGATCCGGCTGACACTTGAGCGGCTTCGATTCATCTCGCGAGCGATCTGTGAGGGGTTCCTCCCATCATCGTGATGACGGGTGAGGACTTGGGCCACCACTGCGGGGTCACGGCGGCGGGCAGGATCGCCCGCACATACGAGCCTCGCAACCTGCATCCAGGGCTCAGCGTTAAGGAAAGATTCGTCTCGCGTACAGGCTTCGGAAGCGCATGCATTGGCGTCGGGCGCAGGGCCACAGTCGGATTGAGCCGAGAAGGTTGCCTGCGGTGCAGCAGCGCCAGGCGGTGTTCGCACTGCGGAAGTGGGGTGCGCACAGGTGGTCGGCGTGTGCGCGATGGCCAGGAGCGCAAGGGTCGCTTGGGCCATCGAGCCTTCGATGATGACTGGCCAGATCCAGGCTTCCCGCTCTGCGATTCCGGCCATGATCGCGAGATCGCGCAGGGCGGTGAAGGATAACCGAAATGCTCCGGCTGCGATTAGCACCGTCATAAAGGTGGTGAGCTGGTGGATGATCCTGGATCGGGCGTGCGCACGCAGCATCATCGTGACGCCGTGCACCGCCGCCAGCAGCGCGAACGGTGGCACGATCGCCACGGCAGCGGCCACGACCGGCATGGAGTTGGCGTGCAGTACAGCATGAGTGGCGTTGCCGGTGATGCTCACCGTGACTGACGCAGCCAGCACGCACCAGAAGAAGCGGATTGCAGTGGATGGGCGATGTTCTGATCGAGCCGGTGCGGTCGAAGCGTGCGCAACATCGGGCGTGCGCACGAGTTTCTCGATAAGGGGCATGACAGATGGCTCCATGTGAGATGGGCGGAAGACCCGGCCGCAGCCAGCACCGACGACGGGATGGTGCGGCCGGGTGCAGGTTTCGATCAGGCAGCAGCAGCGAGTGGGTGCGGTTCGCCGGTGAGGGTCGCCAGTGCGAGTGCGACTTCTTCGATCTGGGCACGAACGTAAGTTGCGGTGGATCCGTCGGATTTGCTCTCGGCGTGGCCGGCGTAGGCGCGCGCGATGGCGTATCCGAAGGTGCGCTCGACCCAGGTCAGCGTTGTGTGTCGCAGCCAGTGCGTGCTGATCTGTTGTTTCTCCACCCAAGGCAGCTCGTATCCGATGCGAGTCCACAGGCCGTCGTAGCGGCGGCGGGTGATCGGTTTGCCGCTGCGGTATCGAAGTAGCTGTTCGCCAGGTTGCGCGCCACGGGTTTCGGCATGGTGCAGCAGGTTTGCCATGAGCGTCGGGGAAACAGGTTGCCAGCGGGAGACTTTGCCCTTCTCCCGCAAAAAGATCAGGCATTGCTGTACGTCCAGATCCTCCGGTCGCAGAGCCAGCGCTCCGCCACGGCGGCAGGCGGTTTCCGAGTGGAGCCGCAGCAGTAGCGTGTCCAGGTCCGGGTCGTTGCCGGTCGTCGCGGAGACTTGCGCGATCTCGGCGACCTGGCTCAGGGGCAATCCTCGCCTGGTGGACGGGACACGACGGGGCTTGGGAACCCGCTTCGCGGGATTGTCGCCCGTCCGGATCAGTCCGTCGTTCTCCGCATGCCTGTAGAGGAACCGCAAAGCGCTGATCATGGCCTCGGCGGCCCCGCGGCCGTCACGGGTGTTGCGGTCACGTTTGGCATTGCGCCGTGCCGCATCTCGCATGTCGGTGATCTCCCCGACGGTCGGGTCGTTGATGGGGCGTGGGCCCCATTCACGTTCGAGGGTCTTCCAGTGGGTGTTGTAGGTCTTCAGGGTCCCCTGCGAGGTCACCCGGTCTCGCACGACTGGGATGTATTCGGCGAAGGTGGGGGCGGCCGGGCGAATGTCGAGCAGGTCGGCTGGGGTGATCCCCATCCGAGCAAGCAGGGTGCGGGCGGCGTCGATTTCGGCCTCGCTGACGGCCTGAGCGCTCGTCGTCATCGGGTCTCACCCCCGTCGATTACGGTGCGGAGATCGGTGACGAGGGCGTCCAAAGCGATCTGGCAGACGATGATCAGCCGATTCTGATCCGGATGCGCGGCCAGCAGCACCCGGTGGCCGATGGGCAGGCGTGCCTGCCGACGGAGTGGAGCGGGAATCGGCAACTGGCCGTTGCGGGCGATGGCGTATGCACCGTCCGCCGCTCCCGTGACGACGAGCACACCGGGGAGGGCGAGCTCAATATCGATCGGTGTCCCTGGTGGCCAGGCCAGCGAATTGAGGACCGCCTGCTCCGCGAGCCGACCGGCGTGATTCAGCAGCACCGATCCGAAGACCACACGGATCCGGCTGTAGGAAGTCGGCGGCATCGCCTCGAGCCGTGCGCGGCGCGGGACGACGACCGACTCGGGTGAGGAGAGTGGGACGATCGGCGGAACAGTATTGACCTGCGCCGATGTGTGAAAGCCGCTGCTGGGAGCGGTATCCGGAGCGTGTTCAAGTGCACAAGAGCACGGAACACGGTTGTTCTTCTCGTGAGTAGAGAAATGGTGCGCCATCAGGGACTCGAACCCCGAACCCGCTGATTAAGAGTCAGCTGCTCTGCCAATTGAGCTAATGGCGCATTTCGCTCGCCGGGTGGCTGGTCCCTTTCGGTTCCGGCCGCTCTGCGGTGCGGAAAGAACATTAACAGGGATGTGTGGGGAATGTGAAATCGTGCCGTCTAGCTGGGGGTTTGTTGGGGATGGGAGGATTGGTGCCAGGTGGTAACACCGTGCGGGCGGGTGAGGATGAAGGTGCGAGGCCTCTGTCGAGGGGCAGGACGGTTTGCCGCGCACGAGACATGAAGAGTGGGGTTGCGATGAGCGATGGTCTGGGTTGGCGTCGAGTGGTTCGGAACCATTCGGCACGGTGGACGGTTTCCCTGGCGGTGCTGTCCGTGCTCGCGGTGGCGGGGTGCTCCGCGGGCGGGAAGCAGGATTCCGCCGGGGTGGCGATCGATTCCAATCCGGTCGGGGAGCTCATCAAACCGAAGCTGATTTCGCCGGTCAGAGACGGTGATAAGGGGGTGTCGCCCACTGATCTGTCCTTACGCGTCGAGGACGGGCTGATCACCAAGGTGGCGCTGACCAATCCGGACGGGAAGCCGGTGGCGGGGACCATCGCCGAGGACGGCGGCTCCTGGACGCTGACCGAGCAGCTCGGGTTCGGGCGGACCTACAAGTTGAGTGTCGAAGCCATCGGTCTTGGCGGCGCCGGCAACTCCACCATGAGCTTCACCACAATTTCGCCGGACAATCGCACGCATCCGTATCTGTTGCCCGCGGAGAACGAGGTCGTCGGTATCGGGCAGCCGGTGGCGGTGCAGTTCGACGAGAACATTCCGGACCGTCATGCCGCGCAGGCTGCGATCAAGATCACCACCAATCCGCCGGTGGAGGGCGCGTTCTACTGGGTCAACAATCGTGAAGTGCGCTGGCGGCCCGAGCATTACTGGGCGCCGGGCACCAAGGTCGATATCGCGGTGGGCGCCTACGGCAAGGATCTGGGCAACGGACTGGTCGGCGACAGTGACATCACCTCGAGTTTCACCGTCGGCGATGCGACCGTCTTCACCGCCGACGACAGCACCAAAATGGTGACGGTGGAACGCAACGGCGAGGTGATCAAGACCATGCCGACCTCCATGGGCAAGGATTCCACGCCGACCTACAACGGCATCTATCTCGTCGGCGACAAGTTCGACAAGATCATCATGGATTCCTCCACCTACGGCGTCGCCGTGAACGCGCCCGGCGGCTACCGCACCCCCGTCGACTGGGCGACCCGAATCTCCTACTCCGGCATCTTCTTTCATTCCGCGCCGTGGTCGGTGGGGCAGCAGGGCTACTCGAACACCAGTCACGGCTGCCTGAATCTCAGTCCGGCAGATGCCAAATGGGTGTACGACAACGTGAAGCGCGGCGACGTCACCGTCATCAAGAACACGGTGGGCCCGACCCTGTCCGGAGTGGACGGCCTGGGCGACTGGAACATTCCGTGGGAGCAGTGGAAGGCCGGAAACGCCAGCGCGTGACGGTTCTTGTTGCGGATCGGAGCCAGGCGTAGCGTCGGGACGTATGACAGCCGCGGCAGCCTGGCGACCGAAGCATGACGATCCGCTGCTCATCCTGGCGATGGACCATCGAGAATCGTTCGGCAAGACGCTGTTCGGCGTCGTCGGCGATCGGCCGACCGCGGCGCAGACCGCCGCGATGCGGGCGGCCAAACAGCTGATCTTCGACGGGCTGAACGAGGTCGGCCCGCTGAGCAGCGGCCGGCCCGGCGTGCTCGTGGACGAGCTGTACGGGCAGGCGGTCATCGACACGGTCGAGCAGACCACGACGCCGGTGGTGCTGGCGGTGCCGGTGGAGGCGAGCGGGCATCCGTGGTTCACGTTGCAGTACGGCGACAGCTGGCTGGAGCATGTCGAGCGGATCCGGCCCGCCTACGCCAAGGTGCTGGTGCGCGACAACCCGGACTTCGATGCCAAAGAGCGTGAGCAACAGCTCGCCGATCTCGCGAACGTCGGCGGCGGACTGCAGAAGATCGGTGTCCCACTGCTGTACGAACTGCTGGTCCCCGCCACCGACGCGCAGCTCGCCGGGGTCGGCGGCGATACCGGGGTCTACGACCGTGATATTCGTCCCGGCCTGGTGGCGCAGGTGATTTCGGACAATCAGGCGGCGGGTATCGAGCCCGAGCTGTGGAAGGTCGAGGGCTTCGAAACCGTCGACGGCGCGCGCCACGTGGCGGATCAGGCGAAGGCGGGTGGCCGGAGCACCGACCTGATCGTGCTGGGCCGGGATGCGCCGACCGAACGACTCGACCATTGGATCGATGTGGCGGTGCAGGTCCCGGCCTTCGTCGGCTTCGCGATCGGCCGCAGTATCTGGGAAGAGGTCGTGCGCGACTACGAGGCGTCCGACCACGGCGCCGCCGCGGCGGCCGCCGCCCGCAATGAAATCGCCGCCCGCTATTCGGGATTCGCCGCGCACTGGCTGAGCTGAGCCGCATCGAGACAGCTGGGCCGCATATGCAGAACGGAGGGGCACCAGCGTGATCGCTGGTGCCCCTCCGTCGTGCTCGAGCGCGGATCGCGCGTTGTCAGCCGATGGTTCCGGGCCCGGTCGGGCTGCAGCCCAGCCCCGCGTATCCGGCCAGGGCCCAGGCGCTACCGGTCACCGCGCACAGCCCCTTCGTCCCGGCCGAGCCGGTGGTGGCCGAGCCGCCCGCGTAGCCGAGGACGGCGTTGGAGGACAAGGTGGAAGATCCGGAGGACCCGGCCCAGGTCTGCATGGGATCACTCGAGTCGGCCGTCGATGTCGACGTGGCGTGCGGCGCATCCTGCAACACGATGTCTGCGGAGGCCACGGCCGGCACAGCCGAAACCATGGCGGTGGCGAGTAAAGCGGTTGCGGCGCAACGTTTCACGAGATGACTTTCTGGTCGAGCACGGACCAGGGGCCCCGACTTCCCCCGAGTATCGCTATGCAGTCTACGAAGATCGAGTGCGATACGCCACAAAATCGTACATAGTGATGTTTCAGTTACTTCTGAATGAGAGCGGTTCCCGAGGAATCAGCGGCCCTCGATCAGCCGATCCGGGCGATCGCCCGCACGGGCGCGCCGTCCGCTCCCGGCAGTGAAAGCGGCAGCAGCATGGCCTCGATACGCTCTCCGGCCTGCTGCGCGGCCAGCACCTCGTCCAGTCCGGTGAGGTTCTCCGCGATCACCGCGTGCGCCCCGCACAGGATGCGATGCACCGGAATCTCCTCCGCGAGTGCGGGATCCACGCTCAACCCGTCGATGCCGACGGTCCGCACTCCGGCATCCACGAGATATCGCGCGGCTTCGGGCGTGAGATACGGATGTGTGAAGTACGTGTCCGTGCCCCAGTGTGCCGACCAGCCGGTGTCGATCAGCACGATCTGCCCGGCTGTGACCCGGCCCTCGAAATGCTCTCGCCCGATGCCGTTTCCGGCCGCCACGTCCCGGGCGTCCACCACCACCGCGGGCCCGAGGAATCGTTCCAGCGGCAGCGCGTCGAGGGCAGGCAGGGCATCGTCGATGTGCGCGGGGGCGTCCACGTGGGTGCCGGTCTGCGAACCCAGATGCAGGCGCAGCACATTGACGCCGTCCACCGCCACGCGCAGCGCGGGCTGGATGGTCACCTCCGGATCGCCGGGGTAGATGGGCATCCCGGTCCGGAGTGGCACCGACAGGTCGATGATGCGCACGCCGTCAGCGTAACCCGACTACTCGGGCGGGGCGCCGATGGTGACATTCGGGTCGAGAATGCCGAAGACCTCGCCCTGTGGCGCCTGGATGACGGCCATCCGGCCGAACGGACTGTCGTCGGGTCCCATCAGGGTGGTCGAGCCGAGCCGCGCGGCCCGGGCCAGCGTGGTGTCGGTATTGCCGACCTGGAACCAGGTGAGCCAGTTGGGCGGCATATCGCCGGGCAGCGGGGTGGTGTCCATCAGGCCGCCCGAGGGCTGGTTCGCGCCGGGCAGCGCGAAAGTCGAGTAGATGAAGTTCTCGCCGTCGCCGATCTCCTGGAAGGACCAGCCGAATACCTGCCGATAGAAGTCCTGGGCGGGCGAGTACTCGGTGGTGTGCAGTTCGTTCCAGCAGTACGCGCCGGGCTGGTTGAACACACCGGCGCCCTTGTGCGCCTTGGCTTGCCAGAGGCCGAAGACCGCGCCCGCGGGGTCGGCGGCGACGCACATACGGCCCACGTCCATGACGTCGAAGGGCGGCATGAAGACCGCGCCACCGGCGGCGGTGATGGCTCCGGCGACCGCGTCGGCGTCGTCGGCGGCGAGGTAGGTGGTCCAGACCGAGGGCATGGCCACGTCGCCCATCTTGGGTCCGATGCCCGCGGCGGGGTGGCCGTCGAGCATGGCCATGAGGTAGCCGCCGGCTTCGGGCGGGCTGTCGAGAATGTCCCAGCCCAGGAGTTCGGCGTAGTACGCGCGGGCCTCGGCGGGATCGTCGACCGAGCAGTCGACCCAGCAGGGTGTGCCCTGTGGCCAGGCGGAATCGCGGGTGGGCATGGTGGTCTCCTGTCGTGTCGGGCACGGGAGGGATGCCGGTGGCGTATGCCCAGCTAATCACAGACCGTTCGGTCCGGTACCTGGAATGTTCCGATTCCCGAGAGCGCGTGCGCACCGCCGACTTCCGCCGCGTAACTTTCCACCGCCCCGCCCCGTCGTATCTTCATGAACACCGACAACCCCGGGACACCCGCATGAGCACCGACGAGCACGCACCGGACAACCGCTTCGACAGCAGCTGGCGCGCCAACCGCCCCTACGTGGTCGACCTCGCCTTCCGCCTGCTCGGCGATATCGGGGACGCCGAGGACGTCGCCCAGGAGGTCTTCACCCGCCTGGCCCGCACCCGCCCCGGCGAGATCGACGACGAACGCGCCTGGCTCACCGTGGTCACCAGCCGGCTGTGCCTCGACCACCTGCGCAGCGCACGCGCCCGGCGCGAACGCCCGAACGATCCGGTCGAGCTGATTTCCGCTGTGCCACTGACCGGTTCGGCCCCCGTCGACCCCGCCGACCGCATCACCCTGGACGAGGAAGTGCAGCTGGCGCTCTACCGGCTACTGGAACGGCTCGCACCCGCCGAGCGCATCGCCCTCGTCCTGCACGACGTCTTCGCGGTGCCCTTCGACGTCGTCGCCGACACCCTGGGCCGCCCGGTCGGCACCTGCCGCCAGCTGGCTCGCCGGGCGCGGCAGAAGATGTCGGAGGCCCACCGGTCCGAGGGCGTGGTGCTGCCCGACGAGCATCGCGCCGTGACCGAACGATTCATGGCCGCCTGCGCCCTGGGTGACCTGGAAGGGCTACTGGCCGTTCTCGATCCGGACGTGTGGGGCGTCGCCACCTTCCCGCCCGGTTCGGCCATCGAAGCGATACCCAGCCGGGGCGCGGAAATGGTGGCCGCCAATATGGCCCGGTTCAGCGCACCGGCGGTCACCATGGTCACGCATGCGGCGCTGGGCAGGCCCGCGGTACTGCTGTATCGGGACCGGGTGCTGTTCGCTGTGTTCGTGCTGACCATCGACGGCGATCGGATCGTGAAAATCGAAGCGAGCATCGACCTTTGAGTAACTTTTCGGGGAGCGGTCTCGTCCTTGAAGTATGAAACTCACACGAATTACCCAGCGATTCAAGGCAATCGGATTGATGACGGTGGCCGCGGCGGCCTGCCTCGTGCACGGGATGCCCATGGCCACCGCCGATTCCGCCGATCCCTATCTCGGCGTGTGGAATTACGATCAGCCCGATCGCGCCGATTCCACGAATATCGCGACGGCCGGCAAGTTCGGCCTGAATCCGCTGACCTATCCGCAGATCGGCACCGTGGATTTCGAACGTGCGGCGAACGGTGACCTCACCGGCCACACCGATCAGGGCTGCACCTGGCATTTCCGCCCGTCCGGCGACGGCCTGGACCTGACCTCGACGGACCAGTACTGCTACAACAATGTCATCGGCTCCGGGTACAACATCTACTACTGGCATGTGACCGTGCAGGGTGATCGCGAGCAGGAAGTGATCCGTGCGAACAGCTATCTGCCCTACGGCACTTTCGATTTCGTGCTGGCCGACGGCAAACGCACCCGCGCCGCTGCCGCCGATCCGGGCGAGGCGGCCCGATCCCTCACCGGCACTTGGGCTTATGACGCGACGAATCCGCTCTACCTGAACAACCTCACCACTCCGGGCTTCCAGCCGAAGAGCGGCACGGTGACCCTGACCGCGACCGCGGGCGATCGTCTCGTCGCCCGCACCGACGACGGCTGCGACTGGACCTTGGCCGCGCACGGCAATACCGCGGAACTCGCTCCGGCACACCAGGTGTGCGGTGCGGCGAGCATGTCGTTCTGGTCGATAGCCGGTGACGGGCAGCAGTTGGCGTCGATCATGACCGGCATCGATGCGCAAGGCCACGACTACTTCCTGAGCTCGGGCTCGATGCACCGGTGATCAGGACGGTGCGGGCCCGGTGGTATCGCGTCGCGTCAGGATGGGGGTGATCCCGGGCGTACCGTCCGGGAGATCCCGGCCGTCGGCCTTGTGCAGGGCCAGCCGCGCCAGATACGTTGCCAGCCCGGCGATATCGAAGTCGACACTGGTGATCGCGGGCCGGAACAGTTCCGCCAGTGGCGAATTGTCGTGGCCGATGACCGAAAGATCCCGGGGCACAGCCGATCCGGTATCCAGGGCCGCGCCCACCACGGCGGCCGCGATGTCGTCGTTGTAGCAGACCACGCCGGTCACGCCCACCGCCCGCCACGCGGTGACGGCCGCGGCGGCCGAGCCGTCCCGATGGTCCACGGCGCGAATATCGGGCGCCGGTAATCCGAGCTGCGCGGCGCGGTGTGTCACCGCGCGGGCCCGGTTGGCGCCCAGGGCGGCGAGGTCCGGCTGTGCCGGACCGGCCACCGCGAGCCGCCGATGGCCCAGTTCGTAGAGGTGGTCGACCTGCGCGCCGACGGTGTCCTCGATGGCCGGGGTATCCGGCGCCAGCTGTTGATGCTGGGGATCCGGGACGATCGGCCCGATTCCCCATTCGCGCATGGTGGCTATCTCGTCCGGCTGGAACAGTCCGATGCAGATGACGACCGCCGGATCCAGTGACTCCCAGGCCCGCCGGGTGCGTTCGCCGGGGTGGAAGGTGTAGGTGATCGGGCAGTATCCGGCCTGGTCGATGACCTGGCTCGCGGCGTTCAGCCCGCTGCCCATGCTGAACGAGGTGAGCGGCCAGTCGGGGACGACGAGGAGGACGAACGGGCTGCGGCCGCCGGCCAGGGCGCGGGCGGTGAGGTTGGGCCGGTAGCCGAGCCGGGCGGCCTCGGCCAGGACGCGGCCGCGGGTCGCCTCGGAGATCTTCTGGCCGGGCGTGTCGTTGAGGACGTAGCCGACCGTGGCGCGCGAGACCCCGAGCGAGCGCGCGATATCGGCGGCGGTGATCCGCTTCGTCCCCATGCCGCGAATTCTCTCAGAGACTCTTCACTCTTCCGGCGTCCTTTCCGCCGCTACTATCGAGACGACTTGCGCGCGCAAGTGCGGCGCTTCGATGTACTCCGGATTCGACAGATGGGATGAACATGGGTGTTCGCTCGCTCGCCGCGGGTATGGCCGCGGTGGCGTTCGCCATGACCGCGGCGCTCACCGGGCCCGGCCTCGCCGCGGCCGATCCGGGCGTGCCCGCGCTCGGCGACGACTTCCTGTGGGGCGTGGCCGCCTCCGGCTTCCAGAGCGAAGGTAGTGCACCCGACAGCAATTGGAGCCGGTACGCCGCCGCGGGCAAGACCGCCGACCCCTACCGCGATTCCGTCGACTTCTACCACCGCTACCGCGACGACATCGCGCTGGCGAAGAACCTCGGCGTCAAGGTCTACCGGATCAGCGTCGAATGGGCGCGCGTGCAACCGCATCCGGGCGTCTGGAACGACGCGGATTTCGCCTTCTACGACAATGTGATCGCGGCAGTGAAAGCCGCGGGCATGCGGCCGATGATCACCCTCGATCACTGGGTGTACCCGGGCTGGGAGGTCGATCGCGGCGGCTGGAAGAACCCGGCCATGGTCGACGACTGGGTGGCCGACGCCAGGCACGTCGTCGACCGCTACGCCGCCGCCGACCCGCTCTGGGTCACCATCAACGAGCCCGTCGGCTACCCGCTGCTCGAGCTCTCGCACGGCGATCTCGGGCCCGCCGATATCCCTGCCATGCAGGACCGGCTCGTCGCCGCGCACGATGCCATCTACGACTACATCCACGCCGTGCAGCGCGGCGCGATGGTGACCAGCAATGTCGCCTACATGCCCGGCCTCGAATCGGTTGCCGCCCTGCCCTTCGAGGACCGGGTCGCCGCGAAACTCGACTACATCGGCATCGACTACTACTACGGCAACCCGCCGAACGCCGATGCCCTGAAGAACGAGCCCTGGCGCAATTCGCTACAGCCGGAGGGGATCTACTACGCGCTGCGGCATTACGCGCAACGTTTCCCCGGCAAGCCGCTCTACATCGTGGAGAACGGCATGCCCACCGAGAACGGGCAGCCCCGCGCCGACGGCTGGACGCGCGCGGACGACCTCCGCGACACCGTCTACTGGCTGCAACGCGCGAAGGCCGACGGCATGAACGTCATGGGCTACAACTACTGGAGCCTCACCGACAACTACGAATGGGGCTCCTACACACCGCGATTCGGCCTGTACACGGTAGACGTACTGACCGACCCCACCTTGACCCGCAAGCCCACCGACGCGGTCGACGCCTACCGTGACATCACCGCGGCCAATGGCGTGCCCGCCGACTACCGGCTGTCGCATCCGACCACCTCGTGCTCCCTGGTGGACCCGCCGATCAGCTGCACCCAGCCCGTGACCGGGCCAGTGCGCTGAGTACCGGACGTTTCACATAGGGCCGGGTCGTCCCAATGGGGTGGTGCAGAATTCGCCGCCCAGCAGGTCCGGGAGGGTGCCGGGCAGGTCGGCGGCGAAGCGTTCGGCGTCGTCGAGGCTCTTGTAGCCGATGGCCTCCGCTGCGCCGGGGGAGACGACTGCACGGGTGTTCGCCGAGACGCCCCAGAGCACGCGATAGGCGGGTTCGGTTGTGGCGAGGCAGCATTCGATGAGGCGGGCGCAGTCGTCGGGGGACAGCCACAGCGAGAGTTGCCGGACGTCGGCGGGCCGTTCGAAGCAGCTGCCGATGCGCAAGCATGTCACGTCCATGCCGAAGCGTGAGTGGTACAGGCTGCCAAGGGCTTCCATGGCGGCCTTGCTCACGCCGTAGTAGGTGTCGGGCCGGGGGTTGCTGTCGGCGGGCAGGCCGCCGGGGCCGGCCTCGCCGATGTGGCGGAACCCGGCGGCGTGATTGCTGGAGGCGAGCACGACGCGTGGTACGCCCGCGGTGCGCGCGGCTTCCAGGATCGTGCGGGTGCCGTCGATATTGATGGCGAGCAGCCGTTCCCAGTCGTCTTCCCGGCTGAGTCCGCCGAGGTGGATGATGGCATCGACGTCGCGGCAGGCGGCGGTCATGGAGGCGGGGTCGGTCACCGAGCCGGGCACGATTTCCACGCGCTCACCGGGTACGGCGGCCGCTATCGGTTGCACGTCGAGCAGTCGCAGGATGCGGTCGTCCCGAATCAGCCGGGGACGCAGGAGTTTTCCTACGGCTCCGGCGGCGCCGGTGATGAGGACACGGTGTTCGGGCATGGGCGGGACTCCTTGTCGGCCGGACTCGGTCCGGGGTGAAAACGGGCGGGTGAGAGGTTGCGAACGCATTCCTGGGCGCGGCGGACGCGGTTAACCTGACTGAGTGGCAGGAACGGCGCCCGGGGGCGCAGGGGGGAAGTTCGGCACGGCGCGAGAACTGTTCGCGCAGAGGCTGTCCGAGCTGTTCGAGGCGGCCGGCAATCCGACACTGGAACAGGTGGTGCGGGCCACCAAGGGGCGGTTGCGCGGTTCGCGGGGGTTGCCGACGATTCAGCGGATCAGTGATTGGCGCTCCGGGCGCAATGTGCCGGCCCGCTTCGCTTCGCTGGAACCCGTGGTGGCGACGCTGATCTACCTGGCGCAGCCGCGCCGGGAGACGGTCGCCACGGGTCTGCTGAACATGGCTGCGTGGCAACGGCTCTGGGAGACGGCGGTGGTGGAGGTGGGTCCGCCCGCCGGTCCGGCCACCCTCGCCTCGACCGCGCAGGAATCCCTGACACCGCGGCCCGTATTGACCGACACCCTGCCCCGCGATGTGGCGACGCTCATCGGCCGCGACGAGGAGCTGGCCCGCATTCTGCAGGCGGCCGGGACGGGCCGGGTGGCGTCGATCCACACCATCGACGGCATGCCGGGAATCGGCAAGACCGCCTTGGCGACCCGCGCCGCGCACCGGCTCGCGGATCAGTTTCCTGACGGCCGTTTCTTCGTGAACCTGCACGCCCACACCGCCGGTCGTGCCACCGCCAAGCCGACGGATGTGCTGGCCGGGCTGCTCACCGACCTGGGCATGGATCCCGGCAGTATCCCCGACAGTCTGGAGAACCGGCGCAGTCTGTGGCGAGATCGGGTGGCGGGCAAGCGAATCCTGCTGGTGCTCGACGATGCGCAGGATCATGCGCAGGTCGAGCCGCTGCTGCCGAACGGTCCGGGCTGCCTGACCCTGATCACCAGCCGGCGGCGGCTGGTGGCGCTGGACGGCTCGGAGCCCTTCGCCCTGGACACGCTCGAACCGGAGAAGGCCGCCGAACTGTTCTGCACACTGGCCCGCCGCACGCCCGCCGACAGTGAGCGCGCGGCGGTGGCCGAAATCGTCCGGCTCTGCGGGTTTCTGCCCTTGGCCATCGTGCTGCTCGCGGGGCGGCTGGCCCATCACGCCAGCTGGACCATCGCCCGGATGGCAGGTGATCTGGTGCGTGCCCAGGATCGCTTGCGGGAGTTGGAGGCCGGCGAGCGCGCCGTCTACGCCGCCTTCACCATGTCCTATCGGGAGCTGCCGCCCGCCCGGCAGCGCCTGTTCCGGCGGCTCAGCCTGCATCCGGGTCCCGATATCGACAGTTATGCCGCCGCGGTACTGGACGAGATCCCGGTGACCGCGGCCCGCCGTGAACTGGATGCGCTGTTCACCGACCATTTCCTCGAGGAACCCGTCGGCGGCCGGTACCGGATGCACGATCTGCTGCGCCAATACGCCCTCGTGCTCACCCGGGACTCCGCCGACGACCGCCGCGCGGTGATCGACCGAATCCTGAACTACTACCAGCACACCGGTGACATCGCCGACCGATACCTGTCCACCGACGCCGATCTCGAGCAGGCCTTCACCGAATGCGCGGACGCGCCGTACTTCTCGAATCGCGCCGAAGCCCTGGACTGGCTGCGCGCCGAACGCGGCAATGTGCTGGCCTGCCTGGAATACGCTGCGTCGCAGCATCAGTCGGCGCGGGTGGTCGGCTTGACCAGCATTCTCGCCGGGCTGCTGCGCCTGGACGGGCCTTGGCCGCTGGCCATCAAGCTGCATCGCCGCGCGGCCACCATCGCCGAGCACAGCGGTGACCGGGTCGGGGCCGCGGACGCCCTCACCGACCTGGGTATGGTCCGGTACGCGACCGGTGACTATCCGGGTACCGCGGATCTGATCCGCAAGGCGCTGGCCGTCTACGAGGAGATCGGCGATCGCATCGGGCAGGCGCACGCGCTCAGCAGCCTGGCCCGGCTCGGCTACGCGACCGGCGACTATCCGGGCACGGCCGATCTCATGGGCCGGGCGCTGGCCATCTATCAGGACCTCGATGATCGGCGCGGCCAGGCCTACGCGCAGATCGGGCTGAGTGTGGTGCGGTATGCGACGGGAGACTATCCCGGCACCGCGAGTCTGGTGCGGAAAGCCCTCGCCATCTTCTGGGAGATCGGCGACCGGGTGGGGGAGGCGTACGCGCGCAACGAACTCGGCGTGGTCCGGTACGCGACCGGCGACTATCCCGGCGCCACCGAACAGGTGGACAAGGCGCTGGCGATCTACCGGGATCTCGGTGACCGGTTCGCCGAGGCCTATGCCCTCGGCGATCTGGTGTCGGTGCGCTTCGCCACCGGTGACTATCCGGCTGCGACAGCGCTGGTGCGGCAGGCGGTGGCCCTGCATCAGGAGGCAGGGGACCGGCTGGGGGAGGCGTACGCGCTCGGGAACCTGGGCCGGCTGCGGCATGCCGTCGGTGATCTGGCGGGTGCTGCGACACATATGGAGCAGGCGCTGACCGTGTTCCGCGAGATCGGTGATCGCGTCGGCGAGGGCTACAGCCTGAACGATCTCAGCCTGGTGCGGTATTCGACCGGCGACTATGCGCGCGCGGCCACCGAAATGCAGCAGGGGCTGAGCATCTTTCGCGAGATCGGCGATCGGACCGGGCAGGCGTACACGCTGATCGTGCTGGGGCTGGTGCGGTATGCGGGCACGGAATACGACCTCGCGGACGATCTGATCCGGCAGGCGCTGACCATATTCCGGGAAATGGGCGACCGGGTCGGGGAAGCGTACGCCCTCAGCGGCCTGGGCCGGCTCGAATACGCGATGGGCGAACTCCCGAGCGCGGTCGGGCGATTGGACTTGGCGCTGGCCATCTTCCGGGAGATCGGTGACCGGGCGGGGGAGGCCTATGCGCTGAGTACGCTGGGCCGCCTACGTTTCGCCGAGGGCGATACCGACGGCACCACGGTGCTGGTGGATCAGGCGCTGGCGATCTATCAGGAGATCGGCGATCGTTTCGCGGAGGCTTTCGCCATGGGCGGCATCAGCATTCTGCGTTTCGCCACCGGGGATTACGCCGCCGCGTCCGCATTGGCGGAGCAGGGGCTGGGGATATTCCGCGAGATCGGTGACCGGGTCAGTCAGGCTTACACCTTCATCGGATTGGGGCTGGCGAAGTATCAGGCCGGCGATCATGCCGGTGCGGCCGAACTGGTGGAGCAGGCGCCGGCCTTGTTCCGGGAAATCGGTGACCGGCTCGGCGAGGCCTACGCATTCATGGGCTTGAGCATGCTGCGCTACAAGTCCGGGGATTACTCCGACCTGGCCAATATGCTGCAGCGGTTCCTGGCCGTATTCCAGGAGATCGGCGAGCGGCCGGGCGAGGACGACATGCTGGAACGCCTCACCGCCCTCTGGGAATTCAACGCACCGCAGGACGCCGTGATCTCCTATATCGACGCCCTGCGCCTGGTGCGTGAGATCCAGGTGCGCTGGAAGAAACGCCGGGTCTGGCGGGATCTGCCGGTGCCGGATACGCCGCGCTAGCGGTCAGCCCGCGCTCACCGGAGTGTCCAGATTGTTGCTGATCTTCCACTCCCGGTGTAGCTGACCGAGTTCCGTGACGGGCTCGTCGCCGAAGAGCCATTCCCGGCTGATGCGATGCCAATTCGCGGTGGCCCGCAACTGGCCGAGGGTGCCGCAGGTCCAGAATTCGGTGCGCCGGGAGAACAGATGCTCGGGCGGCAGATATTGGTGCCGCATTCCGGCGAATTCCGACAGCCGCGGATCGATGGCGTGCAGGAAGGCGCTGCTGGCCAGTTCCGGGGTGATGGCGAGTTCCTCGTCGGTCAGGCTCCATTCGGCGGCGGAGAGCACGTAGTCGTAGCATTCCTGGTCCGTCACACCGGAATCCGCGTCGATGATGCCGCGGCCGACCATCAGCCGGTACAGCTCGTCGCAGCGGTCCTCGGCGGTGGCGCGCAGGCAGGCGGCCTCGAAGGCGATGTGCTCGGGCGCCATTCGCTTGTACAGGCCGAAGTCGACGAACACCACCTTGCCGTCGGCGCGCAGCAGCACATTGCCCGGATGCGGATCGCCGCAGAACTCGGCGAATTCGAACAGGGAACCCACATAGAAGCGGTGAATGATCTCGCCCACCCGATTGCGGTCGGCGTCGGGTAGCGCGCGAATGTCTTCGAAGCCCAGTGCCGGAGCGTATTCCGTCACCAGCACGCGGGGACCGCTCAGTTCGGGAAAGGCCCGTGGCACCGCGATGAACGGGTGGTCGGCATACATGGCCGCCACGCGCTGCTGGGTGCGCGCCTCGAGCGGATAGTCGAGTTCCTTCTCCAGGCTGCCGCGCAATTCGTCGAATACGCCGGAGGTGAAACCCGGTAGCGCCTGTTTCATCATGACCCGCAGCAGCCCCAGATTGCGCAGGTCGGCGCTGACGGCGAGGTCGACGCCCGGATACTGCGCCTTCACCGCCACTTCGGTGCCGTCGAACAGCCGCGCGCGATACACCTGGCCGATGGAGGCCGCGGCCAACGGTTCCGGATCGAATTCGGCGAACAGTTGCGTCAGGGGTGCGCCGAGATCTTCCTCGATGACCTGCCGCATGGCCTCGAATTCGACGGCGGGGGCGTCGTCGAACAGGGTGGCGAGCCGGTGGCGGAACATTTCCCGATGCCGGGCGGGCACCAATTCCAGATCGAGCAGGGACAGCAGCTGCCCCAATTTCATGGTGAGGCCCTTCATCTGGCCCAGCACCAGGACGAGCTGTTCGGCCAGCTGCAGTATCGATTCGTCGGCGAGCCGCGCCCGCACCTCGGCGGATCTGCCGATCATGGACAGTTTGGTGCGGCGTTTGCGCACCGCCTGTTTGGCCACTACC
This sequence comes from Nocardia sp. NPDC020380, assembly GCF_044386975.1. Taxonomy (NCBI): domain Bacteria; kingdom Bacillati; phylum Actinomycetota; class Actinomycetes; order Mycobacteriales; family Nocardiaceae; genus Nocardia; species Nocardia sp. NPDC020380. Next base: position 30,200 of record NZ_JBIRVQ010000019.1, on the reverse strand, counting down.
GCACCCAGTTTGGATCCGCGCGCCAGTCGCGAGGTCGCCACCGGTTTCCCCGTCATCGCCCCTCCTGCCCCAGTGCTTTCAGAAATCCGCGCAGCACCCAGGCGAATTCGCCACGGCGCAAAGCACATTCGTCGACCTCCGGCTGCCCGGCCGTCCCCCAGATGAGCCGCGCTCCCGCCGCGCCCTCCACCACGAAAACGTCCCAGGGATCGAAGTTCTCGCTCCGCGGACTGACGAAGAACGGCCAATACCGGGCCCCGTCCGCCGCGATCTGCTCGTCACTGCGATCACTGTCCGAGAACAAGGCGTCGGTGACGATCCGCGCCACGTCCGCCGCCGGGGCCGCCATCAACTCGGGACTGTGCCGGGCGGCCTCACTCGCGAGGAGCCGCCGCACGGTCACGGCGATCTCGTCGATCGCCGAACAGGACTCGTACCGTCCCACCGCCATGCCGCCACACCACCATCGGATCCGACCGAACATCCACGGCCCCGGTTCTCCGCCCCTCGCCACCGGATCACATTCGAATTCGATCGCGAAGCGGGCGCGATCCCCGATCAACATCATCGCACCTTTTCACCGGCCCCGAGGACGTTCGTACCCCGCAAAATCGTCACCCCGGCACCGTAGGAAACGGGCGCCGCGCCCCGTCGCCACCATGATCGCCGCGCCCCTCGGAAACGCCTGCCCGGCGTGGGTTTCCGGTCCGGAAAACCCGCCTCCGCTCCGGAACGTCGTGGTGGGGCGCTTCGAGGCCCACGGCAAGCTCACGGTGGGCTCACAGGTTGCTCGCGAGTCGGGAGGGCTGAATGGTCACCGTGACCGCATCACTCATGGACACCACTTCGGTGGTCCCGCCGCACGCAGCGGCCCCCCGCACGGCCGGTAGGTTCGGTGGTAGAGCCGCTGAACGCGCCGGCCTGGTCGCGCTGTTGATCGCGACTGCGGTGATGTACCTCTGGAACATCACCAGCAATGGAATGGGCAATCAGTTCTATGCCGGCGCCGCCTGGGCGGGGTCCAAGAACTGGGAGGCCCTGCTCTTCGGCTCGCTGGATACCGGGAACTTCATCACGGTCGACAAGCCGCCGGTGTCGCAGTGGGTGATGGGGCTGTCCGGGCGGATCTTCGGATTCTCGAGTGCCAGCATGCTGATTCCGCAGGCGCTCATGGCGGTGGCCGCGGTGGCGCTGCTGTACGGCGCGGTGCGGCGGGTCACGGGTAGCCACAACACCGGTTTGTTCGCCGGTGCGGCGCTGGCCCTGACTCCGGTCGCGGCCTTGATGTTCCGGTTCAACAACCCGGACGCCGTGATGGTGCTGCTCATGATGGCGGCGGCCTATGCCACCGTGCGGGCCCTGGAACGGGCCTCCACGAAGTGGATCATGCTGGCCGGTGTGGCCCTGGGCTTCGCCTTCCTGGCGAAGATGCTGGAAGGGCTGATGGTGCTGCCCGCACTGGGTCTGGCCTATCTCATCGCCGCGCCCAATCCGATTCGCACCCGGATCCTGCAACTCTTCGGCGCGCTGGTCGCCATGCTGCTGGCCAGCGGCTGGTACGTGTTCGTCACCCTGCTGTGGCCGGCCTCGAGCCGCCCGTACCTGGCCGGGTCGACCGACAACAACTTCATGAACCTGGTGCTGGGCTACAACGGCTTCTCCCGGGTGCTGGGCCGCAACCACGGCAATCGTGGCGGTGGCGCACCCAAGCCCGATCCGACCACCGCCGCGAATACGGCGGCCGGCGGCCATGCGACCACGGCCGATGCGGCACAACAGTTCCCGGGCGGCGGACGCGGCGGCTTCGGTGGCTTCGGCGGCGGGCAGTCGCACGGCGTGACCCGCTTGTTCACCGGTGAGTTCGGCTTCGAGATCGGCTGGCTGCTGCCCGCCGCGCTGGTGGCCATGGTGCTGGTGCTCATCTCCCGGGGTCGTGCACCGCGCACCGATCTGATGCGGGCCGCCGCCATCATCTTCGGCTTCTGGATCATCATCGACGGTGGCGTGCTCAGCTACATGAGCGGCATCGTGCATTCTTACTACTGCCTCTCCATCGCCCCGGCGGTGGCCGGTATGTTCGCCGTCGGCCTCTACGAGATGTGGAGCAAGCGGGGGACGATCCTGGGCCGGTTCGGCCTGGCCGCACTGATCGCCATCACCGGCGTGTGGAGTTTCGTTCTGCTGCACCGCAACAGCGGCTGGTATCCCGAATTGCGCTGGGGCATCCTGGCGGTGACTCTCATCGCGGCGGTGCTGCTGGTGGTGCCGTGGACTCATACGGCGCGGCGGAAGCTGGCGGCCGTGGTGCTGGCGGTCGGTGTGGCCGGCAGCCTCTCGGGTGCGGCGGCCTACACCTTCGCGACCATCGCCACTCCGCATGCGGGTGGCGGGCCCACCGTGGGACCGGCTCAGGCGGGTGGCCGCGGCGGTATGGGCGGCTTCGGGCAGACCCAGTCCAACCCGGCGCTGGCGAGCCTGCTGGAGAACACGAATTCGACCTGGGCGGCCGCCATCAACGGTTCGTCCGCCGCGGCGGGGCTCGAATTGCAGAGCGACAAGGCGGTCATGGCGATCGGCGGCTTCTCCGGTAGCGATCCGACGCCCACGCTCGCGCAGTTCCAGGCGGATGTGAAGGCGGGCAAGGTCTCCTACTACATCGTCCAGAACAACAATGGCGGTGGCCGTGGCCAGGGCGACGGCAATGGTCAGGGCGTCGGAAACGGCGGAGGCAACGGTCAGGGCGACGGCAGCGGCCGGTACTCCGACCGGACTCCGGGCGCGACCGGTGACCGGACCACCGGCGGTGGCCAGCCGGCGCGGCAGCAGGGTGGGGCGGATCCGGCCCAGAACCCCGGCGGCGCAGGCGGATTCGGGCGCAACCAGCACACCGATATCACCAACTGGGTGACCGCGACCTTCACCCCGCAGCAGGTCGGCAATGCGACGGTCTACCACCTGACCGGATATCAGGGGTAACCGCCGGAAACGAGAAAGTCCGGTGGGCAACGGAATCCGTTGCCCACCGGGCTTTCGTCGTGCTCAGCCGAGGCTGAAGGGCTGACCCCACAGCGTCTGCGTCACGTCCATGACATTGTCCTGCACCAATACCGTGGTGTACGACCGCGCTTCGGCATAACCGGCGCACCCGTCGATCGAGATGGTGTGGTTCACGAACTGGGTCGTACCCGACGTACCGGTGAACTGGAAGGTCTGAATCGCCTTGGTGGCAACCTTGCCCGGCTTGATGGTCAGGGACGCGTTCGGGTCGGCGTACGGCGTGACGCCCGACGTGGACAGGCCCGCGCCGAAGTCGCCGGTGCCGACGGAGAGTCCGCCACCGCCGCCGCCACCGCCGCCCGCGCCGGGGCTGCCGCCCGGGCTGCCGCCGCCGCTGTTGCCGCCGCCCCCGCCGCCGTTCTGCGACTGGTCGCCGCCGGGCGCGGGTGAGGTCGTCTGCCCGGCCGTGTCACCGCTGCCCTCGGTGGTCACCTTGCTGCTCAGGTCGACCTGGCAGCCCACCAGGTATCCGGTCTCGATGTGACCTCCGGTGACGGTCACACCCGCGGGCACGGTGACGGTCACGGAGGTCACGGCGGACACCATGGCATTGCGCGAGAGCGGGCTGGCCGCCATCGATCCCGAGAGGACGGCCTGTTCGCCGCTCCGATTGACCTGGACGGCAACGCCGTCGGGGCCGGTGAAGTTGCCGGTGCCGTCGGGGAGCGGCACGGTGGTGTCGGCTCCGGCCGGTCCGGCCGCGAGCAGGAAGGTGGTCAGGAAGCTGCCGGCCGCGATCGCGAGGCCCATCGAATTCCGCATGTGGCTTTCCTTCTCACCCGACACTGAAAGGCTGGCCGTACAACGTGATCTCGGCAGAGCCCTGATCGTTCGTCACCGTCAAGGTGCTGAACGCTCGTGCCTGCGCGTAACCGCCGCATCCGGAGATCTCGATGCCGCGGCCCGCGTAGGCGACGCCGACGGCCCCGGCCGTGGGGTCGAGGTTCTTGGTGTCCAGGATGACCTGGGACACGCCGCCGGGCACGAGGCTGATGCTGGGGGCGATTTCGGGGGTGACGGAGCTCGGCGAGACGTACACGTCACCGCCGAGTGAGAGGCCGCCGCTGAGGTCGACCTGGCAGCCGATCAGGTAGCCGGTCGTCAGTGTGCCCTTGGTGGCGTTCTGCACCTTGGCGAAGACGGTGGCGGTCACACTCGCGGTGCGCGAGGTGGGGGTGGACGACAACGGCGGTGAGACGATCGCCTGTTCGCCGGTCCGGGTGAGATCCACCTGTACTCCGGTGGCGGTGGTGAGCGCCTGCTCGCCGTCCGGCAGTGGAATTGTCGTATCGGCATGAGCCACGGCCGATCCGAGAATCGCCGCGGTGAGAACGACGCCGAATCCGGCGAGTCGCCCCCCAATTCTCGAATTCAATCTATGTCGACCCTTCGAATCCAAAATGAGCAATCGAGGGTCGACTATATGGGGGGCGACTACGCGTGCACAACCCTGTAACTGGCTGGTAGACAGGGCATTGCGGTGTGTTTACCGACTATTGAGTGACCGGCACCACACGGTCCGATGAATTCTGTGAATGTGCTGTGCGCAGTGCCGCGGCGAGCGCCGGCCTGATGGGTACCAGTAGGTCCACATTCCGGTCGGATGGTTTACCAGCGGAATTCGGTCCGCCCACCCGCGTGGGTTCGTTGTAGGCCAGTTCGCGGTGCAGTGCGGCGAGGTCCCACAAATCGAGGGTTGCACCAGGTCGTGCGGGGGCGGCGTGGTCCAGCATGGTGGATCGGATAACCAAGTGATCCGATGAATTCGTATCCGGTAGTAAAAACTCCAGTGATCGGGACTGGCACGGCCATTCACAGAGTCCGGAGGTAATCACATGCCAGAATCCGCCGCCCGCGCGTACCTGTGGAGTGACCGAATTGCGGTGTTCATGTCCGGCGATCCAGAGCACGGCATTTTCGAAGCGATGCAGTAGTGCCATGAGATCGGCGGCATGATATCTCGGCTCATCCGCCGCGCCCGATCCGGTGGTCGAATTGTCGAGCATGGTGAGGCCGTGATGTGAAGCGACTATGACCACGCGATCGGGATTTCCGGTTCGCACCGTTTCGCCCTCGGCGCCGGTATAGGAGGAATGCACCTCCACCAGCCGCTCGATGAGCCAATCACGTTGCCGGGCACCGATACTGCCGGTGACATGACCGGCGGGATGTGTGGTGTCCAGCACGATCATCCGGACACCGGGCACCGCGTCGTAGGCGTAGTACGTGGTCCCCTCGGCGAGATTCTGCTCGGTGAACCCGTGTCCGCGCGGTTCGGTCGGACTATCGAGGTGTGCGCGCACGTATTCGGCGGGGCTGATCACGCGCCGGTCCTCGCGCGCCCGGATCGGCACGGCCGGGCCCTGCGACAGGGCCGTGGGATCGGCGAGATAGCGGCCCATCGGATCGGCGGGCGGTTCCATGCCCAGTTCCACCGGCTGCCGATCACCGGTGACCAGCGCCTGGAACTCCGGTGTGACCGGAGCCCGGCCCTGGGCCAGGCAGTCGTGATTGCCGAAGCAGCCCAGCCACGGAATGCCCAGGCCCCGGGTGTGGAACGGCCGGGCGGCGGCCGCCAGCAGGCCGGGCACGTCGGGGAAGCCGTGGTCGCGCTTGTAGGCGTCGCGCGAATCCGGTTCCGGGTTGTAGAACTCGCCGGACACCGTGTGCGCGGGATGTGACTTCGGTTCGGTCACGCCGAAATTCGGGTCCAGCTCGGAGCCGCCGTCGAGCAGGGCGAGCAGCGCGTCCAGCTCGTTGGCCTGCGCGCTGTCGATATTGTCGCCGGTGCTGATGACGAAATCGGCTCCGCTGCCGGTCTGTTCGCGCAGGGTGCGGATGGTGGCCTCGAAGGCCTGCAGCGCGACCGGTTCCTGGGGCCGGTAGGCCGGGAACATGGATTCCCAGCCGGGCCGCCCGGCCAGCGGGTGCAGGAAGGTGAGGCGGCCGGGGGAGTACGGGTCGGCGAGCTGGAAATCGGTGAGGTGCACGAACCGCATGAGCGGCACCAGGTTCGCGCCGGGCTCGACTTCCCGATCGGGCGCGAGGTCGGTGCGCGGCAACTGGGGTTCGGCCGGCCCGTGGACCAGGCTGCGGTAGCGCAGCCCGGCATCGAGGGCGGGTCCGGGCACGAACGTGTGATCGGGTGTTCGGTTGTGGTCGGTCATCGGTCAGCGGCCCACGGTTTCCGTTGCGGCCGAACCGGAGTACTCCTCGGAGAGTTCTTCCAGGCTGCGTCCCTTGGTCTCCGGCGCCAGGGCCGCGGCGATGGCGAGGCCGATGATGCTGGCGCCGACGAACAGCCACAGCACCCGGTGCAGGCCCCACGCGTTGATCAGCGTCGGCAGCCACAGCGTGCCGATGATCGCGCCGACGCGGGATACGGCGGTGCCGAGCCCGTTGGCGGTGGCGCGCACCGCGGTCGGGAAGACCTCGCTCGGGTACACCAGGTTGACGATGCCTGGCCCGGAGTTGGCGAACAGCACGGCGAGACCCAGCAGCAGCACCAGTCCGGCGAGTCCGGGGCTCTGCCACAGCGCCAGCACGGTGAGTGCGATGAACATGCCGATGAATCCGGTGATGAGCAGCGGCCGCCGCCCGATCCGGTCGACCAGGTTGACGCCGATGACGGCGCCGGCCACGCCGATGAGCGCGATGATCAGCGATCCGACGTAGGTGCCGGTGGTGCTGGAGGTGACCTGCTCGAGGATGGTCGGCGTGTACAGCGTGATGCCGTAGTAGGACAGCGTGTACATGAACCAGAAGCCGCAGCAGAAGAACGTCATCCGCAGCAGCGGCATGCTGAGCAGGGTGCGCCAGGGTGAATCGTGTTCGGGCGCGGCGGGTCCGGTGAGGTCGACGGTGGTGTCGCCGAGTCCGGTGAGGACGGCATTGGCTTCCTCGCCGCGGCCCTGGGCGGCCAGCCAGCGCGGGGATTCGGGGATGCTGCGCCGCATCCACAGCACGATGAGCGCGAAGACGGCGCCGAGCACCAGCATGACCCGCCACATGTTGTGGCCGAGCGGCAGGAGCAGCAGGGCGAAGACGTAGGTGGCGGCGGCGCCGATGAACCAGGTGGCGCCGAGGCGGGTCATCAGGTTGCCGCGGCGTTTGGCGGGCGCGTATTCGGCGAGCAATGAGGTGGAGATGGTGTAGTCGGCGCCGAGGGCTAGGCCGAGCAGGAAGCGGCACACCAGCAGTTCCCACGCGTTCTGCGCGAAGGCGGCGATCAGCGCGAAGACGACGAATCCGATCAAGTTGACCAGGTACATCTTCTTGCGGCCGAGCCGGTCGGTGAGCCGGCCGAAGACCAAGGCGCCCACGAACATTCCGATGACGGCGGCGGCGGAGAGTGCGCCGGTCATGAAGCTGGACAGGTGCCATTCCTTGGTGACGGTCGGCAGTGCGACGGCGATCACCGTGATGTCGTAGCCGTCGAGGAACATTCCCGCGGCCGACAGCACCATCACCTTGCGGTGGAACGGGGTCAGTTGCGTGGAGTCGAGGGCCGAGAAGGCATCGCGGGCCACTGGGACCTTCCTTACGGACACAGGGGTCCTTCCTTATGGAACTGAGTACTCAATCGTTTTAGCACTGGCAGTGGGATCGAGTCAGGGGTTCTCGCCAAGAGTTCAGAGTCTGCTCATTCATGTTCAGTGGCCGTTCGCTAGGGTGTCTTTTCGTGGCAACCGGTAGCGCACCGATCACGCAGCGGGATGTCGCATCGTCCCTCGGGGTCTCCATCTCCGCCGTCAGCCTGGCTTTGTCCGGGCGGCCCGGTGTGAGTGACCAGCTGCGGGAACGCATCCTCGAACGTGCCGAAGAACTCGGCTATCGGCCCAACGCTTCGGCGGTCGCCTTGCGCACCAACCGAACCCGGGTGCTCGGTCTGCTCATCCGGAATCTACGCAATCCGCACTTCCTGGACGTGATCGACGGCTTCGACGAAACCTGCGCCGCCGCAGGCTACGACGTGATGGTCGGTTCCTCCCGCTACGACCCGGACCGGGAAGGGCAGTTGCTGGACGCCTTCCAGCACCGCGCCATCGACGGCCTGGCCATCGCGCCCATCGGGGTGAGTCCGCAGGTGCGGGAATGGTCTTCGGTCACCAGTCGGCCGCTGGTCCTGCTCGATACCGCCGGCGGCCCGACCATGAGCGTGCGCACCGATCAGGAGACCGCGGTCGATCTCGCCGTCCGCCACCTGCTGGAGCTGGGGCACCGGCGGCTCGCCATGATCGTCGCGCCGGCGGACAAGTCGCCGGACCCCGAACGGCTCGAACGCTTCCGGCAGCTGAGCGTGGACCTCGGCTTCACCGCCCTGACGGTGACCACCGAACTGTCCGCCCGGGCCGCGCGCAGCGCGATAGCCGAAGCGCTGGCCGTGCCCGCACCGGAGCGGCCGACCGCGTTCATCGCCAACAGCGATTACATCGCCCACATAGCCTATCTCGCGGTGGCGGACGCGGGTCTGCGTGTCCCGCAGGATATCTCGGTGGTCGGTCACGACGATCTCCCTACTTCCGCCTCGCTGTACCCGGCCCTGACCACCATCGCGGTGGACCGCCGGGAGATCGGCCATCGCGCGGCGTCGTTGTTGCTCGACGCGTTGCACGAGCGTCCCATCGCCACCCGGAACATCGTCCTCCCGGTGACATTGCACGCGCGAGCTTCCACCGCGCCTCCACCCCGAGTGGACGGGTAGCGGTGCGGAACCCGTAAGAACTTCGCTATATTTGCGGGTGCAGCTGGTTCGCCGGAGGCGGAGTCGAGGAGCCCCTGATCCGCCCGATGGCGTCGAAACCTGGCGATGACGTTCGCGTTGTCGGCGTGGTGAGAGGGAACCCGGTGAGAATCCGGGACTGTCCCGCAGCGGTGAGTGGGAACGACAGCCGTCATTCGCACTGGGCGCATGAAGTGATGCCTGGGAAGCGACGGTCAGTAGGACAGCCCCGGCCGAGAGCGCCGGGATCGACCCCGTACGGGTCGGCGCCCATGAGTCCGAAGACCTGCCCGTTGTGCCGGATACGCCGTATCCGGCGGTCGTCGCCTCGTGGATCGGGCGTCACGCCGAGTGGACCGGGCACGGATCATGCGTGTGGGCTCGTTCAGCGTGCGTTCGAAATGGGTGGCGTCCCTCTGACTGCTGACTCTGGAGTTCATCGATGTTGAACCCTGACAACACTTTCACCGCCACTGTGCTGGGGCTGCCGCGAATCGGACCGAATCGCGAACTCAAGCGCGCCACCGAAGCGTACTGGGCGGGCCGCCTCGACGCCGCCGGGCTGCACGAGGTCGCCCGGGAGCTGCGGACGGCGCAGCTCACGCAGGTCCGGAATGCCGGGCTGGATTCCGTTCCGGTCGGCACGTTTTCGTATTACGACCAGGTGCTCGATACCGCCGTGCTGCTGGGCGCACTGCCCGAGCGGGTGCTCGGTATCTCCGACGAGCTGGACCGCTACTTCGCGGCCGCGCGCGGCAATGCCGAGGTCACGCCGCTGGAGATGACCAAGTGGTTCGACACCAACTACCACTACCTGGTGCCCGAGCTCGCGGCGGAGACCGAGTTCTCGCTGCACCCGGAGAAGCCGCTCGCCGAGCTGGAAGAGGCGCTGGCGCTGGGTGTTCCGGCCCGGCCGGTGATCGTCGGCCCGATCACCTTCCTGAAGCTGGCCAAGTCGGTGGACGGTAGCAATCTGCTGGACCGCCTGCCCGATCTGCTGCCGCTCTACGAGCAACTGCTCGGTCTGCTCGCCGATGCCGGTGCGAAGTGGGTGCAGATCGACGAGCCGTCGCTGGTCACCGATCTGTCCGAAACCGAACTCGCCGTGGTGCACACCGCGTACCGGCGGCTGGCCGAGCTGTCGGCGCGGCCGGCCATCTTGGTGGCCTCGTACTTCGGGCGGCTGGGTGCGGCGCTGCCGGTACTCGCGGAGACCGGGATCGAGGGCATCGCCGTCGATCTGGTCGCGGGCGGTGACGCGGATGTGGTTGCGGCGCGGTCGATCACGGACAAGCTGATCGTGGCCGGTGTCGTGGACGGCCACAATATCTGGCGCGTCGATCCGGACCATGCGCTGCCGCGGCTGACCGATCTGCGGGATGCCGGGGTGACGGTCGCGGTGTCGAGTTCCTGCTCGCTGCTGCACGTTCCGTACAGCCTGAAGCCCGAGACCGATCTGGAGCCGCGCCTGCGCAGCTGGCTGGCCTTCGGCAACGAGAAGCTCGCCGAGATCGTGCTGCTGGCCACCGCGCTGCACCGGGGCGAGGAGGCCGTGGCCGGTGGCCTGGACATCGCTCGCACCGCCGTGCTGGACCGCAAGGCCGACCGGCGACTGCACGTGCAGGCGGTGCGAGATCGCCTGGCGGAGCTGGACGCCGACGCGATCCGCCGCGCCCCGGCCGACGAGCGCCGCGTGCTGCAGCAGGAGCGGCTGCACCTGCCGCTGCTGCCGACCACCACCATCGGCTCCTACCCGCAGACCAGCCGGATCCGGGTGGCGCGTGCGGAATTGCGCAAGGGCGAGATCGATCAGGCCGAGTACGACGCGCGTATGCGCGCCGAGATAGCCGAAGTCGTTGCGCTGCAGGAGGAGATCGGCCTGGACGTGCTGGTGCACGGCGAGCCCGAGCGCAATGACATGGTGCAATACTTCGCCGAGCAGCTGGACGGTTTCGCCGCCACGGTCAACGGCTGGGTGCAGTCCTACGGAACCCGTTGCGTGCGACCGCCGATCGTGTACGGCGATGTGGTGCGCCCGGCGGTCATGACCGTCGAGTGGATCACCTACGCGCAGTCGCTGACCGCGAAGCCGGTGAAGGGCATGCTGACCGGTCCGGTGACCATCCTGGCGTGGTCGTTCATCCGCGACGATCAGCCGCTGGCCGATACCGCGCGGCAGATCGCCCTCGCGATCCGGGACGAGACAGTCGATCTGGAGGCGGCCGGTATCGGCATCATCCAGGTCGATGAGCCGGCGCTGCGGGAGCTCTTGCCGCTGCGCAAGGCCGATCAGGCCGCCTACCTGGAGTGGGCGGTGGATGCCTTCCGGCTGTCGACTTCCGGCGTCGCGGATGCCACGCAGATCCACACCCACCTCTGCTATTCGGAGTTCGGTGAGGTCATCGGGGCGATCGCGGGCCTGGATGCCGACGTCACCTCGATCGAGGCGGCGCGTTCGCACATGGAGGTGCTCGACGATCTCAATGCGGCGGGTTTCGACCTGGGCGTGGGCCCGGGCGTGTACGACATCCATTCGCCGCGAGTGCCGGGCGCCGAGGAGATCGAGCAGTCGCTCGCCTTGGCGTTGAAAGCCGTTCCGGCCGAGCGGCTCTGGGTCAATCCGGACTGCGGTCTGAAGACCCGTCGCACCGATGAGGTGACCGCGTCACTGCGCAACCTGGTGGCGGCCGCGCAGTCGCTGCGCTGATCGACGGCCGGGGTGTTCCGCCGCGTGCGGAACACCCCGGCCGCCTTCGGATCTCTTCTACTTTCGAGGCGAGCATGTATCCCATTTCCGGCCAGGGACGTCCGATACCGTGGCGCTCTCAACGGCTTTCACCGATCGTTTCCGGCGTGCCGTCGGTGGTGCAGAGCCTGCGCACCCATTCGGGGCCGCGGGTTCCGTTCTCCGTGGAGTTCAATCCACCTCGCGATGCCGCCGGGGAGGCCCGGCTGTGGCGGACGGTGCGCGAATTCGAGCGCATGCATCCGGCATTCGTGTCGATGACCTATGGTGCGGGCGGTTCCACCAAGGACCGGACCGTGCGCATCACCGGCCAGCTGGCGCAGCAGACCACACTGCTCCCGGTCGCGCATCTGACCGCGGTGGGGCACAGCGTGGCCGAATTGCGTGCGCTGGTAGGCGCTTACGCCGATTGCGGCATCCGCAATATCCTCGTGTTGCGCGGTGATCCGCCGGGTGATCCGCTCGGCGAATGGCGCAAGCACCCGGGCGGCGTGGAGTACGCCGACGAGCTGGTGCGGATCGTGCGCGACCTCGGAGACTTCCACGTCGGCGTGGCGTCCTTCCCCCAGGGTCATCACCGCTCCCCGGACCTGGATACCGACACCGCGTTCCTCGCCGCGAAACTCCGTGCCGGAGCCGACTATTCGATCACCCAGATGTTCTTCGACATCGAGCACTACCTGCGCCTGCGCGACCGGGTGGCCGCGCACGACCCGATCGAGGGCGCGAAACCGATCATCCCCGAACTGATGCCGATCACCTCGCTTCGCACCGTGCAGCGCGCTGTCGAGCTGTCCGGGCGTGAGTTGCCGCCGGCTGTGCTGGCCCGTTTGCGGCGTGCGGCGGGTGATGGTGCGGAAGAGGATCGGGCCGCGGTCCGTGCCGCAGGCATCGAGATCGCCACCGAGATGGCACAGCGCCTCATCGCGGAAGGCGCTCCCTGCCTGCACTTCATCACCCTCAACTTCGCCAAGGCGACGAGCGAGGTCCTGACCAATCTTGGCTACGAGGTCACCGCCGCGCCCTTGAGCGCCTGAGGCGCGGAGATCTACTATCAAATGTAGTAGCTCAAGGGAGTCGACAGTGGAAACGATAACTATCGAACGCACAATCGCCGCACCGATCACCGATGTATTCGACTGGGTGACCAACTCGCACAACTACACCCGTTTGTGGCCGGTCCTGCACGAGCATCTGCAGACGCCAGGTGAGGACGCCCCCTACGGCCTCGACGCAGTCCGCGTGGTGTTCTGCGTCGGCGCCTGCTTCTGGGAGCGAATCACGGCCTACAGCGCACCGCACTCCTTCGAGTACCACATAGATCGCAGCTTCCCGCCACTGATCCACGAGGGTGGCCGAGTCGCCTTCACGGAAACTCCCGAGGGCACGCACGTTCTCTGGGTGACCACGGCCGAACTCCGCTTCCCGATCCCCGCCGTCGCCGAATTCCTCACGCGCGCAGTGATCCGGCCGGTCCTGACCTACTCCTTCGGCCGCATCCTCGACATCGCCGCCCGCGAACTGACGAAACCCGCCTGACCGCGTCAGCAGGTCACGGCCGGGCAGGGGTCGAGCCGGTCGGCCAGGCGGGCTCGGCGCTGAGCGGACGCGCGCAGAAATGCGGCGACATGCTTGCGCAGCCGGGTCTCGCGTGCCGGCGGGTCGGGTAGGACGGGTGCATCGGGTAGGGCCGAATTGGCCTGGGCCCGTACCGCATTGACGGCAATGGGCCCGGCAATGGATAGCATGTCGATCTCCTCATACGAGCGTCAGCTGCGTACCGGCCCGGTACTGGAGCGAACAACCAGTTCGGTCGGTAGCACGACGCGTTCTTCGGTATAAGCCGGGTCGAGCAGCATGCGCCCCAGCAGCTGTCCCTTGTCCCGAATCGGTTGGCGCACAGTGGTGAGCCCCGCACTCTCCGCGGCAGGAATGTCATCGAATCCGGTGACGGAGATATCGCGCCCCGGAGTCAGCCCCCGTCGCCGCATCGCCTCGATCACCCCGAACGCAAGCACATCCCCACCCGCCGCAATCGCAGTCGGCCGATCACGTCGATCGAGCGCCAGCGCGGCGGCGGCGACCCCGGACTCGACCGAATTGTGCCCGCCGGAAACGACAGTCAGCCGCGCCTTCGCCCCGAGCCCCTCCCGAAGCCCTTGTATCCGCGACCGAGCATTGGCGTAAAGCACAGTGGCATCACTGATTTCATGCGGCGCCCCGGTAGCCCGCCCCGAGTCGACCACCATCGCGACATCCGTATGCCCCAACCCGGCGAGGTACATCCCGACATCCCGCATGGCCCCGGCTTCATCGATCACCACCCGCCGCCCAGGCGTCACATGATCTTCGGTATGCGCAAACGGCAACCCCCGCTGCGAGATCACCTCGAGCGCCGGATGCCCGACATCGATGCAATACCCGACCACCCCATCGACCACCGCGTTCCGCATGGTCTCAACCGACTCCCGCAAGGCCTCCTCATCCGCCCCCGCCTCATAACGAGGCAACGGAATAAGCAGCAACCCGGTCCGAGTCCGCTCAGCCACCTCACTCAACCCAGCCAGCAGCCCCACCGCGAACGGATCCGAAAACGCATACGACAACTGCTCGGTAAGCAGCAGCCCGATAGCCCCCGCCCGCCGACTCCGCAGTGTCCGCGCCGCAGCATGCGGCCCCGAATACCCGAGTTCGCGCGCCGCCGCAAAGATCCTCTCCCGAACCTCCGCAGACAACTGATCAGGCTTGTTGTACGCATTCGACACTGTCGACATCGACACCCCCACCGCCGCGGCAACAGCCTTCATGCTCGCTCCCGGTGTCATGCCCACCTCCTGCATGCCAGCTTCTGAATCGTTCTAGTAAAACGATACAGAAGAGTGCCGGATGGCGTCGAGAGTATTCGTCGGTCAGGATCGTGCGACGGCTGTGAAGAGTTCGATTGTGCGGCGGGCGGCGGGGTGGTCGGCGATGGTTTTGCGGACTACGAGGGAGATGTCGCGAATGGGGGTGGGGGCGAGGAGGTTTCGGGCGACTGTTCGCGGGGGGAGGTCTACCGCGGCGAGGCTGGGGAGGACGGTGATGCCGATGCCGGTGGCGACGAAGGCCAGGGCGGTGCGGTAGTCGGGGGCGTGGACCTGGAAGCAGGGGGTGAAACCGGCGCTTGCGCAGGCGTTCAGGACGACTCGGCGGCAGACGTCGTCGTTGAGTTCGTTGTCGATCCAGGAGCGGGCTGCCAGGTCGGCCATGCGGATGTCGGGGTGGCTCGCGAGGGCGTCGTCGTCGCGGAGGACCACCAGGTAGGGGTCGGAAACCAGACGGTGGACGGCTACGGTTGCCGAGGAGAGGGTCTCGGGCGAGGGGGCGTTGGGGTCGGAGACCACGATTCGCATGTCGGGGCGGCCGGTGTCGAATTCCGCCATGCGCAATTCGAGTCGCAGTTCGGGGAATTCGCGGCGCAGGGCGTCGACGATGGGTGGCAGCCAGGCGGCGCCGACCGAGGTGACGTAGCTGATGGAGAGGCTGCCCATGCGGCCTTCGCGTAGGTCGCCGACTACTCCGTCGAGGCGGCTCAGCTCTCGGAAGAGTGGCTCGGCTTCGGTGGCGAGGGCCCGGCCGGCGGCGGTGGGTTCGATGCCTCGGCCTACTCGTTCCACGAGTTGCAGGCCGGTCTGTCGTTGCAGCGCGGCCAGCTGCTGGCTTGCCGCCGACGGTGTGTAGCCGAGGGCTGTGGCGCTGGCTCGTAGTGAGCCGGTTGCGATCACCGTGCGCAGCAGTTGGAGCCGGGTGATGTCGAGCATGCGCGTGATTGTACAGTCGGACTGAACAGTAGTGCTCGATCATTCACTTGTGCTGTCCGATGGTGGGCGGTGACG
This sequence comes from Nocardia sp. NPDC020380, assembly GCF_044386975.1. Lineage (NCBI taxonomy): Bacteria > Bacillati > Actinomycetota > Actinomycetes > Mycobacteriales > Nocardiaceae > Nocardia > Nocardia sp. NPDC020380. Next base: position 14,800 of record NZ_JBIRVQ010000019.1, on the reverse strand, counting down.
ATAGCGGAGTGTCCACCGAGCTGCAGCCCCGCCGACCAGGCGCGTCCACCGCCGCCACCGTTTCCGCCCGTGATTGGCGCAGTGCCGTGGCGGCACTGATCGCCGTCGTGCTGTGGGCCTCGGCCTTCGTCGCGATCCGCGATGCGGGCCCGGCCCTGTCTCCCGCTCCCATGGCCTTGATGCGGCTGGCCGTCGCGGCCGTCGCACTCACGGTGCTCGCAACGGCCCGGCGCGGAGCGTGGCAGCGGATTCCACGGGGCCGGAAACCCTTGCTGCTCATCGTGATCTACGCGGTCTTGTGGCTGGCCGGCTACACGGTCGCCCTCAACTCCGCCGAACGGCATGTGGATGCGGGCACGGCAGCCCTGCTGGTGAACGTGGCCCCGTTGCTGGTGGCCTTCGGCGCGGGAATGCTTTTCCACGAAGGACTTCCGCGCTCACTGATAGTCGGCGCCTTGATCTCCATGGCCGGTGTCGCGGCGATCGCGGTAGGTACCGACGGTCACCGCGACATGCTCGGCGTATTCCTCGGCCTGGTAGCAGCCGTGCTCTACGCAATCGGCGTACTGACGCAGAAAGCGGCACTACGCCACACCGACGGACTCACCGCCATCTGGCTCGGCTGCGTGATCGCCACGGTAGTCCTACTACCCTGGGCGCCCCAGCTGACCCGCGAACTGTCGGTCGCCCCGCCCCGCATCATCCTCGACGCCGTCTATCTCGGATTGTTCCCCACCGCACTGGGTTTCACCGCCTGGTCCTACGCCTTGAAGCGAACCCCGGCCGGCCGCCTCACCGCCACCAGTTACGCGGTCCCAGCCATCTCGATCATCCTCTCGTGGCTGCTACTCGACGAAGTCCCGACCGTCTGGGCCCTGATAGGCGGCGCGATCTGCCTTGCCGGAGTGGCTGTTTCGCGCCGCACCACCACTCAACCGAAGCCGGCCTGACAGCCTATTGAGCACTGCGGGTAGGCCGGACGGTGATCTCATTGACGTCCACATCGGCAGGCTGATCGACCGCATAGGCGATCGCATCAGCAATCGCGCCCGCCGGAAGCGCAACCCGCCGGTAGCTACGCATGGCCTCGCGAGCCTCGGGATCGCCGATACTGTCAGCCAATTCGGACTCGGTAACCCCCGGCGAGATGAGGCTGACCCGCACCACCCCACCCGATTCCTGCCGCAGCCCTTCGGAAACAGCCCGCACCGCAAACTTCGTGGCGCAATAAACCGCCGCGGTAGGCGAGACCTCCCGGGCCCCAACGGAAGCGATGTTCACAATATGCCCGCCACCTTGCTCCCGCATCCTCGGCAAAACGGCCGCAATCCCGTGCAGCACCCCCCGCAAATTCACATCGATCATCCGATCCCATTCCCCAATCAGCAGCAAGCCGCCGCGCAGTAGCCTCCCCGATCCCACTACTGCCCCCCCCCGTCACAAGCACCACCTTGCCATCGCCGTCGCCCCGCCCCTGCCCCGCCATCCGATTCATTTCCATGCAACCCACCCTGCCCGCCCAGGAAACACGCAGGGAGGCCGCCGTTCTCATAGGTGCAACGCACCCCGGACGAACCTGGACCGTCGAATTGGGCTGGTGTCGAGGGGGTGGGTTTCAGGCAACGACGGGACGTTGTGGGACGCCGGTGTATTCGCTCAGGGGGCGGATCAGGGCGTTGGATTCGCCCTGTTCGATTATGTGGGCGGTCCAGCCGGTTATGCGGCTCATTACGAAGATGGGGGTGAATACCTCGATGTCGAAGCCGAGGAGGTAGTAGGCGGGGCCGGTGGGGAAGTCGAGGTTGGGTTTGATGGCGGTGGCCTCGGTCATGGTGCGTTCGAGGATGTCGTACATGCGGACCCAGCGGTGGCCGTCGGTGGCGGTGGCTATGTCCAGGAAGGCTTGTTTCATGGTGGGGACTCGGGAGTCGCCGTTTTTGTAGACGCGGTGGCCGAAGCCCATGACCTTTTCTTTTTTGGCCAGTTTGCTGCGTAGCCATTCTTCGGCCAGGGCCGGGTCGCCGATTTCGATCATGTTGTGCATGACGGCCTCGTTGGCGCCGCCGTGTAGGGGGCCCTTGAGGGCACCGATGGCGGCGGTGACTGCGCTGTAGATGTCCGAGAGGGTTGAGGTGACGACGCGGGCGGCGAAAGTGGAAGCGTTGAAGCTGTGTTCGGCGTAGAGGATCAGGGAGACTTCGAAGGCCTTGACCAGCTCCGGCGACGGCACCTTTCCGAAACACATGTTCAGGAAGTTCTCCGCGAAGCCCAGATGTGAGTGGGGCGCAATGGGGTCCAGGCCGTGGCGGCGGCGGTGGTCGGCGGCGACGATGGTTGGGAGTACCGCCATCATGCGGAGGGCCTTGGCGCGGTTGGCTTTCGGCGAGTTGTCGTCTTCGGCAGGGTCTTCGGCGCCTAGGTAGCTGATGGCGGTGCGGACTACGTCCATTGGGTGGCAGTTGTCGGGGAGTTTGGTTACCAGGGACAGTAGTGATCGGTCGGCGCGGCGGAAGGCTCGTTCCTGCTGGGTGAATTGCGCCAGTTGGGCGTGGGTGGGGAGTTCGCTGTACCAGAGGAGGTAGGCGACCTGTTCGAAGGTGCAGTGGGCGGCGAGGTCCTGGACTGCGTAGCCGCGGTACGTGAGGGAGTTGGTTTCCGGCACCACCTTGGAGATGGCGGTGGTGTCGACGACGACGCCGGCGAGGCCCTTGAAGATGGTCGGGGTCGCGGTTTCCGTCATCATTGATTCCTTCCGAGGGTGAAATTGAAGATGTCGGAATCGAATTCGTTGTAGCGCTCGTATTGCAGGAGTTCGTAGAGGCGGCTGCGGTGTTGCATCCGGTCGAGGAGGCCTGCTTGGGTGCCGGTGGCGAGGATTTCCCGTAGGCCGGATTCGGCGGCGTACATGGCCAGGCGCAGGGTGGTGACGGGGTAGATGACGGCGTTGTAGCCGATCTTTTCCAGTGTTGTGGCCGAGAGGAGTTCGGATTTGCCGAACTCGGTCATGTTGGCCAGCAAGGGGATTGACATGGCGTACCGGAACTTCTCGAAGTCGGCCACGGTGTAGAGGGCTTCGGTGAAGATCAGGTCCGCGCCGGCATCGGCGTAGGCCTCGGCCCGGTCGATGGCGGCGTCGATGCCCTCGATACCGGCAGCGTCGGTGCGGGCGCAGATCACGAAGTTGGGGTCCCGCCGGGCCGCCACTGCCGCTCCCAGCCGCCGGAGCATGTCCTCGACCGGGATGACGGCCTTACCGTCGAGGTGTCCGCAGCGCTTGGGGTTGACCTGGTCTTCCAGATGCAGGCCCGCGATTCCGGCGTCTTCCATGACGGTGACCGTGCGGGCGGCGCTCATGGGCTCACCGAAACCGGTATCAGCGTCGATGAGTACGGGCAGGTCAGTGACGCGGGCGATCTGCTGACCGCGCCCTGATACCTCGGTCAAGGTGGTGAGACCGATGTCGGGCAGGCCGAGATCGGCGGAGAGCACCGCGCCGGAGACGTAGACGCCTTCGAAGCCGATCTCTTGAATCAGCTTGGCTACCAACGGATTGAACGCGCCGGGGAGCCGCTGAATACGTTCGGAGGCGAGTCCCGCCTTGAACGCGGCGCGCTTGTCGGCGGCCGAGATGGAGGCGGCGATCAGCCCGGTCATCAGAACAGGCCCTTCGGGGACTTCGGCGCGCGGGCGAGCACGTCCGCCGAGACGGTGAAGGTGAGCTCCGAAAGCTCACCGGCGGACAGCGATCCGGTGCGCTGGACGACCTCGAGGAAGCGATCCTGCTCGGCGGGCGCGACAACACCGTCGGCGAGGGTGCGGAACTTGGCGATGTACTGCTCGCGGGCAAACGGCCGCGCGCCCAGCGGATGTGCGTCGGCGACGGCCAGCTCGTCGGTGATCACTTCACCGCTCTTGAGCGTGACCTCGGCGCGGGCGCCGAAGGCCTTCTCGTTCGGGTCGGTGGAGTGGTAGCGCCGCGTCCACTCCGGGTCTTCGGCAGTGGAGATCTTGTTCCACAGCTCGACGGTGTCCGGCCGCTGCGCGCGCTCGGGTGCGTAGGAACGCTGGTGATGCCAGACGCCGTCCTGCATCGCGACCGCGAAGATGTACATGATCGAGTGGTCGAGGGTCTCGCGGGAGGCCTTGGGGTCGAACTTCTGCGGGTCGTTCGAGCCGGTGCCGATCACATAGTGGGTGTGATGGCTGGTGTGCAGCACGATCGACGCGATCTGAGACAGATCGCCGATGCGCTCACGCAGGCGGAACGCCAGGTCGATCGGGGCCTGGCTCTGGTACTCCGCGGAGTGCTCCTTGGTGTAGGTGTCGAGGATGCCGCGCTTCTCCTCGCCCGGACCGGGCAGCGGCACCGAGTACTCGGCGTTCGGGCCGCCCAGAAGCCAAGCGATGACGCCGTCTTCGCCTTCCCAGATCGGCGAGGGCGCGCCCTCGCCGCGCAGTGCGCGGTCTACGGCTTCGACCGCCATCTTCCCGGCGAAGGCCGGCGCGTACGCCTTCCAGCTGGAGATCTCGCCCTTGCGGGACTGCCGAGTCGCGGTGGTGGTGTGCAGCGCCTGGCCGACGGCCTGGTAGATGGTTTCGGTGTCGAGGCCGAGCAGGCTGCCGATACCGGCGGCGGCCGACGGGCCGAGGTGGGCGACGTGGTCGATCTTGTGCTCGTGCAGGCAGATCGAGCGCACCAGATCGACCTGGATCTCGTAACCCGTTGCGAGACCGCGGATCAGGTCGCGGCCGGAGCGTCCGGCGTGCTGGGCGACGGCCAGGATCGGCGGAATGTTGTCACCCGGGTGTGAGTACTCCGCGGCCAGGAAGGTGTCGTGGAAGTCGAGTTCGCGCACCGCGACACCGTTGGCCCACGCGGCCCACTCCGGCGAGTATCGGCCGTCGACGCCGAACACGGTCGAGCCCGGCTGGTAGGGGTGCGCCAGCGCCTGGGCGCGGGCATTGGCGACGGGCCGCCGGGTGAGCGAGGCCGCGGCGACCGAGGCATTGTCGATGATCCGGTTGATGATCATCTCTTCGGTTTCCGGAGCCACCTCCACGGTGTCCGCCGCGACCTCGGCGATCCGCCAGGCAAGGTGTTCCTCGCGTGGGAAGTCCTCCGCCGAACGGTGGGTGCGGACGAGATGATTCTTCACTGTCGGAAACCTCCAGCCATTGTTTTCACCGGTACTTTTCGCACGCTACACAGAGGCTGGTGTTGCGGATATACCCCGCAAATGTCGATTTTTGCGGAAGCCATCCTGTGAAATTGTAAAAGTTGTGAAACCTCCCGAGTGCTAGATTTCGGTCATGCAGAAGATGTACGCGGGCGGACGTCTGCGCGCGCTGCGGGAACAGCGTGGGCTCTCGCAGTCCGCTCTCGCCAAGGTGCTCGGGATATCGGTCAGCTACGTCAATCAGCTGGAGCATGATCAGCGCCCGCTGACCGTGCAGGTGCTCCTGCGGCTCAATTCGAGTTTCGACCTCGACATGGGTTTCTTCGCCGCGGACACCGACGCGCGGCTGATCGCCGACCTCACCGATGTGTTCGCCGACGATCCCGAAGGCACCGTGATCACCACGGCCGAGATCGACGATCTCGTCGCCCGCATTCCCGCGGCCGCGCACCTGCTGGTCGGCTTGCACCGCCGGCTACGCGGTGCGACCGAGCAATTGGAGCGGGTCTCCGCCGGATTGGACGGCGGCGCAACGGATTCCACCACCGCCCGCCCCTACGAAGACGTCCGGGACTACTTCTACGACCGCCGCAATCACATCCCGCAGCTCGATGCCGCCGCCGAGGAGTTGTTCGCGCACAACGCCCTGACCATCGGCGGACTCGATCTGCAGCTCACCCAGCTGCTGCGCGAACAGCACGGCATCGTGGTCGTGGTCCGCAGCGACGATCCGGACCACCCGGGCCCGAAACGGCAGTACGACCCCGAGTCCCGCGTACTCGCCCTGGCGCGCAGGCTTTCTCCGGGACAGCGCGCCTTCCAGCTGGCGACGCAGCTGGCCTTCCTCACCCAGTCCGCCACCATCGGCGACCTCATCGACGAGGCCGACACCATGCCCGAGCCTTCCCGCGGGGTGCTGCGGACCGGGCTGGCCAACTACTTCGCGGGCGCGCTCATCCTGCCCTACGCCCGGTTCCAGCAGGCCGCCGAAACCCTGCGCTACGACATCGAATTGCTGGCCGCCAAGTTCGAGGTCGGCTTCGAGACGGTCTGCCACCGCCTGTCCACCCTGCAGCGCCCCGGGCAGCGCGGCATCCCGTTCTTCTTCGTTCGCACCGACCGGGCGGGCAATATCTCGAAACGCCAGTCCGCCACCGCATTCCACTTCTCCCGGGTCGGCGGCAGCTGCCCGCTCTGGGTGGTGCACGAAGCCTTCGCCACTCCCGGCCGTATCCGCACCCAGATCGCGCAGATGCCCGACGGCCGCAACTACTTGTGGCTGGCCCGCACCACGGACGAGAGCACCCCCGGATTCCTTTCTCCGAAGCGGGATTTCGCCATCGGCCTCGGCTGCGATCTCGCGTATGCGAGCAAGCTCGTCTACTCCTACGGCCTGCCCATCGACGACCCGCGTACGGCGGTCCCCATCGGCGCGGGTTGCAAGGTCTGCGAACGCACCGATTGCAGCCAGCGCGCCTTCCCCCAGCTTGGTCGCCCCATTCGCGTCGACGACAACAGCGCCCTCACCGTCCCCTACGCCCCGGAACCCTGATTACCGATAGCCGATGTCGGAGAGGAACTTCAGGGTGAGTTCGGCGACGCGGTCGGGGGAGTCGGCCTGGATGTGGTGGCCGCCGCCTTCGACCGATGCGACGTCGCCCAGGCCCGGAGGCATGAGGGTGGCGATGGCTTCGCCCTCCGCCGCCGGGTGGGGGAAGTCGGGGTCCGCGGTGCCCATGATGACGAGGGCCGGGCAGGTGATGTGGGGGAGTTGAGCCTCGGCGTCGGCGGGGGTGGTTTTGCCGGTCTTCATGAATTCGGCGAATCTGCCCGGCTCACGCAGTTTCTGCGCCAGGGCGGTCATGTAGCGGTCGTAGTCGGCCGGTTTGATCGGGTAGGCGACGTCCAGGTAGCGCAGCCACTGGGGGAGGCTCTTGAACAGTTGCGTCGTGCCCAGGCGGAGCAGTCCCTTGCGGTAGCGGGGGATGGTGAGGAAGGCGCCGGTGTCGAAACCCTGTGTCCTGGTGAACGGGTTGAGTTCGATTATCGCGCTGACGGATTCGGGCCCCTGAGCCGCGGCGATGGTGGCCGCGCCGCCGGAAATCGAATTACCGATGATGATCGCCGGCCCGCCGAGGTGACCGATCAAGGCGAGCAGGTCACCGGCGATGTCGGTACGCGAAATGGCGTCACTGCCATCCGCCCGTTGCTGATGGTCAAGTACTCGATCATGAAGAGCTTTCCGATAGTTGCCGCGTACACCGTCGCCGGTGGTCTCCGGATTTGAGGGAATTGCCGATGATGGTCCCGGCGACGGTGACTCGCATCTCCCCGCGATCCGGGGATGAGGTAATCGTGCCGTCCGCCGTCGCACGCGGACGAGGCGTGATTCGCACACGAGCGTTCGGGTGCGCTACATGATCGCTGGCAGGCTGTGAGCGCCTGCCAGGCTCGTTCCCAGGGTTGTGGTGGATGATCACCCCGCCGTCCATGGAACCGAAGGAGACGATCGGCGTGCGATTCCGAGCCCTGCCGTCCATCGTGGTCGTCGTCGCCAGCGTGCTGCTCGGGTCCGCGGCCGCAGCGCCGCCGTATCTGGTGCCGCGCGCCGGGGCGGGTGAGATGATCGCACCGCCGATGGGGTGGAACTCGTGGAACTCCGGAATCGAGTTGACCGAGCAGAACATCCACGAGGTCATCGACTCGATGGTGGCGTCCGGGATGCGGGACGCGGGGTACCGCTACGTCGATCTCGACGCGGGCTGGGCCTATCCGGAACGGGATCTCGCCGGGAATCTGCAGGCGGATCCGCGCCGCTTCCCGCACGGGATGGCCGCGCTGGCCGATTACGCGCATCAGCGCGGGATGTACCTGGGGCTGTATTCCAGTCCGTACAACGAGATCTGCGGGCAGACGCCGGACAATGCCAGTCTCGGGCACGAGGTCGACGATGCGCGCACCTTCGCCTCCTGGGGCGTCGACATGCTCAAATACGACTGGTGCCGGAACGATGCCGATCTGGCCACCCAGGTGCGGGACTTCACCGCCATGCGGGATGCCTTGCACGCCAGTGGCCGGCGCATTCTCTACAGCATCAATCCGAACAGCTCGAACAATCTGCACGCGGCCGCCGACTACGACTGGTCACAGGTCGCGAATATGACACGCAATACCTCGGATCTGATTCCGCTGTGGCGCAATGGGTTGCCCGAACTGCCCATCGGCACGACCACGACCCGTAGCCTGCTCGGCGTCACCGACGAGGTCGGTGCCGCGCAACCGCTGGCCGCCCGCAGCCGGCCCGGTTACTGGAACGATCCGGACATGCTCGTGGTCGGGATACAGCTCACCGAGTTCATCGCCGCGCATCTCGCCGGGTTCCCCGAGACCGTCCTCCGCGGTGCGCTCACCACGGATCAGATGCTGTACCTGGAGTCTTCGCTCGAGGTTTCGCCCCAGGTCATCGCACAATTGCGTGATCCGCAGTTCAGCCTGAATCCCGACGAACAACGTGCGCACTTCTCGCTCTGGGCCATGCTGGCCGCGCCACTGCTGGCGGGCAATGATGTGCGCTCCATGACCGAGCAGACCCGCAGCCTGCTGACCAACCCCGATGTCATTGCGGTAGACCAGGATCCGGCCGTCATCCAGGCCGCACCGCTGCCCGGTGACGCCCGGATCCTCACCAAGCCGCTCACCGACGGCTCGTTGGCGGTGGCGATGTTCAACACCGCCGATGCTCCGGCAACTATCGAAACAACGACTGCCGCACTGGGATTGCATCCGTCGGGTTGTTACACCGTCCGAGATCTGTGGGCGCACAACGGCACCACCACAACAGGCCCGTTGCGGGGCGCGGACATCCCTGCGCACGGCGTCGCCATGCTGAAGATCTCGGCGGCGTGCTGAGCTTCAAATCTGTTGAGCTGCAACCTGATTACGGTTCGAGTCGGCGGCGTCGCGTGCCAGTGCGTCGACGCTGCCCGGAGCGGCGGTGCCGACGAGTAGTTACAGACCGGGTGCCTGCTGCACGTCGAACGCCTGATAGATCAATTCGAGCCGGGAGTTCCGGATCGACCCCGTCGGGTGCGGCGGCGGGCTCGGGCCTGGGCAGCAGGCCCGCCAGCCGGAATAGATGCCAATGCGCATCGCCGTCCAGGCGCAGGGCCCGCGCGATGGCATCGACCACCTGCCCGGACGGGTTCGTCTCACGGCCCTGTTCCAGCCGCGTGTAGTAATCGACGCTGACCCTGGCCAGCACGGCGACCTCTTCGTGGCGCAGACCGGTGACCCGGCGGGCGCCTGTGATCGGCATGCCCACCTCCGGCGGGGTCAGCCGGGAGCGGCGGGCGCGCAGGAACTCGCCGAGTTCATTGCGGGTCATCGCCCCAGCTTACGTGCGCCGATCCTGGGTGCCGCACACCCAGGAAGCCACGACCTGCCTGTTCCGCGCGACCGGCTGCATGCTCTGGGGCACCAGCCGATCGTCGAGAGAAGAGGTCATCGTGACCGAGGTGTCCAGCAAGGTTGTCCTGATCACCGGAGCGAGCAGCGGAATCGGTGAGGCCACCGCCCGCCTCCTGGCCGCCGCGGGCCACCGGGTGGTGCTGGGCGCCCGGCGCGAGGATCGAATCAAGGCCATAGCCGCAGAGATTCGAGCCGCGAGCGGCAGCGCCGAACACCATGTGCTCGATGTCACCAGCTTGGAATCGGCGCAATCGTTCGCCGCGCAGGCCTACGAGCAATACGGGCGGGTCGATGTACTGGTCAACAACGCGGGCGTGATGCCGCTGTCCACACTGGATGCGCTCGCGGTCGAGGAGTGGAATCGGATGATCGATGTCAATATCCGCGGAGTCCTGCACGGCATCGCCGCGGTCCTGCCACTGATGCGCGCCCGCAGTGCAGGCCACATAGTCAATCTCGCCTCGGTCTCCGGCCACCGCGTCGACCCGACCGCAGCGGTCTACAGCGCCACCAAGTTCGCGGTCCGCGCCATCTCCGAGGGTCTGCGCGAGGAGAGCCGCGACATCCGCGTCACCGTCATCACCCCCGGCTTCACCAGCAGCGAACTCGCAGAAGGCATCCGCAACAACGACATTCGCGAGGAGGTCCGCACAGGCATGCAATCGGCCCTGCCCGCAAGCGCGATCGGCGCTGCAATCGAATACGCCATCACCCAGCCACCCGAGGTCGACATCAACGAAATCATCGTCCGCCCAACAGTCCAGGGCTGACCTACGGTCCGCACCTTCGGTTCCTCCGCCCACGGCCACGTCAGTAGCGCGGTCTTGGTGAACTTCACGAGCGGTGCTTCGGTCTGATCGCAGATGTTGCGCTGGGACAGTAGGTTGTTCGATACAGGGGCAAGCGTGCGGCATCATCGATGCCGTCTACCCGCAGTCGGAAGCATGCGCAGTGCCGCAAAGGCTTTCGTGACGGACGCTCACATTCCCACGCGAAGGAGGCGGCGTGCGCGCCAGCCCTCGGTGCGCAAGGGGATCTCGATGGTGCCGGCGCCGCCGGCGTGCTCCTCCAGGACCGTGCGCGCCCGGGCCAGGCGGGTGCGCCGGTCGTCGGGATCGGCGATGATCATGCCGCTATAGGTGGCCAGCCAGGCCACCGCATCGTCGAGGGTCATGACGCGGGTGAACGCGAACGACTCCCGCTCGCCGGGTTCGAACAGGTCATTGTCGGGCAGCTTGAACTCGTCACGGTGACGCCGCAGCTGCGCGTCCGAGGGCAGCGGTTCGAGATCGCGCGCCCGCTCCAGCTCCCGCACCCAGTCGACGGCCCGATCCCGGCTGGTCCGCACCACCCCGAGCCGCCCGCCGTCGCGCAGCACCCGGCCGATCTCCCAGGTGGCCCGCTCATGATCGAACCAATGCCAGGCCGCGGACACGAACAACGCGTCCACACTGGCATCGGGCAACGGGATCGCCTCGGCGGTGCCCTCTTGCACCCGCACCCCCGGTGACCGGGCCTGCAACACCGCCCGCATGCGCCCATCGGGCTCGACCGCGATCACCTCGGGCACCCGCTCGGCCACGGCCCGGGTCAGCAATCCGGTCCCCGCGGCCAGATCCACCGCGATCGCACAGCCATCCGGAACGAGCCAATCCACCGCCGCCGCGGCCGGACCGGGACGGAACCGGTCGTAGTCCGCGGCGATCGATCCGAACGATGTGGCCCGCTCCAGATGTTCAGTCATGGTCACCACGGTAGGTGTCAGTGCGCCATTTTGCCGTTGTCGACCGTGTAGACGGCACCGTGCACGGCCGCGGCGTCCTCGGAACAGAGGAAGGCGATGACCGTCGCGACCTGCGCGGGGTCCATCAGCCCGCGAGCGGTCGCCGTCTTCATGATGAGGGCGTAATCGGGGTCCTCGGGGAAAGTGAAGTTCTGCAGCAGCGGCGTGGTCATGCCACCGGGGCACACCGCATTCACACGGATCCCACGCCCGTCGAATTCCAGCGCCATCGCCCGGGTCAGGCCGATCAGCCCGTGCTTCGCCGCGCAATAACCGGCCGAATAGGCCTGTCCCTCCAAGCCCGCGATAGAAGCGACATTCACAATGCAACCCTGCCGCTCGAGCAGCTGCGGGAGCGCAGCCCGGGAAAGAAAGAACGGCGCATTCAAATTGATCGCCAGATCATGCGCCCACTCATCGTCACTGGTCTCGCCCGTATGCCGCATGGTGTGCGCCCCGGCCGCATTGACCAGAATATCCACCCCACCGAACCGATCCACACACGATTCCACCACCGCCCCGCAAGCCGCCGGATCAGTCAAATCCGCCACCTTCCAAGCGTTTTCAGGCCCCCCGAGAGTCTCCCGCAACCGCTCCTCATCCCGCCCCACCCCGAAAACCCGCGCCCCACCCCCACTCAGCGACCGCGCGACAGCCTGCCCCAAACCGGACGAGGCCCCGGTAACCACCGCCACCCGCCCCGCAAACCGTCCCGCACCCTCAACCGCCATGCCTATCTCCATCGCTCGTAGCCTCATAGACGGTATCCTTACTCGAGGGGAAAAGTAAGGAGAAGTCATGGACGCGGTTGCTCGGTTGACGTCGAAGGGCCAGCTAACGGTGCCCAAGGCGATTCGGGATGCGCTCGAACTGCACGTTGGTGACAACGTGCTGTTTCGCGTCGAGGGGCAGGTCGTAGTGCTGGCGCGGACTCCTGACCTGCTCGAGCTCGCCGGAAGTGTGCCGGTGCCGCCGCAGGTCCGCGGACGGTCCTGGGAGGAAATTCGCGAGGCCGCATGGGCATCGCAATGGCGAGAAGGTGAGGCGTGACGGTCTTTCTGGACACCAACATCCTCATCCGCCACCTCACCCAGGATCCGCCTGAAATGGGGAGGCGCGCGAGCACCTTTCTCGCGCAATCGGATTCACTACATCTGCCGGATATGATCCTGGCCGAGACGGTCTACGTCCTGCAAAGCGTGTACCAGGTTCCCAGACCTCAAGTCGCCGCCCTGGCCCGCGTACTCGCCAGTTCGCGGAACATCGTGACCGACGATCCGGCCCTGCTCATCCGGACAATCGATGTCTACGAGCACTATCGGCTTTCGTTCGCCGACGCTTATCTGGTAGCTCTGGCAGAAGCCGCCCCGGGATCGAGCATCGCTTCTTTCGACAAAGGCATCGGCAAGGTCGAGACCATAGTCCGCATCGAGCCGTGATCGCTCGGTAGCGTTGGACTTCGATTGCCGCCCGTCTCCGGCTCCTGCTGAAGTTGCGGGACGCGGACCCCGCGCATTACACGCAAACTTGTCTGGCCGACCTCTCCGGCATGTCTCAGCAGAATGTCTCCTACCTGCTCTCGAAGTCTGCCGTGTCATAGAGCAGCGAGAAGTGGTCTGAGGGGTTTATTATTGGATTTGTAACTTTTTCGCGGACGAATCCAATACTGAAACGAGGCTGGTGCGGGGATGGCGACGGACAATGCCCGTGGCGCGGAACTGCTCGCGGGGCTGGCCCGGCAGCCGCTGCGAACTGTCGGGCCGGCGGCGGTTGCCGCGGTCTCCCGGCATCCGCGACAGCAGTTGGCTCGGCTCGTCGATCGGGGGGTGCTGCATCGGGCCGCGCAGGGGTATTACGTCGTGATCCCTCAGGAGTACGTCGGTACCGCGTGGCTGCCGGGGTTGGAAGCGGTGGCGGCGGGGATCGGCGCCGTGATGTTCGGCGTAGACGACGCGATCATGATGGGCGTCAGCGCCGCACGGATGCACGGCGTGATCCCGCGCTCGCTGGGGGTTGCGGTGGTTGCGGTGCCCCGGCAGCGCGCTGCGTTGCAGTTGGTCGACCGAGATGCCTTGGTGCGGTTCGTCGCTCGTGACACGGCTCGGCTGGATGCGGAGTTGATCCGAACGGAATTAGGTGGGGCGCTTGTGACTACACCGGAGCAGACGGTGCTGGACTTGACTCGCCGTCCGAATTTGGGGGACGCGGCCGTGGATGTGCCGGCCGCGATCCGGGCGCTCTATCGGCGCTGCGATCGGGAGAGGTTGGCCGAACTGGCAGCCGAGCAGCGCATGCGAGCGACGTTGGACCGCGTGACCGCGATGGTCGGTGAGTGATGAGTTCAGGATTCGACGAGCGCGCCGACATCGCCTCGCGGTTCGGTGTATCGGCTGCTCAGGTGCAGCGTGATTACCTGATCTCGCTTGTGCTCGCGCACTTGGCCGAACGGCATGCCGAAAGCGTGCTGTTCATCGGTGGCACCGCGCTGGCTCGCACGCATCTGCCCGATGGCCGCCTGAGTGAGGACATCGATCTGATCGCGCTGGGCAGGAGAACGGAGATCGCTGATCGGTTGACCCGCGATCTGCCACGTGCGGCGTTGCGTCGTTTCGGCAGATTGAAATGGCGACCAGCCTTGACCGAGGTGTCGGGATCCGATGCCGCGTATCTCATGAGCGATGACGAGAGCATCATCCTGAAGATTCAATTGCTGTCACGGATCGGGATGCCGTCGTGGCCGACCGAGTCGAAGGTGCTTGTTCAGCGGTATCGAGATGCTCCCGAGGCGATGCTTCGAGTGCCGACGCGGTCCGCCTTCGTAGCCGGAAAGACGTTGGCGTGGTGTGATCGCGGTGCCGCCCGAGACCTGTGGGATCTGTGGGCTCTCGCGAACATCGACGCGATCGACGGCGACGCGGCCGAGTTGTTTCGCCGCTATGGCCCGACCAACAAGGTGCCACAGCCATGGCAATTCGCCACCGCGCCGACCGAGCGGCAATGGCACGCCCAGCTCGCAGGCCAAACCCGCCTTACCGTCTCCGCGCAGGACGCGCTCGAAATCGTCAGTGCAGCTTGGGAACAGGCGGCTGATTGACCGCCCGCTGGCCTCGTGCCGAATCAGGTTGCGGCGGTTCGCGCCGGCGGAGTGGCACCTGACTGCAGCTACAACAACACGCCCCTGCCATGAACTGTGGATTTCCGCCGAAATGCCGATAGTTTGGCCGGTTCATCGTCGAGCGCTTCAGTCTCTGGTTCTACTGGACTCGAGTGCGCGGTAATGCCGATTTCAGGATGTCCGAGGTGGCAGGCGACCGGACACTGCTGCCGAGGACTCGCGACGTACTCGTGCAGGTGGTGTGCTGTTCACTTGGCG
>NZ_JBIRVQ010000018.1:0-173226 GCF_044386975.1 Nocardia sp. NPDC020380 | reverse complement strand
GTGCTGTGGGCACTGCTGCGCGACGGCCGGGAATTCACTCCTCAGGCACCGATCCCAGCCACCGGAGGGGCTTGACATCTTCATTGAGATTCCTTCCTGTTTCCTGCGATCAGGCCGTCGCCTGGGTCCGGGTGGGCGCGAACTGGCTTTCCACGGGATCGAGCCCGTAATGCCCGCGCAGGGTGGTGGCGGTGTAGTCGGTGGGGAAGAGCCCGCGCTCCTGCAGGATCGGCACCACCCGATCGACGAAGTCCTCCAGCCCGCCGGGCAGATACGGCGGCATGATGTTGAATCCGTCGGCCGCGCCCTGCTCGAACCAGGTCTGCAGTTCATCGGCGATCTGTTCGGGCGTGCCGGCGAAGGTGCGGTGCCCGCGACCGCCGCCGAGCTTGCCGATGAGCTGGCGCACGGTCAGCTCCTCCTTCTCGGCGAGCTCCTTGACGAGGGTGAATCGGCTCTTACCGCCTTCGATTTCGCTCTCGGCGGGCAGCGGCGGCAGCGGCGCGTCGAGAGCGTGCTCGGTGAGATCGATGCCCAGCAGATTCGACAACTGCCGCAGCGCGTAATCGGGGGAGATGAGCTCGGTGAATTCCTGTTCCAGCGCCCGCGCCTCGGCCTCGGTATCGGCGATGAACGGCACCAGCCCCGGCAGCACCTTCAGTTCGCCGGCCGAACGCCCGTACTTGGGCAGCCGCGCTTTGAGATCCCGGTAGAACTGCTGTCCTTCTTCGAGCGTGCGCTGCGCGGTGAACACCGCCTCGGCATATTGCGCGGCGAATTCCTTTCCGCTCTCCGAGGATCCGGCCTGCACCAGCAGCGGCCGCCCCTGCGGGCTGCGCGGCGAGTTCAACGGCCCGCGCACCTTGAACCGTTCGCGCTGGTAGTCGAGCGTGTGCACCTTGTCCGGGTCGGCGAAGATGCCGGTCTCCGGATCCAGCACCACCGCATCGGATTCCCAGCTGTCCCAGAGCCGAATGGCCAGGTCCACGAATTCCTGGGCGCGCTCGTAGCGGCGGGCGTGCTCGGGAATGGAGTCGTAGCCGTAGTTGAACGCCTCGTCCTCGTTGCCGGAGGTGACGATATTCCAGCCCGCCCGGCCATTGCTGATGTGATCCAGCGAGGCGAATTTACGAGCGAGAGTGAACGGTTCGTTGTACGTGGTCGACGCGGTGGCGATCAGCCCCACATGTTCGGTGGCGGTGGCGATCGCGGCGAGCAGGGTGACCGGCTCGAACACGGCCAGCGCATTGCGCTTGATCCGCGGCCCGATCGCGAGCCCGTCGGCGAAGAACACCGAATCCAGTTTCCCGCGCTCGGCAATGCGGCCCAACTCCCGGAAATGCTCGACATCGAGCACCCGATGCTCCTCGGTGCGCGGATGCCGCCAGGCGGCCTCATGATGCCCGACACCCATCAGGAAGGCATTGATGTGAAAAGTCTTGTCCGACTGCGACATGGAGATGTGTATTCCTTCTGCGGTTCGTTACCGCTGCGTGCGCCACCGGGACAGGCGGCGTTCGATGGCGACGAGCACGCCGTTATAGGCGAGCCCCACCAGGGAGATGGCGAGAATCCCGGCATACATGTCCGGAATCTCGAAGTTCTGCTGCGCCGCGGTGATGAGATAGCCCAGACCCGAGCGCGCACCGGCCATTTCGGCGGCGATGAGCACCAGAATGGATGCCGACGCCGCCATCCGCAGACCGGTGAAGATCGCGGGCACCGACGCGGGCAGAATCACCTTCTGGAACAACCGGATCGGTGAGAACCCCAGCGACACCGCGGATTTGATGAGCAGCGGATCGACGGTCCGCACCCCGCCGATGGTATTGAGCAGGATCGGGAAGAACGCCGCATACACCACCAGCGCGATCTTGGACGTCTCACCGATACCGAGAATCAGAATGAACACCGGCAGCAGTGCGAGCGCGGCGGTATTGCGGAACAGTTCGAGCACCGGATTCAGCAAGTCGGCCACCGGCCGATACCAGGCAATGGCCACACCGGCCGGAACTGCAAAGACCAGCGAGATGGCGAACCCGACCAACGACCGCGTCAGGCTCGTCGAAACGTGCTCCCACATCTGCCCGTTCCGGATCAACTCCCACGCGGCCTGCACCACGGTGGAGAACGGCGGCAGGAAGATCTGATCCACCACCCCTGCCCGCGGCGCCATCTCCCAGATCGCGAGGAAGACCGCGATCACCAGGGAGGGTTTGAGAATCCGCCAGCCGATCCGCCCGGTAGCGCGGGCAACTCGTGCGGCGAACGCGGTGCGGCTCACCCCTTCTGCGACCCTGGGCGAATCGAGATCAGCTGAGGCTGCGGCGGCGCTCGAGGCTTCTTCTGGGGCCTCGGGTGTGGCGGTCGTCAGGGCGGCTGTCTCCGAGATCGCCGGATCCGGCAGCAGCCGGGGCGTTTCCGCGCCGATGCGTATGGCGCTAGACATGGGTGGACCTCCTGTCGGTGGCGGCCAGGGCGGCCTGCTCCAGGTCCTGGGCGCGGGCGACCTCGTCGTGCAGCAGCGTCCAGATGTGGTGGCGGACCTCGCGGAAGCGTTCGCTCGAGCGGATGTCCTCCGCGGTGTCGTGCTCGAGGTCGATATCGACCACGGCCTTGATCCGCCCGGGTCGCGAGGTGAGCACGGCCACGCGCTGACCGAGGTAGACGGCCTCGTCGATGCCGTGGGTGATGAACAGAATGGTCTTGCCGGTGGTCCGCCAGATGCGGAGCAGCTCGTCCTGCAACGATTCCCGGGTCTGCGCATCGAGGGCCGCGAACGGCTCGTCCATCAGCAGCACCTCCGGATCGAAGGCCAGACTGCGGGCAATGGCGACGCGCTGCTTCATCCCGCCGGACAATTCGTGCGGATAGCGGTCACCGAATCCGGCCAGGCCCACCAGTTCCAGCTAATGTTCGGCGATCCCGCGCCGCGCCCGCCGGCGAATCCCCTTGGCCTCCAGCCCGAATTCGATATTCGCCCGCGCGGACCGCCACGGCAGCAACGCGTACTGCTGGAACACGATCCCGCGATCCAGCCCCGGCGCCGTCACCGGTTCGCCGTCGAGCAGGATCTGCCCGCCGCTGGGCTGGGTCAGCCCGCCCAGCAGATCCAGCAGGGTCGACTTGCCCGAGCCACTCGGCCCGACCAGGACCAGGAATTCCCCGTCGCGCACGTCGACGCTGATGTCGTCGAGCGCGGTGAACGCGCCCTTCTCCCCGCGGACCCGGAATTCCTTGCGCACCCCGGTGAGCGCGAGTTTGACTGCGGTATCGCTCATTTCGCGATCTCCTCGCCGCTCGGACCGCTGGTGGGCGGATACGTGCCGTTGGCATAGGGGTTGAACTTGTTGGTGTAGATGTCGTTGGCGGCGATCTTCCCGGCGGGCAGCTGGCCGTTGCGCACGAGCCAGTCGATCCAGATCTGCAGTTCGCGATCCTGGATCACTGCGCCCGGCACCGGTACGCCGTAGGACTTGTAGTACTTCAGGAGATCGGCGTTCTCGTTGCGCACGCGCTTCTGGATGATCGTGGTCATCCGCGCCACCACCTCATCGTGCGGGGTGACCTGCAGCCAGCGCGTGGCCCGCGCGGTGCCCTGCACGAAATCGGCCACCGCATCGCCATGCTGCTCGAGGTAGTCGTTGGCCGGGCCGCTGGTGGTGTCCGCCCTCCCACTTCAGCTGGATCTTGGTGAAATAGCCCAGGTCGGCGGCCAGTTCGTAGGCTTCGACCTGGCCGGTGGTGCCCTGGTAGCGGACCACCGTCTTGCCGTCGGAGGTGGTGCCGGCGTCGGTTTTCGCGCAGCCGGACAGCACGGCGACGGCGGTGCAGACGGCGAAAGCGGCGACCAGGGCGCGCCGCAGGCGCGGTCGGGCGGGGGAGAACATGTGGACTCTTTCGATGAATACGTCGGTCGGGCAAGGTGATTCGGGCATGGAGAGGCGCAGGAAAGCCGCGGGGCTTCCTGGTCTTACGCAGCGGGCCGGAAATTCGGCGCCGAATCAGGCGCGACAGCTACCGGGCGCGACGCGCATGAGGTCGACCGCGCGGCGCCGTGTGAAGGAAATGAAGGGGATCATTCCAGGTCCTTTGCAGGAGTACGGAAGTGGTAATGATCAGGTTGTTCTCATGGTGCGGTGCCCCGCGTCCCGGGGCAACCGCCATTTCACGATGTGGAAATCACCGTGAGCGTAATTCGGCCGCCGGCACCGATTCGAGATCGGTTGTGACACCGCCGGTTTGGAACAGCGGCGCGATCCGGCCCGCGGCGATGCGCAGGGCGGGCACCACGCTGCGCAGCAGCTCGTCGTCGAGTCTGGCTGAACGCGCCTGCACGGCCAGGGCGCCGCGTACCCGCCGATCACTGCCCAGGATCGGCACCGCGACGGCACGGATCGGATCGTCGGTCGGGATGAGCTCGGAGGCGAACCCGGTCCGGCCGACCCCATCCTGATTGAGCAGGGCCTGCCCGGCCGCGCTGGTCCGCAGTGATTGCCGCGCCCGCGGCACCTGGTGATGACAGAACGACACCGGCGGCCGGGCCTGGAAGACCGTGACCGCGTCGCGCTGCTCGACCATGCTCACGCTGACGGTGATGCGGATGCCCGCGGCCAGCGCGTAGAGGTGCGGCGCGGCCGAGTCCAGGCCCAGCCGGGTGAGGGCGGGCCGGGCGAGCGAGGCCAGGGTGTGCCCGACTCGGTAACGATCGGTCGCCGGGTCCTGTTCGAGCAGTCGCCCGCGCACGAGGGCCTGGGCGAGGCGGTGCGTGGTGCTCAGCGGCAGATCGGCGAGCTGGGCCAGTTCGCTGAGGGTCAGCTCGGGATCGTCGCCCTCGAAGCAGGTGAGCACCGCTATCGCCCGATCCACGGCGCGGGCGCCGGAACGTGGTTCGTCGGTGGTGGTCATGGTGCCTCCTGCGGTACCGGAAACGACGTCTCCGGAACTATCACCAGCATCCTGACCTGGGGCAATGGTTGTGCGCAGGGGGATCCGAGGGGTCTGCTCCGCACGATCGTCCCGTAAAGGTTTTGTATTACGCGATGCGGATCACGCATTTCGCGTGACCTCCGTCACAATTCCGCATGCTAATTCCAGAACTGTAATTCGCGCGGCGTTCGATGCCATCTGCGAAAACTGGATAAGTACGGTCGAGATCGATTTGTCAACCCGCCGTGATCGCCCCGTGATTCAACGTGATTGTTCCGTTACCGTCGTTCTCGGCTCGAATCGACGAGCCCGAACTCGAATCGCCGAACACCGGCTAACCCGTCCCGCGATTCGAACGCAACCGACATCCCTGGGGACGGGAACCCGTGAGTTTCACGGCGGGCGGTGGGCGCAGGCAGGGAATCCCATATGCATCGCAACCGGAAGCTCACCACCCGTATGCTCGCCGCCACCGCGGCCGTCGGCGCACTCGTGTCGGTCCCGTTCGCTCTGTCCACCGCGACCGCCTCGGCCGCCGGACACGACTGGGATGCCGTCGCCAACTGCGAGAGCAGCGGAAACTGGGGCGCCAACACCGGCAACGGTTTCTATGGCGGCCTGCAGTTCACCCAGAGCACCTGGAACGCCTACGGCGGTAACGGTAGCGCGTCCAACGCCAGCCGTGACGAGCAGATCCGCGTCGCGGAGAACGTGCTCGCCGGCCAGGGCGCGGGCGCTTGGCCCGTCTGCGGCGCGTACCTGTAAGACGCTCCGCTCGCACTCAGCGCAAAACAATGGGCCCGCTTCGCCATTAGCGAAGCGGGCCCATTGCATTTGCAAAACCTATTTGTGAGCGGCGTAGATCGCCTGCGCCAGTTCGGACTTCACGGTCTGGAATTCGGGCGTCGCGATCACTTCGAGATCACGCACCACGGCGTCCCCGTCGCCGGGAAGTTCGATGCGCCGATCGACGATGACGCGTCCGGGCCGGGCGCTCATGACGAGCACGCGGGTGGACAGGAACACCGCCTCCTCCACCGAATGGGTCACGAACACAATCGTTTTCGCCGCATCCCGCCACAGCCGCAGCAACTCCACCTGCAGGCGTTCGCGGGTCAACTGATCCAGCGCCCCGAAGGGCTCGTCCATCAGGACGATGCGCGGATCGTTGACCAGCACGCGCGCGATCTGCGCCCGCTGCTGCATGCCGCCGGACAGCTCGTAGGGCTTCTTGTCGCCCGCCTCGGCGAGCCCGACCAGCCGCAGCAGCCGCTCGGCCTCGGCACGCCGCGTCCGGCGATCCACCCCACGGCACTTCGGCCCGAACTCGACATTGCCGCGCACCGACAGCCACGGATACAGCGTCGGCGACTGGAACACCACACCCCGATCCGGACTTGGCCCGGCCACCGCATCCTGGCCCACCCGCAGCGTGCCCGTGGTGGGCTCGAGGAAGCCGCCCAGCAGCTGCAGCAGCGTCGTCTTACCGCAACCGGACGGCCCGACGATGCTGACGAACTCCCCGGGTTCGATGACCAGATCGGTGGGGGAGAGCGCGACCGTGTCACCGGTCGGCGTCGCATAGGTCTGGGAGACCTCACTCAGCACCACCCGATCACGCCCCGCCGGACCAGCTGCTGTCAGGCCTTGACCCGCGCCGGCCGTCCGGCCGTCACGGGTGGCCGCTCTGGTCGCTCGGCGTTCGCGGGTGGTGATCACTTCGCGCTCACCGTGGTGGCGGCATCGGCGTAGACCGCGCCCGCGTACTTGTCCGGCGACGCGACGCCCTGGATCTGGCCCTGGCTCAACAGGAACTGTGCCGTGCTCTGCAGATCCGACCCGAGCTGCTTACCGAGGTAGGCCGCGCCGGCCTGGGTGGCCGCATCCAGGTAGGTGTAGCCGGCGAGCTGCGTGCGGACCTCGTCCACCGGCACACCGAGCTGCGCGGAGATATGGGTCGCCGCCCCCTGCGGATCGGCGGCGAGCTGATGCACGGCCCAGTTCTGCGCCGCCGTCCACACCGCGAGGAACTTCGGGTTCGCGGCCACGAACTCGGTGCGCGCGCCCTCGAGATCGTAGGTCGGCTTGCCGCCCTTGGCCGTATCGGCCGCGGTGGTCACCACATGCCCGGTCTTCTGCAGTTCGGCCAGCGTCGGATCCCACACGAAGGCCGCGTCGATCCCGCCCGACTTCCACGCCGCGAGCAGCGCATCCGGCTGCAGATTCACCAGCGTCACATCGTTTTCGATCCCGGCGGCGTTGAGCGCCGCCAGCAGGCTGTAGTGCGAGGTGCTCGCGAACGGCACCCCGATCCTCTTGCCCTTCAACGCCGCCACCGAGGTGATGCTCGCGTCCTTGGCGACCAGCGATTCGGCCGGCCCGATCACATCGTGGATCCACACCGCCTGCACCGGCAGGCTCAACGGCGGCGAAACCGCCTGCGCCACCGCCGCACTGCCGAGCAGACCCAGATCCAGCGATTTGGCGCCGAACGCCTGCACCACCGTGGCGCCGGAGGCGAACTTCGACCAGGTGATCTGTGCCTTGGGCAGGCAGGTCTCCAGCAGCCCGGCATCCTTGACGATCAGATCGCCATTGGGAATGTCCTGGTATCCGATGCGCACCGCACCGGTGAAGGTGTCGTCCACCGCCACCGGGCAGTCGGCCTTGGCGCCGGTGCCGCTCGACTGATCACTGCGCCCCGACGACACACATCCCGCCAGCGCCACGGTGAGAACCCCGGCTATCGCCAACGACACGAAACTGCGCTTCACGCTCTACCTTTCCACGGCACGAGGACCGCGCCTATCCACTTGATGACCGCGTCCAGAGCGAGCGCGGTGAGACCGATGACGATGATGCAGGCCACGGTGAGCGGCGTATTCAACTGCTGCCCGGCCAGATACGCGAGCCCGCCGATCCCCGGAATGCCATTGTTGAGCTCCGCGGCGACCACGGTGGTCCACGCGAACCCGATCGCCACCCGCACCCCGCCGATGATCTCGGGCAGCGTGGACGGGAACAGCACCCGCGTGATCACCTGCAACCGGTTCGCGCCCAGGGACCGGGCGGCATTGACCCGATCCTGCGAAACCCCTTGCACCCCTGCGACGGTCGAGATGACGATCGGCGGGAAGGCCGCGAGGAACAACAGCCAATCCTTGGAGGTGTCGCCGATCCCGAACCACACGATCAGCAGCCCGATATAGCCGAGTGGCGGCAGCATGCGCAGAAAGTTGAGGTACGGCTCGACGATCGCGCTGACCGCGCGGGAGGTGCCGAGCAGGAATCCGACCGGCGGGCCGAGCAGCACCGCGGCCCCCGCCCCGATGCCGATGCGCTGCAGGCTCGCGACCAGATGCTCCCACAGGAAGTAGTTCTGCTCCCCGCGCACCTGCCGCGGGACACCGGGGGCGAGTTCGTGCCGGCTGTTGGCGCGCACGAACGCGTGCCATACCGCCTGCGGCGTCGGAAGAAACTGCGCGTCAACCAGTTTGGCGGCACTGACCGCCCACCACAGCGCCACGAAGCCGGCCAGCGAGACCACTCGCACCACGATCCCGCGCACCCGCACGCCGCCCCGCCCGGCCCTGAGCACTGCGGACAGGCGGGCCGGGGCGAGCACCTCGCCGGTGACGGCAACGGTCGGTGATGGCGTCACGGTGCGCACTCGTCCTGTCTGCTCGGGTGGCGGCGGTCCCAGGCCGAGACCGTCCGGTCCGATCCTGGCCGCCGCGCCCCGCGAGGACGAGGTTCACACTCACCGTGATCGCAACTCCTACCGATACCGGTAGTCGTCCCGATCGAAACGCACCGCCCGCCGATAGGTCTTCAGCAACGACCACGGCCGGATATAGGGCGACTTACCTTGCGAATTCACGAAGTAGCTGTTCGAGCCCTCGCACCGAGTCTCCAGGTAATAGGCCAGATTCCGGCCGCTGCGCAGCATATTGCGGTGGAACTGCTCCTGCGCCTCGGGCCGCACCTCCACCGACCGCGCCCCGCGCCGGCGGGTCTCGTCGATCACCGCGGCGATATGCCGCATGGAGTTCTCGACGAAGTAATGGAACGCCGTACCCGTCCACGAATACGGGCCGATCATGATGAACCGATTCGGAACCCCGGCCACCGAGGTGCTGTAATACGCCTTCAGCTCCTCGGTGTTGTAGAACAGGCCGAGGTCGAAGCCATTGCGGCCCAGCACCGTTCCCGGCTTGTAGCTCTCCGGATCGGAGAACACCTCGTATCCCGTCGACAGCACCAGCGCGTCGATCGGCCGCTCCGTCCCGTCGGCGGTACGGATGCCGTCCGGGGTCACCTCCGCGATCCCGCCGGTGATGAGGTCGACATTGTCGCGATTGAGCGCCGGCAGATAGCCGCCACCGCACCCGCCGCGAATGCAGACGATGCCGAATCCGGGCCGCAGCTTGTCCCGGGTCGCCTTGTCCTTCACCTTGATTCGCACCCAGCCGGCGTACAGCTGCCGCCCGGCCGCATCGATACCCCGCGCACCCAGCCGCCACAACGGGTGCGGTGTGTAGACCGCGACGCGCAACATCGAATCGATCAGCACCTGCGCGACCCCGTTCGCCGCCGCCGAACCACCCGGCAGCGCCAGTAGTTGCTGCATCCACTTGCGCAGCACGAAATCGGGTTTCGGCAGATACACCTGTGGTGTGCGCTGGTAGATGTCCAGGCTCGCGACCTGCGGTGCGAGCTGGGGTGCGATCTGCATGGTGCTCGCACCGACCCCGATGATGGCGACCCGCTTACCGGTGAAGTCGTAGTCGTGATTCCAGTCCGAGGGGTGCATGGACACACCCGTGAACGATCCGAGCCCCGGAATGTTCGGCGACAGTTTGGGATTGATGTACGCCCCGACCGCGCTGATCACGAACCGCGCCGTGAGCACTTCACCGGATTCCAGGTGCAGCCGCCACAGGTCATGGGCATCGTCCCAGACTTCTTGCACCACATTGACGCCGAAGCGCATGCGCCGCGGCAGATCATGATCGGCGGCCACCTCTTCGAGGTATTCCAGGATCTGATCGCGTTTGGCGAACAGCCGGTCCCAGTCCGGCTTCCGCGCGAAGGAGAACTGATAGGTGGTGGTCGGGATATCGCACCCGGCATCGGGATAGTGATGGCTGTACCAGGTGCCGCCGAGCCCGCCGACCCGGTCGACGATGAGGAAATCGTCGATCCCGATCTCCTGCAACTTCACCCCGGCGCAGATGCCGCCGATACCCGCGCCGATCACGATGACCTCGTGCTGCGGCGTTTCGAGCGTCTCGGTCGCTTCGGTCGCGGTCAGATCCGCGGTGTCCGTGCTGCTCATCGGGCGCCTCCGGCCGGCGCGATCTCGCGCAGGCGTTTGCGCATGCCGGGCCCGAACCCGATGCGGTAGGCGATCTTCCACACCGGCGGGAACCAGGTGGCGAAGCGCAGCGGCAGCCGCGGCGTGACGGCAACCGTCCAGACCACCTTGGTGCCGCCGGGAATCTCGTCGAAGGTGACATCCTCGGCATACTGGCGGACCAGCAGGTATTGACTCCAGTTCCCGCTCACCACACCGAAAGTGATCCGCTTGCCGGGCTCGTACCGCCAGAAGTGTTCACGCTCGACCCAGCCGAACCGCCACGGCGCGAAGACCGAACCCATCTCACGCACCACGCCCTCGCCCCGATCCGGCGAGTCGTAGCGCACGCCGACACCAGGGAACGGCAGCCACTTCCACGCGTGATCGTCGTCGAGGGCGGTCCACACGGCGCTCGGCGGCGCGTCGAATTCGTACTCGGTGGTGAAAACCAGTGCGGCCGTGTCGAAGACGGAGTCGTCGATGGGCGCTGCCGCGTGCTGAGTGTGCAGGAAAGGCAGGAGCGGGGCTGGCTGGGGCATAGGACGACTCCCTTGTCGAACGCGAGACGCGCGTCTCAGACGATTCCGCTGGTGGACTCCACGGCGTCCATCGCTGGATGTGTGAAAGTGATGTCCGTAGGCTGTACCTGCGGTCAATTAGATGACGTTAACGTCAGTTAAAGTACACCCGTCTGGGACGGTGGTGCAAGAGGTGCCCGCTCGCCGCCGCCCGCCCGAGCGCATCGAGCCGCATACGATGTCCTGGATGACCGAACCAGCCAAGCCCGCGCGCGGTCCCGGCCGGCCACGGGACGAGCGGAATGCCGAACGCCGACGTCGCGAGCTGATCGAGGCCGCCTACCGCGTGTTCACCACCAAGGGCTACGCCACCGCCACCGCCGCCGATATCGCCGCGGAGGTGGGCGTCGGCTACGGCACCTTCTACCGCTACTTCGACAGCAAGCGCGCCATTCTCGACGATGTCGTGGACTACGGCCTGGACCGCATCCTCACCGATATCGTGGGCGACCTGTTCGAACCGGGCCTGACCGGACTCGACATCACCCTCGAATCCCTGGTGGGCGCATGGGTTTCGGCCGTGGACCGGATGTGCCACATCGCCGAATCCGAACCCGCGCTCATGCGCGCGCTGCTGTTCGACCTGACCGGCATCGACGACGACCTCAATGCCCGGCTGCTCGGCCTGGGCGGGGTACTCAGCGCCACCCTCGAACGATTCCTGGCCCGCGCCGTCGACGCCGGCGTGCTGCGCGCCGACCTCGATGTGGCCAATGTGGCCTGGATGCTGCTGGCGCTCACCATTCCTCCGGTCATGCGGACCCTGCAGGGCGAAGGCGAATTCGACCGCCGCCGCTACTCCGAAACCGTCATGGCGGTGCTGTCGCCGGGACTGCGGGCAACCCCGAACTCCAATTAACGGACATCCACGTCTGCTAATCTCGGCCGCAGCAGAACGGGGATGATCCGATGTCGGATGAGATAGTCACCTCGCGCGTGCTGCGCGGCGCCCAGCTCGGCAAACTCGTTGCGGGCCAAGCCGTCCGCGGCGCCGGCGTCACCCTCTCGGCGGTCCGCGCGAGCGAGGAGGAACGCGCGGCCCGCACCGAACGCGCCCTGGCCGACGCGGCCGAGGACATCGTCACCGTGCTGGGCAGCATGAAAGGCCTGGCCATGAAGGCCGGGCAGCTGCTGTCCATGTTCGATCCGCTGGCGGTCTTCGGCCGCACCACCATCCCGCCCGAACAGCGAGAACGCTTCCAGCGCAAGCTCGCCGAACTCTACGATCGCGCGCCGCAGGTGTCCTTCGAACGCATGCGCACGGTCATCGAATCCGACTACGGCCGTCCATTGGCGGAAATCTTCGCCGAGTTCGAGGCCGAACCCATCGGCGCCGCCTCGATCGGGCAGGTCTACCGCGCGCGGCTGGCCGACGGCCGCACGGTGGCCGTGAAGGTCCAATACCCCGGCATCGACGTGGCAGTCCGTGCCGACGTCAAGAATCTGGCCCTGCTCATGCGCATGACCCGCGTCCTCGCACCGGTTTTCGACGATCGCGTCCTGTACCGGGAACTCTCCACCCACCTGGCCGCCGAGACCGACTACCGGATCGAAGCCGAGAACCACCGCACCATCGCCGAGATGTACCGCGGCCACCCCTTCATCCGCATCCCCGAAGTGATCTCGGAACTGTGCACCCCGCACGTCCTGGTCACCGAATTCGCCGCGGGCACACCCTTCTCCGGCATCGCCGCCCTGCCGGCCGCGACCCGTGACCGCGTGGGTGAAATCGTCATGCGCTTCTACGCCGGTTCCATGCTGCGCTTCCGCCGCTTCACCAGCGACCCGCATCCGGGCAATATCGTCCTGGCCCCCGACGGCGCGGTGGTCTTCCTCGACTTCGGCCTGTTCAAGGAGATGGACGCCGCCGCAGTCGAATTCGAGATGGACTGCGTCCGAGCCGCCGCCGAATACCGCGCCGGCGACCTCCGGGCCCTGCTGGTCGGCTACGGCGTCCTCGACGACGACGCCCCCGCCACGCCCGAGGAATGCCTGCGCATGTTCCACGAGATCTCCGGCTGGCTGCTCACCGACGCCGACATCCGCATTCCCGAAGATGCCGGCGCCACCGCCCTGTTCACCTGGATAGATCCCCGCCGCGCCTACTTCGACCGTTGGCGAGACCAATACGCCCCCGCCGAACACGCCCTGGCCCGCCGCGTCGAATACGGCACCCTCGCCCTGCTCGGCACCCTGCGCGCCTCCGCCAATTGGCACCGGATCGCCCGCGAGTGGATCTACGGCGAAAGCCCCCGCACCGAACTCGGCCGACTCGAACAGCAGTGGCGCACCGGCGAACACACATAGCCTGACCGTGTGGACAGATTCGAATACCTCGCATCCCTGCCGCGCAAACGAGCCGCCGCGAGCGTCCTGTTCTTCGACGAGTCGGACCGAATCCTCTTGGTGGAACCCACCTACAAGAACCATTGGGAACTACCGGGCGGCGTGATCGAAGCCGACGAATCCCCGCGGGCCGGCGCCATCCGCGAAATCGCCGAAGAACTCGCGCTCACGATCTCACCGGGCCGCCTGCTCGCGGTGGACTGGGTACCCCCGATCCCGCAACGCACCGAGGGCCTGATCTTCGTCTACGACGGCGGCACACTCAGCCCCGCGCAACGGGATTCGATCCGCCTGCCCGCCGAGGAACTGCGCTCGTGGGCCTGGTGCGATGACGAGGAAGCCGCCACGCGGCTGACAGACCTGCTGGCCCGCAGAGCCATTGCCGCCCGCCAGGCTCGCGCCGCCGGTTTCACCACCTACCTGGAGGACGGCTTCGCGCCCGCCTGACCTTACGAACCCGGTTGCGCGGCAATGGCCAGCGGATGGCAATCGCTGCCGCACGCGCCCACGCTCTGACTGACCTCGGTCGCCGCGCGGTGCTGCACGGCCCGGGTGACCACGATTTCGATGCCGCGGTCGGTGAGAGTGGCGGTGCCGTCCACGAGCAGCGTGTAGCCGCCAGGCTCGAGCGGTGGCCACAGCAGGGTGACCGTATCGCGCTCGCCGATATTGCGGCGCGTGCTGTTGCCGGTGTCGGCCACGAGGAATCGGTGCGAGTCGAGTTCCGCGTGCACCTCGACGGCGTGCGGCCGGATATCCGCCCCGATGGTGATGAGGTAGGCGATCCCGTATCCGGCGAGCGTCTGCTCGAGCTCGTCCGATGCCACGACTTGACTCATCGCCCCAGCGTACCGACCGCGCCGGTGCGAGGACTGCCAGGTTCATAGGCCAGACTTGTTCGTTGTGCCTCGTATTCGCCATGTCGGCAGTGTGCTGGCCGCGGTAGCGGTCTTCTTCGTGGTTTCTGCCTGTGGCGGCAGCGGTCGGAACAGCGGGCCGAGCACGGATTCGCTACAGCCCTCGTATCACGGTCCGGCGCAGCAGTTGATCACCGTCGTGTCGGGTTCGCCGACCCATACCGCCGGTCGGCTCACGGCGTGGCAGCGCAACGGGGATCGCTGGGTGCGCGTCTTCGGTCCGCTGCACGCGGATCTCGGTGCGGACGGGATCGGCGTGGCGAACGAGACCACGGCTCACACCCCGGCCGGGACCTGGCCGCTGACCGAGGCATTCGGTATCCAGCCCAACCCGGGCACGCGGCTGCCCTACCGGCAGGTGACCGACAAGGATTGGTGGGTATCGGACCCTGCCTCGGCCTACTACAACACCCACTACACCTGCGCCCCCGGCACCTGCCCGTTCAAGGAAGAGGACGGCGAGGATCTGGGTGAGGCCGGTCCGGCCTACGACCACGCGGTGGTGATCGACTACAACCGCTCACCCGTCGTACCGGGCAACGGGTCGGCGATCTTCCTGCATGTGGGCGACGGCAATCCGACCGCCGGCTGTGTCACCGTCCCGGGTCCCACGCTCGTGGATGTCATGCGCTGGCTGGACCCGGCCGACCACCCGGTCATCGACATCTCCGTCGCCGAATAGCGGGACTCAGTCCGCGACTTCCGGTTCGGGGTCCGGCACCCCGAGCCGGGTATCGATCGCCAGTCCGATGATCCCGACCGCCAGGCAGGCGACGGTGAGAATGATCTGCCCGGGCGAGGTGCGGTTGGTGAGCGCATCACCCAGCAGCACCGTGCCGATGGTCCCGGGCACGATGCCGATCAGCGTCGCGATCAGATACGGCGTCATGCGCACGGAGGACAGCCCCGCGCAATAGTTCACGATCGAGAACGGCGCGAAGGCGATGAGCCGCAACGACCCCACCGCCAGCCACCCGCGCCGCGCCAGCCGCGCATCGACCGCCTTGACCGTCGGATGCGTGAGCCGCGCCCGCACCCGCTCATGATCGATCGCGCGCACCAGCAACAGCGCCAGCACCGCACTGAGCGTGGTGGCCGAAAGGGCAAGCGTCAGGCCGAGAACCGGCCCGAACAACATCCCCGCACTCAACGTGAACACCGTGCGCGGAAACGGTGCGATGCAGATCAGCGTGTGCAGGACGAAGAACACCAGCGGTAGCAACGGCCCGACCGAATCGGCCCAGTGCCGGATCTGCACCGGACCCGGATGCGGCGCGAACGCCGCCAGCGCGAACAGGACAGCACACAGCAGCACCACGGCGAGCACCCGCGGCCGGCGCAGGCGGCGGAGCTGCTGGAAGAGTCGGCTGCGCGGTTCGGAGGCGCTGGTGAGCGGCCCGCGCACGGTTGTTGGCACCGCGCCAGGTTACCGGCTGGTAGTGAGACTCAGTCGACTGTATCCGGAAACGTCCCGCTAGCATCACAAGAAAGACGATGAATGCTCGTTAACCGAAGTGGCTGCTGAGCTGGGCGAATGCCCATGAAATCGGCTATGTGGTCAGTGAGTGGAAGAAGGAAACAGCAGCTATGCCGATTGCTTCCGACCCGGGCACCGAGCCGGTGCCCGAGTATGCCGCCTGGCGCAAGGGTGTCGCCGGGGTGCTGGCAAAGGCCCGCAGGGTGGACGTGGCCGACTTGCCGGACGAGCCGGAGAAGCTGCTCGCGGTCCAGACCTACGACGGCCTGACGGTCAACCCGCTCTACACGCGTCGCGACGAGCTGCCCGAGCAGCCGCTGCCGGGCGCTTTCCCGTTCGTGCGCGGCGGTGACGCCGAACGCGATGTGCACCGCGGCTGGTTCGTGAGCCAGCGTTTCGGCGGCCCGGATGCCAAGGCCGTCAACGAGCAGATCCTGTTCGCGCTCGAGAACGGCGTGAGCGCACTGTGGCTCGGCGCGGGGGAGCGCGGTGTCCCGATCGCGGACCTGCCGCAGGCCTTGCGCGGCCTGCTCTTCGAGCTCGCGCCGCTGACCCTCGACGCGGGCACCGACGCGGATGCGGCCGCGGCCCAGGTCTTCTCGATCCTCGACGGCTACCAGGTGGCCGATCGCAAGGGCATTCGCGTGCAGCTCGGCGCCACCCCGTTGACCAGCCTGTTCGCCGGTAGCGAGGCCATCGACCTGGACGGCGCGATCGCGCTGGCCCGCCAGGCCGTGGCACGGCCGGAGACGGTGCGCGCGATCATGGTGTGCGGCGTGGCATTCCACAATGCCGGCGCCTCGGACGCACAGGAACTGGGTGCGGCCGTGGCCGCGGGCCTGGAGTACCTGCGCGCTCTCACCGCGGCGGGCGCCGATATCGCGGATGCGCTGGAACAGCTGGAGTTCCGTTTCGCCGCCACCGACGACCAGTTCGAGACCATCGCCAAATTCCGTGCCGCACGACGCTTGTGGGCCCGGGTGGCGCAGGTGTGCGGCGCCCCGGAATTCGGTAATGCCCCGCAGCAGGCCGTGACCTCGCCGGCCATGATGAGCCAGCGCGACCCGTGGGTGAACATGCTGCGCACCACCCTGGCCGCCTTCGGCGCGGGTGTCGGCGGCGCGGATATCGTCACCGTGCTGCCCTTCGACGACGCCCTGCCCGCCGGGGAACTCGAGGTGTCCCAGGCGTTCTCCGAGCGCATGGCCCGCAATACCCAGCTGCTGCTGCTCGAGGAATCCCACCTCGGTCACGTGCAGGATCCGGGAGCGGGTTCCTGGTTCGTGGAGTCGCTCACCGATGAACTCGCCGCCAAGGCGTGGGAGTTCATGCAGGAGATCGAGAAGGCCGGCGGTTACCTGGCCGCCCTGCAGGCGGGCCTGCTCGCCGAGCGGATCGCCGCCACCAAGGCGAAGCGCGATTCCGATGTGGCGCACCGCAAGACGGCCGTCACCGGCGTGAACGAATTCCCGAACCTGGCCGAGAAGCCGCTGTCGGAGGCTGCCCGCGCGACGAGCCCGGCCGCCGCCTACGGCGCCGCGTTCGAGGCGCTGCGCAATCGCTCCGATGCCTACCTCGCCGCGCAGGGCGCGCGGCCGAAGGCCCTGCTGGTGCCGCTGGGCCCGGTCTCGGAGCACAATGTGCGTGTCACCTTCACCGCCAACCTGCTGGCCTCCGGCGGCATCGAATCGGTCAATCCGGGTGCCCTCGATCTCGCCGGATTCGGCGCGGCGGCAGCCGAATCCGGTGTAAAGCTCGCGGTGCTGTGCGGTGCGGACGCCCGCTACGGCGCCGAGGCCGGTGCGGCCACCGACGCCCTGCGCGCGGCCGGCATCACCACGGTGCTGCTGGCCGGACCGGAGAAGGCGGTGGCGGAGCTGTCCGGCGCACAGCGACCGGACGGATTCGTGACGGCGCGGATGGATGCGGTGACGGCTCTGTCCGGCCTGCTCGAGAAGCTGGGAGCCCCCGCATGAACGGTCAGGCCCGAAGGCGGCAGCGGAGCGTAACCACGCAGGGCCCCGGTCATGCGGAGAGGACACGGCGATGAGCGATATCAAGCATCTGATCGGCAGTTTCGCCGAGGTCCCGCTCGGGGGGGCGGAGACCGCCCCGGTGCAGGGTGCGCAGGTCGAGGCCTTCGTCAAGGAGGCGGCCGAGGCCAATCACTATGCGCCCGAACAGCTCACCTGGGCGACCCCCGAGGGCATCGACGTGCCGCCGGTGTTCACCAAGGCGGACCGCGACGGCATCGTCGAGCAGGGCTACCCGCTCGACAGCGTGCCGGGCCTGGCCCCGTTCGTGCGCGGCCCGTACCCGACCATGTACGTGAACCAGCCGTGGACGATTCGCCAGTACGCGGGCTTCTCCACCGCCGCGGACTCGAATGCCTTCTACCGCCGCAACCTGCAGTCGGGTCAGAAGGGCCTCTCGGTCGCCTTCGACCTGGCCACCCACCGCGGCTACGACTCCGATCACCCGCGCGTCACCGGTGACGTGGGCATGGCCGGTGTCGCCATCGACTCCATCCTGGATATGCGGGAACTGTTCGATCAGATTCCGCTGGATCAGGTTTCGGTGTCGATGACCATGAACGGCGCGGTGCTGCCGATTCTGGCGTTGTACGTCGTTGCCGCCGAGGAGCAGGGCGTCAAGCCGGAGCAGCTGGCCGGAACCATTCAGAACGACATTCTGAAGGAGTTCATGGTCCGCAACACCTACATCTACCCGCCCAAGCCCTCGATGCGGATCATCTCCGACATCTTCGCCTTCACCTCCGCGAAGATGCCGAAGTTCAACTCGATCTCCATCTCCGGCTACCACATTCAGGAAGCCGGCGCGACCGCCGACCTGGAGCTGGCCTACACCCTCGCCGACGGCGTGGAGTACATCAAGGCCGGTATCGACGCGGGCATGGAGGTCGACAAGTTCGCGCCGCGGCTCTCGTTCTTCTGGGCGATCGGCATGAACTTCTTCATGGAGGTCGCGAAACTGCGTGCGGGGCGGCTGCTCTGGAGCGAACTGGTCGCCAAGTTCGAGCCCAAGAGCGCGAAATCGCTGGCGCTGCGCACCCATTCGCAGACCTCGGGCTGGTCGCTGACCGCGCAGGACGTGTTCAACAATGTGGCCCGCACCTGCGTGGAGGCGATGGCCGCCACCCAGGGCCACACCCAGTCACTGCACACCAACGCCCTCGACGAGGCACTCGCGCTGCCGACGGACTTCTCCGCCCGCATCGCGCGCAATACGCAGCTGCTGATTCAGCAGGAGTCCAACACGACTCGCCCCGCCGACCCGTGGGGCGGCTCGTACTACGTGGAATGGCTGACCCACCAGCTCGCCGAACGCGCCCGCGCCCACATCGCCGAGATCGAGGCGCACGGCGGTATGGCACAGGCGATTTCGGAGGGCATCCCGAAGCTGCGCATCGAAGAGGCCGCCGCCCGCACCCAGGCGCGCATCGACACCGGCCAGCAGCCGGTGATCGGCGTCAACAAGTACCAGGTCGAGGAAGACACCCCGATCGAGGTGCTCAAGGTCGACAACACCCGCGTGCGCGCCGAGCAGAACGCCAAACTGGTGAAGCTGCGCGGCGAGCGCGACGCGGCCGAGGTGGAACGCGCACTGGCCGAATTGACCCGTGCCGCCGGTTCTTCCGAGGGCGGCATGGACAACAACCTGCTCGCCCTGGCCATCAACGCCGCGCGCGCCAAGGCCACCGTCGGTGAGATCTCCGACGCCCTCGAAAAGGTGTACGGGCGCCACCAGGCCGAGATCCGCACGCTCTCGGGCGTCTACCGCGAGGAGGCCGGCAAGGTGAGCAATATCAGCAAGGCCATCACGCTGGTCGAGGAGTTCGCCGAGGCCGAGGGCCGCCGCCCCCGCATCCTGGTCGCCAAGATGGGCCAGGACGGCCACGACCGCGGCCAGAAGGTGATCGCCACCGCCTTCGCCGACCTCGGCATGGACGTCGATGTGGGCCCGCTGTTCCAGACCCCGGAAGAGGTGGCCCAGCAGGCGGCCGACAACGACGTGCACGTCGTCGGCGTCTCCTCGCTGGCGGCCGGTCACCTCACGCTGGTGCCCGCCCTGCGGCAGGCACTGGCCGATGTCGGACGTCCCGACATCATGGTCGTGGTCGGCGGCGTCATCCCGCCCGGCGACTTCGACGAGCTGTACGAGGCCGGCGCGGCCGCGATCTTCGCGCCCGGCACGGTCATCGCCGACGCGGCCATCGACCTGATCAAGAAGCTGGGCGACGCGCTCGGCTACGAGATCGGCGGCGGCGCAGGCGAAACCGGCCCGGGCGGCGAGAACGGTACCGGCGGGGGCGAATGAGCGAGGCCGGACGCGAGAACGAGGGTGGCGCGATCCACCCTCGGCTCGGCACCACCGCCGGTGTGACGGCAGTCGGCGGCCCCGCACCCCGCGGTGTGCGCGCCGCCCGGCGGGTCATCGATGTGGATCAGCTCGCCGAGTCGGTCCGCAACGGCGAGCGCGCCGGCTTGGCGCGCGCGATCACCCTGGTCGAATCGACCCGCGGTGACCACCGGGAGCTGGCTCAGCGACTGCTGCTGCGGCTCACCCCCGAGGCCGATCGCATCGATTCGAACCGGGTCGGCATCACCGGCGTTCCGGGCGTGGGCAAATCGACCTTCATCGACGCGCTGGGCATCTCGCTCATCGAACAGGGGCATCGGGTCGCGGTCCTGGCCGTCGACCCGTCCTCCACGCGCACCGGCGGTTCCATCCTGGGCGACAAGACCCGCATGGCCCGCCTGGCCGCCGAACGCGACGCCTTCATCCGCCCGTCCCCGACCGCGGGGACCCTGGGCGGCGTCGCCAAGGCCACCCGCGAAACCATCGTGCTCCTGGAAGCCGCGGGCTACGACGTCATCCTCGTGGAGACCGTCGGCGTCGGCCAGTCCGAGGTGACGGTCGCCAATATGGTCGACGTCTTCTGCTTCCTCACGCTGGCCCGCACCGGAGATCAGTTGCAGGGCATCAAGAAAGGCGTCCTGGAACTGGCCGACCTGGTCGCGGTCAACAAGGCCGACGGCCGCCACGAACTCGAAGCCAAGGCCGCGGCCCGCGAACTGCAAGGCGCCATGCGCCTCATCCACCCCCGCGACTCCTTGTGGCGCCCACCGGTCCTCACCATGAGCGGCCTCAACGGCACCGGCCTCGGCGACTTCTGGGGCACCGTCCTCACCCACCGCCGCGTCCTCACCGAAGCCGGCGAGTTCGCCGAAAAACGCCGCCGCCAGCAGGTCGACTGGACCTGGACCATGGTCCACGACAACCTCCTCCGCCGCCTCACCGACAACCCCCACGTGAAATCCATTCGCGCCCAGGTGGAAAAAGGCGTCCGCGACGGCTCCCTCACACCGGCCCTGGCCGCCGAAGAAATCCTGCGGGCTTTCGACGACGGCCGCTGAACGGCACCTACACGCCAGCGGGCAGCGGATCCTGACCGAGGAAACGCTGCCCGTTCTCCGCACCCCCGCGCACGGCGGCAAAACCGTAGTCGATCATGTTGCACTCGTATTCGTGCAGCGCATCGTGCACATCGCGGCCCTGCGCGGCCTGCACGAGGGCATCACTGAGATGTGCGGCGTCGCGCAACGCGGTGCAGGCGCCCGCACCCGAGGCGGGACTCATGGCATGAATCGCGTCGCCCAGCAGGGTTACCCGGGTCGTGGGCCAGGAAGGAATGGGCACGCTGGTGCGTAGCGGAAGTGCGAAGAGCGAGACCGGATCGCAGTGCGCGACGATTTCGCGCAGGCGCGGATGCCAGGTGCGAACGGCGGCGGTGATCAGGTCGTGTAGTTGCGTGCCGTCGAGATCGCGCACCGAGGCGACCCGCTGCTCGAACCATTCGCTGCGCGCGCCGAACGAGCAGGTCATGTAGTCGCGCAGTCCGGTATTCGCCGGGAACTCCACGGGTGCGACGCCGGCGAAGGTGCCGTCGAATCCGGCGACAGCGGTGAAGATGCCGAACATGTTGTCGTCGAACAGTTTCCGGGTCTCGGTATCGAGTGGGACGGCTCCGTAGATCTGCCACACGCCGGTCTCCACGACCTGGGCATAGGGCAGATACTGCTGCCGCACGGCGGAATTGATGCCATCGGCGCCCACGAGCACATCGGCCGATGCGGTGCTGCCGTCGTCGAGATGCACCACGATCCTGCCGTCGCGATCGATCTCGTAGCCATCGATGCCGGTTCCGAAGGTCACCGAATCCTCGAGGCCCGCCAGCAGGATCCGCCGCAGGGTGAGCCGGTCGACGGCGTAGGCGATATCGTCCGATTCCTGGGTGAAGAGTTCGCGCAGTTCGCGGTCGAGCAAGGTGAACCGTGGCCGCGGAGTCCCGGAGGTGGCGTGGAAACGGTCGGCGAGCTCCGGTGGCAGCGTCTGCTGTAGTGCGTGCTCGGCCGCGCTGTCGAGGTGCAGACGGTAGCCTTGCCGGCGCGAATCGAGTGCGGCGTCGCGTTCGTAGACGGTGTAGTCGATGCCTGCGCGCCGGAGGCCCTGTGCCAGGGCGAGTCCGCCCAGGCCCGCGCCGGCGATGATGACGGTGAATCGGGTCATGACGAGTCCCTTCGAACATTCGGTGAATGGAAGGGACGCCCAGGTCGCACCCGAGGGGTGTGGTGTCTGGCGCGGTGCGCCGCCGGGACTAACCGATACCCGAGCTGTGTCTTCGCGCGTCCGATGGCCAGTCTAGTCACGGTTCGGGGGTCGTTTTCGGGGTTCGATGATTCCGGTCGGTCGACTTGGGCATACCGTAGATGTCCCATCCCGCTGTGACCAGGGACGGGACGCGGCTGGAGGTCGTGAAAAGGGGAGGGATTGCCGTCGTCGGGCGAGGAGATGAGTGACGATGGATCCGGAACGAGTATGGGCCATCATGTGGATTCTGCTCGATCGCTATGGATTGCTACCCCCGATGTCGCTGCGCCGATGACAGGTATGTCATTGCGCCGCTGACAGGTTGGCCGCCTCGAGCTGTTCGATCCGCCGCAACCGCAAACTCAGGTGCAGCACGAACAGTAACGGGAAGACCAGGCACGCAACCCGGGTCGGCGTCGGCAGCGTATCCGCGAGCACCGCGGCCAGCGCCGTGATCGCGGCAATGATCGACGCCGCGCCCAGTGCGGCGTGGTGATCGCGGCGGCGCTCGGCCAGTAGCGCGGACCAGTCGTCGGGATCGGCGAATTCGGGCCGCTCGCCGGTATTCACCGCGTGCTCGAAGGAACGCCGCCAGCGCGGCTCGCTCGTGCGCAGCGGCCGGCCCCAGACACCCGCCGCCCAGATCAGCGGTACGAGGCAGCCGCCGGAAACCAATAGCCACACCATGATTCGGATCCGTTCACTCTGGACAGACGCTGTCCTCGAGTGTGCGTACCCGCGCGCGGCACTTCCACGCACCCCAGGGGTGGAAAACGCGTGACCCAGGTAGTGGCCTAGAGCCCGAACTCCCGCGCGGCATTGTCGTGACAGACCCGCCGCAGCCAGTCCTCGCCCAGCTCCAGCCTTTCCAGCGCGGTCAGGGCATGACCGTAGGTGTACGGGATATTGGGAAAGTCGCTACCGAACAGGATCCGATCGCCGAGCTCCCGCAGCCGCCCGCGCTCGGCCACCGGGAACGGATCGGCCGCCTCGAAGAAGTCGGTGAAGTTCATGGTGGTGTCGAGCAGGACGTGCTCGTGCGCCTGCGCGATATGCAGGAACGCGCCGTAATCCGGCGCCCCCATATGGGCGATGATCAACCGCAATCGCGGAAACCGCTGCAAGAGCGCGGCGATCGGCTCGGGACCGGTGAATTCGGTGGCGGTGGGCGCGGATCCGCAGTGGATCAGCACCGGCACACCGGCGTCCTGCAACAGCCCCCACACCTCGGTGAGCAGCGGATCGCCGGGATGGAATCCGCCGACCTGCACGTGCACCTTGAAGATTCGCGCCCCCGCCTCCACCGCCGCCTCGACATAGCTGGCCGCGTAGTGCTCGGGGTAGAAGGTCGCGGTGTGCAGGCAATCCGGCGTCCGCGCGGCGAAGTCGGCGGTCCATTCATTGAGCCAGGCGGCCATATCCGGCTTGTGCGCGTACACCAGTGAGGTGAAGGCGCGAACCCCGAAGCCGCGCAGCGTCTTCAGCCGCACCTGCTCCTCGTCCCGATATTCGATGGGCCAGCTGCGCCCGATCAGCGGCCCGGCGGAGTCGAAGTACTCCCACACCTTCCGCATGACCCGGTCCGGCATGAAATGCGTATGGATGTCGATGATTCCGGATAGCCCGGCCCGACCACGGAACGCGGCGACCGAATCATCATTGGCCTGCTCGGTCACTGCGGGCCCGCTTCCGGATACGCGGCCGCGGCGAGGGCCCCGATCCGGTCGATCAGCCGGTCGAAGAACACGTCCGGATCGGTCGCGACCACGATGTCCGCATTGGGTTCCCGCCCCCACATGCCCGCCCAGTCGGCGACGGTGGTGGCGCGAGTGATGGTTCCGCTCAGCTCCACGTCCACGGTCGCGGGTTTGGTCACGGCCAGATCGGGATCCAGCGCCACCGCCGCCGCGAACGGATCGTGCATGTGCGCCAGATAGCCCTGGTCATAGAGCTTGTGGAAGTCGAAGTAGAACCGCACGGCATCGGTGAGGAACCGCACCAGCGGATTGCTCGCCTGCGAACGCGCCTCCGGCGGATCGGTTTCCGCCACCAGCTCCACCGGTGTACTGCCCGCGCGCTCGGCCAGCGCCGCCAGGTGCGCGGGCTTCATCTCGATGGTCTCGGTGATGTCGAGCGCGCAGATCAGCGGCCGCCGATCGGCCGGCGCCGCGGCGAAGGCGTCGTACACCGCCTTGGCGGCCTCCGGATCGACGTGCACGTTCCACTCATTGGTGGGCGTGGTGTTGCCGGGATGGTTGAACGCGCCACCCATGATCACCAGCCGGCGCAGCAGCTGGGGGAGCCGCGGTTCGATACGCAGCGCCAGCGCGAGATTCGTGACCGGCCCGGTGCACAGCCCGACGATCTCACCCGGATGCGCCCGCGCCAGATCCACCCACAATTGCGCGGCAGACCGCTCCGACAGCGTCCGCGGCGAGGCCGGCAACATCGCATACCCGACACCCTGCGGCCCGTGCGTGTCCTCGGTGGTGCGCAAGGGAATCGCCAGCGGTTCCGCCGCCCCGAGCGCGACCTCGATCTCCGGCGCCCGGCACAGATCCAGCAGCGCGAGATTGTTCGCGGCGACCTGCGCGGCGGGCACATTGCCCGCGCTGGAGGCGATTCCGACGATCTCGGCCTCGGGGGAGGCCAGCAGATACAGCAACCCCAGGGAATCATCGATCCCGGTGTCATTGTCCATCAGAACCTTCACTGGCATGAGCGCCTCGCATTCGTCGAGTTCCGGGCCTAATACAGGTATCAGACCGGAATCGCTCCGTCTTCTCCGGCCGTCGCGAAGCCATACGGACGGCCCCGCCGCCGAGCATATGCCCGGCGGCGGGGCCGCGAGTTACGTCCTGGCTGTCAGTAATTCGGCAGGGCGTAGTCCTTGGTCTTGGGCTCGAAGAGCTTCTTGCTCAGCGGCAGCATCACTTTCGAGGTCAGGATCCGCATGTTGAACCGTGCCGCCGCGAGCCCGAACTTGCCCGCGGGCAACATGAACTTGACGCCGCCGCCCGGCAGTTCCTTCGCACCCTCCAGGAACGGAGTGAGCTTCTCCTGGTAGCGCGTCTGCGCGCCGGCGATATCGGCCGGGGTGGCGGCGATTTCGCCGGCCAGCAGATAGGCGCCGACGAAGGCCATGGCGGTGCCCATACCGGTCAGCGGGGAGCCGCAGTAGCCGGCGTCGCCGAGCAGGGTGACCCGGCCCTTCGACAGGTTCGCCACATCGATGCGTGCGAGCTGGTCGAAGTAGAAGTCGGGGGTGTCGTCCATGGCCTCGAGAATGGTCGACGCCTTCCAGCCCGCACCGGCGTAGGTGTCGCGAATGAATTGCCGTTGCGCGGCCGGATCGCGGTGCAGCGCCGGATCGTGGTCGCGGCGCACGGTGAGGATGGCCTTGGAGGTCGCCGGATCACGATCGGGGCGAATGGCGAACATGGCTCCCGGGATATTGCAGCCGGTCAGCCAGCCTTCCTTGGCGTCGGCCGGGGTGGGGATGGAGAAGAACGCCATGTATCCGCCCAGGTGGGTGGCGAATTCTTCTTCGGGTCCGAAGATCATGCGGCGGGTGGCCGAGTGCACGCCGTCGGCGGCGATGACGAGGTCGTAGCGTTCGGTGCGGCCGGAGGCGAAGGTGACGTCGACGCCGCGCGCGTCCTGTTCCAGCTGTTCGATCCAGTCGCCGTAGCGGTAGTCCAATGGTCCGTCGGTCTCGGCGATGAGGTCCAGCAGCACCTGATTGAGATCGCCGCGGGAGATTTCGATGTCGGCGGCCGGGCCGTTGCCGTCGAACATGTGGACCGGCAGTTCGGCGTACTGCGTGCCCTGTTCGTTCACGTAGATCCAGCCGCGCTCGTCGAGCTGGAGCTTGCGTACGCCGGGCATGAGGCCCATGCGCTCGGCGACTTCCTTGCTGGCGCTGCGGAGGTCGACGGCCTGTCCACCGGGCCGGGGAGTGGCAGCGCGTTCGACGACGGTGGTGTCGATGCCAGCGCGAAGCAGTTGCAGCGCAACGGCATTGCCGGCGATGCCGCCGCCGGCGACGAGGATGCGGAGGTTCGAGGTGGTGCTCATCGGGTTCCCCTTGTGATGCGGTTTGGTCGTTCCGTCTTAGACAAATGTCTAACACATGGATGGCACAGCTGTCTAGAACAAATGTCTAAGACGCTGGTAGGGTGGGGTCATGGGAAACCGAGAAGACCTGTTGACGGGCGCGCGCCGGGCCATCCTGGACCGCGGCCTGGCGAAGGTGACCGCCCGTGACATCGCCAATGCCGCCGGAGTGAGCCTGGCCGCCATCGGATACCACTTCGGATCCAAGGACCGCCTCGTCATGGAGGCGATCACCGAGGGCATCGGCGACGCGGTCGGCGACGGCATGGAGGCCGCGATCGTCGGCGCGGGGGAGGGCCGCTCACCCTGGGAAGGGATGGGCCCCACCTGGAACGGCCTGATCGACGTCATCCAGCAGAATCGCGAAGCGCTCCTGCTGAGCACCGAGAACAGTGTGCAGATCGCCCGTGACCCCGAGGCGCAGCAGTTCATGACCACGGCGACCCTCGAGGCGCACCGCGGCATCACCGACGCGGTCCACCGCGCTTATCCCGAGATGTCCGAGGCGCAGACCGACGCCGTGGCCAAGCTCTACTTCATCCTCTTCCAGGGCTTCGCGGTGCAGTGGCTGATCGCACCCGAGGCGCCGCTGCTCGACGGCGACGGACTGGTCACCGCCATCGAAGCCCTACGCGGGCAATGATTCCGGCCCGGGCGACTCACCCCGGCGGCACATGCCGCAGCCGCGTCATCGCGATCAACGCCAGCAACAGCGCCGCACCCGCCGCGATAGCGGAGGTCAGGTGCATCCCCATGAGGAACGCCTGCTTGGCGGCCTCGGCCACCGACGTGCCCAGCTTGCCCGGCAGCGTCCCGGCGACTTGCAATGCCGCGCCGAGGGTGTCGCGCGAATTGTTGGTATCGGCGTCACTGAGCCCGAAGGGCAGGGTATTGCCCAGCTGACCGCGGTACAGCGCGATACTGATACTGCCCAGGATCGAGATGCCGAGCGCCCCACCGAATTCGGCCCCGGTCTCCGACAGCCCGGACGCGGCCCCCGCCTGCTCCGGCGGAGCCGTGCCGACGATGAGCTCGGTGGTAATCCCGAAGACCGGCGCCAGCCCGAACGAGACCAGCAGCGAGGCGGCGATGGTGAGTTCCACGCCGCCGCTGGCGGTGATCCGGGTGAGCAGCAGCAGTCCGCCCGCGGCCATGGTCATGCCCACGCCGATCATGTAGGCCGGCCGCACCACCTTCATGATCCGCGGGCCCAGCTGGGACCCGATCATGAACCCCAATCCGGCTGGAATGGTGGCGATTCCGGCCCGCAGCGGCGACATGCCCAGCACCAGCTGGAAGTACTGCCCCACGAACAGGAAATACCCGAACGCCACGAAGATGGCGACCATATTGATGGTCAGCGCGGTGCGGAAACTGCCCAATCGGAACAACCGCAGATCCAGCATCGGCTCGTCGGCGGTGAGCTGGCGGCGCACGAACACCACCCCGACGACCGCCCCGATCACCAAGGCCCCCACCGAGAGTGGCCCCGGGCCGTTCTGCGCGACTTCCTTCATGCCGAAGACCAGCAGCAGCACCCCGAGGATGCACAGTCCCGCGCTGATCAGATCCAGTCTCCCGGCATGCGGATC
Organism: Nocardia sp. NPDC020380; assembly: GCF_044386975.1. Classification (NCBI taxonomy): domain Bacteria; kingdom Bacillati; phylum Actinomycetota; class Actinomycetes; order Mycobacteriales; family Nocardiaceae; genus Nocardia; species Nocardia sp. NPDC020380. The sequence continues at coordinate 145,240 of NZ_JBIRVQ010000018.1, read as the reverse complement.
CCGATACTCCGGCAACACCCTGGGCGCGAGGATCAGCAACAGCACCATGACCGGAACCGCCAGCAGGAACACCGATCCCCACCAGAAGTGCTCGAGCATGATGCCACCGGCCAACGGCCCGACCGATCCGCCGACCGAATAGGACCCGACCCACACGCCGACCGCGATGGAACGCTGATGGGGATCGCGGAACATGCTGAAGATCAACGAGAGCGTGGACGGCGCGAGCGTGGCTCCGGCCACGCCGAGGATGGCGCGGCAGCCGATGAGGATGGGCGCCGAGGGGGCGAAGGCCGCGATGACCGACACCACCGCGAAGGCGGCGGCGCCGGTCATCAATAGTCGTCTGCGCCCGATCCTGTCGCCGATGGTGCCCATGGTGAGCAGCAGCCCGGCGACCATGAAGCCGTAGACGTCGATGATCCACAGCAATTGAGAGCTGGTGGGGTGCAACCGCTCACTGATCTGTGGCACCGCGAGGTGCAGCACGGTGAGATCCATGGAATACACCAGGCATGCCAGCGCGAGGACCGCTAAACCGGTCCACTCGCGGCGTGTCACTGCGAGACGACCTCCGTCGTCGGCGGCAGTAAACAAAGGGGCAGGTGTGTCCACGATGACGTCCTCCATCCGCATACCGGCAACCGCGCCGGCATTAATGATGTCGGTTTCAGGATCTCATCTATTAACGGCGCAAAAACCCGTATGCCGGAAGGCAATTCACATTATTCGCTGATGTACTTGCGAGTGTGCGTGCACTTGAAGCTCAAACGTTTCGCGGTTATCTCGAACCGTCCGGTCTGGGCAGCCAGGCGGGCCCGTCCTCGCCGTATGGCGGTGCGGGCCAAGGATGATCGGGATACTCGGCGAGCGCGGGCCGGGCGGTGGTCACCGCGCCGTGCGTGACGGCATATCGCTGGTCCGGATCCTGCGCGGGTGCATGATCCGGCGTCCGGCCCGCCGCCGACAGCAGCCAGGATCCCGTGCGAGCCAGTGCAACTCGCACGTCCCGGCCCAGTCCGTCGCGCTCGCGGGCATGCAGCGCGTCGAGCACCCCGGCCGCCAGCAGGTAGCCACTGGCGTGGTCGAGGGCCTGCGCCGGCAGCGCCCCGACCCCGTCCGCATGCGGTGAATTGCCCGGCATGCCTTCGATGAGTGAAATTCCGGAGGCCGCTTGCACGATGCTGTCGAAACCGCGTCGATCACCCCACGGACCCTGCTCACCCCATGCCGAAACTCGCCCGTGCACAATTCCCGGACTAATTTCCGAGGGTTGCACACCGAGCCGTTTCAAAGCGCCCGGTCGGTAACCCGTGACGAGAATGTCCGCATTGCTGATCAATTCGCGAAAAACAGGGAGATCGGTGTGCAAATCGAGTAGTGTGGACCGCTTCCCTTGGCAGGTGTCCAGATACTGCCAGTGGATTTCGGGTAGCTGGGGCGGATCCACCCGCAGGACATCCGCGCCCAGCAGGGCCAGCGCACGGGTAGCCACCGGTCCCGCGATAACTCGTGTCAAGTCCAGTACACGGATCCCGCGCAGCGGCAGCAGTTGGGTTGCCGCGGAACGGGATCGCACCGCACCCCGATCGGCCCGCGCCTCGACCGCGACCAACGGCCCCGCCGCGGCCGCCTTGCCCTGCGGGCTGTCCGCCCACTCGGCCTCCGCGCGCACCCGCACCGCGATCGCACCGGCCTCCTGCGCCCGCGCCTCGACCTCCGCGGCAGGCAGTGCGGCAAGCCGGTTTTCGAGCGCCGCCCGCGAGGCATCGGCCGGCAACTCCAGCGCCGTCAGCAGGCGAGCGCGATGATGCGGATAGTTGGCGTGCGTACGCACCCAGGCGTCCGCAGCACGGAAGAACCCGGACAGTTCTGCGAAGCCCTGCGCGGGCAAGCCGTTCCGGCGGAACAGCCGATCACTCGCGAAGGCCGCCGCTACCCGACCCGGATCGGGCACGCTCTCCAGCGGCGCCGATCCGTAGGCCGTGCGGCGCCGGTCGGCCGCCGCCCCGAACGCCGCCACCGCGCCGCCCGACAGCGCCCACACGGGCAGTGTCGCAGCCAGATTCGCGCCCGGATCGACTGCGGGCATACTCGTTCGGGTGACCCCGACCCCGGACTCGTAATCGTGGACCAGCGCCTCATACGTACCCACGAGTCCGACACTAACGCTTGAAGGAGGACCCGCCGTGGTGGCAAATCTCACCGGCACAGACTGGCTGCGCACCCTGAAATCGGCCGCCGACCCGGCGATCGTCCTGGTGTGCTTCCCACCCGGCGGCGGCTCGGTCACCGCATACCGGACACTGGCGCAGCGATTCGATTCCGGCACCGCGGTATTCGGCGTCCAGTATCCGGGCCGCCAGGACCGCCTCGGCGAACCCCTCGTCCCGGCGCTCACCGACCTCGCCGAACAAGCCGCCCGAGACCTGCTGACCTGGCCGCGGACCCAGCGCCTCGCCCTCTTCGGCCACAGCATGGGCGCCACCGTCACCTACGAAACCGCCCGCCGCCTCGAAGCCGCGGGCCGACCGGTCGAGCACCTGTTCGTATCCTGCCGCCCGGCACCCGATTTCGACGAACCCGGCACCTTCCACAAAGGCTCCGACAGCGACCTCATCGGCCAGCTCGAACTCCTCTCCAACGACCCGGAATCGGTCCGCATCCTGCGCGCCGAACCCGGCCTTGCCGAAGTAGTGCTGCCCGCCGTCCGCAACGACTACGAGGCCGTCGAGACCTACCGTCACCAACCGGGCGAGCCGCTGAGCACCCCGATCACGACCTTGCTGAGCACCGCCGACCCGACCACCACCGAGGCGCAAGCGGGGGAGTGGCGGCGCTTCACGAGCGGCGACTTCGAGCTCGCCACTTTCCCGGGCGGCCATTTCTACCTGGATCTGCCCGAAAACCAACCCGCCATCGCCGAACTGATCGCCCGGCGGCTCCGCTAGGCCTGGCTCAGCCCCAGGTACTCCGACTCCAGCACGAGATCCTTGAGCAGGGACTGGTATTCGACATGAGTACGGTGCTCCACCGTGCGCCAGTCCTTGCCCTCGTGCTGCCGCATGTACCGCAGATAGTCCGGAGCGCCGGGCACCCCGACATTGTCGGCGACCACCATCGCGCCCGGCCGGAGCCACCCGGCGGCCAGGATCGACCGCAGGTCGGCCAGATAGGCCTCCTTGGTGTGGTCGAGGAACAGGAAATCGGCTGCGCCCGGCCCGAAATCGTGCTCGACCGCCAGCGTCCGCAGGGTCGCACCCCCATCGCCGATGGTGCCGACCACCACGCTCACGCGCTCGGCGAGCCCGGCATGGGCGATGATGGCCCGCGCGATTTCCGCATTGGGAGCGCTGAATTCGACCGACACCAGTCGCGCGGCCTCGGGCATCACCCGCCCGATCCGCACCGCGCTGTAACCGAGATAGGTCCCCAGCTCGAGCAGCAGCCTCGGCTCGGCCTTGCGCACCGCGGCATCGAGGATCAGCCCTTTCTCGTCCCCGACATTCACCAGCATGCTGCGGTGCCTGGCGAAATCGTCCATGGCCGCAAGCACACTCGCGGGGTCGCCCGCTGTCGCGTTCGCCAGCACATGATCCCGCGCCGTCGCCTCCCGCCCGTCTCCCCACTGCCCGGTTTGCATGAAAGAGCGATATCCCCGCGCCATCCCGATGGCGGACTTGACGAGGTAGGGGATCCGATCCTTCATGTCGCCCGCCGCATCGCTTGCCGCCGGCGCAGCAACCAGTAGAAACCGAACCAGGACACCACGACACAGACGACGACCAGCACGCGCACGAGCTCGAGATCGCTGCGCGGATAGAGCACCCCGGTGATGTAGTGGTCGATGAAGCCGCTCGACGGCAGTCCGGCCTCGCCGGCCTTGTGCCGAGCCCAGTTCTCCAGCTCGGTCAGCGGGCAGTCGACCTTGAACAACACCGTGCTGAATCCCCAAGCGACAGCGGGAATGTGCAGCCAGATGGTCCAGCGCCACCGCCACGCGATGAATCCGCCGACCACCACGTAGATGACGAACGCGAAATGTACGACCGCCGTCGCATCGGCCAGCAGCCGGTACCACATGAGCCCAGCATAGGCCCCGGAACAGGGGAGGGGCAGTGAGTGGCATATCCACACGCAGATATGCGCATCTAACTATATGTAGCAGGGCGAGTCGGTCGGCAGGGGAGCGGGGCCGCCGCGCCCGCAACATCGGCCTAAGTACGGGGAGAGGTAGGAGTGGCAACGGGCCGGCGGCGGATCGGGGGCGTCGTGGATCGGATCACCCCAGGTCACGCTCAATTGCAGTTTATTACATATCTATACACGGATATGCGCATCTAAGCATGTCTTGCGTTCTCAACTGGAGGTCCAGTCGAGACGGAAAGGAACTGCTCAAAACCACAAAGAGGAGAGGGGCGGCCCGGCTCGGAAGGGCTGGGCCGCAGGGGGTTACCAGTTGGAGGGTTCGTAGTCCTTGAGGAAGCAGCCGTAGAGGTCGTCGCCGGCTTCGCCGCGGACGATGGGGTCGTACACGCGGGCGGCGCCGTCGACGAGGTCGAGGGGTGCGTGGAAGCCTTCTTCGGCGAGGCGGATCTTGGTGTAGTGCGGGCGCTCGTCGGTGATCCAGCCGGTGTCGACGGCGGTCATGAGGATGCGGTCGGCCTCGAACATTTCGCGAGCGCTGGTGCGGGTCAGCATGTTCAGCGCGGCCTTGGCCATATTGGTGTGCGGGTGGCCGGCGCCCTTGTAGCCGCGGGCGAAGACGCCTTCCATGGCGGAGACGTTCACGACGTACTTGCGGCGGGCCGGCGAGGCGGCCATGGACGGGCGTAGTCGCGAGATGAGGATGAACGGCGCGACCGAATTGCACAGCTGCACTTCGAGCAGCTCGGTGGCATCGACCTCGCCGATGCTCTGCACCCAGCTGTTGGTGTGCGCGAGGTCGGGGACCAGGCCGCCGGCGTCGATGGCGACGCCCTGCGAAATGCGTTCCGGCGTGGCCGATCCCGCGACGAGGGCGAGGTCGGTGATGTCGGCGGCGGTGAGGCTCGGGGTGAGGGATGCGGTGAGCGCGGTCGGGTGCGCCTGCATGGTCTTGCCGAAGGTGAGGACATCGGGCAGTGCGCCCGCGGGCAGCGGCCCGTTCTCGGCTTCGACGAGGGCGCTGTAGGCGCCGGTGGAGCGGCGCACGGTCTGCGCGGCATTGTTGATGAGGATGTCGAGCGGGCCTTGGGCCGCAACGTCATCGGCGAGGGCGACGACCTGGGCGGGGTCGCGCAGGTCGATGCCGACGATGCGGAGCCGGTGCAGCCAGTCGGCGCTGTCGGGCTGGGCGGCGAAGCGGCGGACGGCGTCGTTGGGGAAGCGGGTGGTGATGGTGAGGTGGGCGCCGTCGCGCAGTAGTCGCAGTGCGATGTACATGCCGATCTTGGCGCGGCCGCCGGTGAGCAGGGCGCGGCGTCCGGCGAGGTCGGTGCCGGCGTCGCGTTTGGCGTGGCTCTTGGCGGCGCAGTCGGGGCAGAGCTGGTGGTAGAAGGCGTCGACGCGGGTGTAGCGCTGCTTGCAGATGTAGCAGGGGCGCGGCCGCAGCAGTTCGCCGGCGCTGCCGTCGCCGGTGCTGGAGCTGATGGGGATGCCCGCGGTTTCGTCGTCGATGCGGTTGGGCGAGCCGGTGGCGGTGGCGGCGACTACGGCGCGGTCGTTGGCCTGGACGGCGTCGCGGGCTTCGATGCGCTTGCGGCGCTTGAGTTGCTTGAACATGTGGCCGACTGCGCGCTGGACGGTGAGGGAGTCCGGATCATCCTTGTCGAGCTGTCCGGCGCGTTCGATGACGCGCAGGCAGATGGCCAACTCTTCGGGGTCGATGGTCGAGGAGTCGGTCGGGTACGCCGGGGTGCTGTGCTCGGCCATCGGAAAGCGGGGTGATCCTTCGTGCGGGGGCGGTTGACCGAGTCATTCTCTCATTGCATTGCCGCAGTGTTTGCCGCCCCCGCCTGCGGGCCCGGGTGGCGGGCCTATTCGGCGGCGGCGCCGATGGGTTGTAGTTCGCCCGCGTCGCGGTCGCGGCCGAGGTGGCGGGCGCGGTCGGCGAGCAGGGTGAGGAGCCGGTCGGGGATTTCGGTGCGGACCTGAATCAGGGCCTGCCACACCACATCCGGTGTTTCGGTGGTGAGGGCGTCGAGGAATTCTTCGACGTCGTCCATGCCGTCGATGAGTTCGAGGATGCGGGCGCGCCCGTCCTGGTCCTGGGCGAGGGCGACGTCGACGAGGGTGTGGATGGTGTCACTGCGGGAGGCGGTGTGGACGGCGGTGAGCAGTTGCTCGCGGGTGAGGTCGCCGAGGCAGGAGGCGAGGATGGGTTTGGCGGTGTCGGGGATGGCGTCGACGAGCGGCAGGGCCTGGGACCACAGGTCGTGTTCGGCGGTGCTGGTGATGATGCGCCGCAGCACGTCGGGTTCTTGCAGGATGGGTAGGGCGGCCATGCGGCGGCGGTCGCCGGCGTTCATGGCGAGGGCGAGGGGGATGAGCGCGTCCCAGAGTCCGGCGGTGTCGGCTTCGCGGATGAGTTCGCCGAGGCGTCCGTCGGTCTGTTCGCCGACGCGGGCGGCGATGAAGGCGAGCTGTGCGGCGGGCAGGTGTGCGGCCAGGGGGAGCAGGTTGGTCCATTGGCCGCCGTCGAGGGCACTGTCCATGATGGCGCCGAGCACGGTTGTGTCGTGGACGGGCGGGCGTTCGGCGAACAGGCGCAGGCTGTCGTGGCTCATGGCGCTGGTGATGGGCAGCAGGGTGGCCCAGGCGTCGAGTTCGGCGACGGCGGTGATGAGGGTGTCGAGGACGTCGCCGCCGAGGCCGGCGGCGATATCGCCGATCCAGGCGCGGTTGTGGGGTGCGATGGAGTCGAGCAGGTCGATGCCTTCGGCCCACATGTGTTGTTCGGCGGCGGCGCGGATGACGCCGGGGACGCGGTCGGCGACGATGTGCAGGACGTTGTCGATGGCGGATTTGTCTTCGAGCAGGAAGGCGATGCGCAGTAGGTCGGCGTCGCTCATGACGGGTGCGGCGGCGCGCAGGGCGGGTTCGGGGACGACGTGGACGAAGCGGCCCATGGTGATGTGGTCGCCGCGCGAAAGCAGTTCGCGCGCAACGTCGGTGACCATGCGGGGTGGGACGGCGGCGATGATGGCGGCGGTGCGGCGCGGGTCGAGTCCGGTGGCGCATTCGGCGAGGAAGGGCCCGGAGAGGGATTTGGCGATGTCGACGGCGCGGTTGGGTTCGACGGCGCTGGCGACGGCGGCGCAGAGGATGGGTCCGAAGGCGCGTTCGGCGATTTTGGAGCTGATAGCGACGGGCACGATCTTGCTGGCGGAGGCGACGGCGCGCAGGCGTTTGGTGTCGCGGTCGAAGAGCCGGTCGGTGACGCGTTCGCGGTATTCGCGGATGGCGGCGGGTGGCAGGTCGACGAGGAAGTCGAGTTCGGTGGGGTCGCTGATGCCGAGCAGGCGTGCGAGTTTGGTGATTTCGGCGACGGCTACCAGGTGTTCGCTCACAGTCCGAGGGCTTTCTTGACGGCCGGGCGCATGAGGCGCGGGACGAAGTCGAGGGAGGAGGACAGGGCGGCGTCGAGGGTGTCGCGCCGGCGGTCCATGGCGTCGTGCAGGAGCCGGTCGAGTTCGGTGAGATCGGCGTCGGTGAGCTGCTCGAAGGCCGCGGGCAGGGGTGCTCGCAGGGTGTCGCTGAGCTGGCGTGCTGCGTCTGACATCGGTGTCTTTCCGGTTGATCGTACTGCCGGTACGGGTTCCGATACTGGCAGTACGTTCGGTGCGAAAGCAATGTGCTTCTGATGGACCGGGCTGTGGTATCTGTCACTTGACGTGCCGGTAACCAAGCGGTTTGTGTGGCCGGACGGCGGAGATCTTGCGCGTACTGGCGGTACGTGTATGCTTCGCCCGTGGCTCGAAGCAGTGCCGGTTCCGCCCCGCGGACAGTGACCCGCGACGACATCGTGGATGCGGCGATCCGGGTGATCGATCGGGACGGCCCGCGGCCCAGCATGGACGACATCGCCCGCGAGGCGAACATCACCAAACCCCGGCTGTATCGGCAGTTCGCCGACAAGGGCGACCTGTTCACCGAGATCGCGACACGCATGTCGCGCCAGGCCTTCTCGGCCACCGGCGGCGATATGACCCTCATGCTGCAGCCGCCGCGCACCGCCCTGCGCCGGGTGTTCACCCAGTACGCGCAGGGAATCCTGGAGCATCCCAACGTCTTCCGCTTCCTGGGCCAGGGCCCGGTGGTGCAGCAGTCGGGTTCGGGTGTACTGCAACTGGATCTGGGCCGCGAGGCGGCCGCGCGATTGAGCAAGATGGCGCGCTCGGTGGCCGAGGCGGTGCCCCTCGAGACCGCGGGCCTGGACTATCTGTCCCGCGCGCTGGTCGGGCTGCTGGTGTCGATCACCGATCTGTGGCTCAGCGATTCCGATACCCCGGGCGCCGAGCAGACCGATGAGTTCATCGATCAGGCCACCGAGTTGGCCTGGGGTCTGATCGACGGGTATCTGCGCCGGCAGCGCATCGAGGCCGATCCGGACACGCCGATCTTCAGCACGCTCGCCGAGGTGAATCAGGCCCGCTCGGGCGAGCATTGACCCCTTGTTGACATCATGCCAATAGCCGTGCACCCTTGGGGGCAAGACGCGCAGGACCGGCGACGGCGCCGCGCGTGGGCACGACGTGAGGGATTGACGATGGCACGCCCCGCATGGAGCGACGACGAGGTCGAGGCGGTACGAGGACTGGCAAGCACCTTCTTCGAGAAGGAGGTGATCCCGCACGAGGAGAAGTTCATCGCCCAGGGCCATCCCGACCGCGCCCTGTACAACCGGGCCGGCGAACTCGGCCTGCTGTGCGCGGCCATTCCGGCCGAATACGGCGGTGGCGGCGGCACATTCGCCCACGAGGCCGCGATCATCGAAGCTCAGGCGCACCTCGGTGACGGGTCACTGGGAATGTCGGTGCACTCCTCGATCATCGCGCCCTACATTCACCAATTCGGTTCCGAGGACCTCAAACAGCGGGTGCTGCCCAAGGCGGCCAGCGGTGAGATGGTGCTGTCCATCGGCATGACCGAGCCCGGCACCGGCTCGGATCTGCAGAACATCAAGACCCGCGCGGTGCGCGAGGGTGACGAGTACGTCATCACCGGGTCGAAGATCTTCATCTCCAACGGCTGGCTGTGCGACGGCATCATCCTCGCCTGCAAGACCGACCCGAGCCTGGGCGCGGCCGGGGTCTCGCTGATCTTCGCCGAGGTCGGTGACGATGTCGAAGGCTTCAAGCGCGGGCGCATCCTGTCCAAGATCGGTGGCAAGGCCCAGGACACCGCCGAGCTGTTCTTCGACGGCCTGCGGGTGCCCGCTTCGAACCTGCTGGGCACGGCCGAGGGCCAGGGCTTCTATCAGATGATGCAGATGCTGGCTCAGGAACGCCTGGTCACCGCGATCCTGGCGGTGGCGATGATGGAGAAGGCAGTCGAGCTGACCGTCGACTACACCAAGGGTCGCGAGGCATTCGGCAAGCCGCTGTTCGCCATGCAGAACACCCGCTTCGAGCTCGCCGAGTGCGCGACCATCGCCACCGTGAGCCGGGTCTTCCTGGACGATTGCATCACCAAGCACCTGCGCGGGGAGTTCGATATCCCTACCGCGGCCATGTCGAAATACTGGTTGACCGACCAACTCGGTATCGTGGTGGATCGCTGCCTGCAGTTCTTCGGCGGCTATGGATACATGACCGAATACCCGATTTCCCAGTTGTACACCGGCGCCCGGGTTCTGCGGATCCTCGCGGGCGCCAACGAGGTGATGAAGGACCTCATTGCCCGCTCACTCTGACATGACGACAGAGCCGGTGGCCGGCGACGACATTCCGTCGCGCCGCCGCCGGCTCGAACCGGACGAACGCCGCGCGCAGATCTTGTCCTGCGCCATCGACATGTTCGGCGAACGTCCCTACGCGGCCGTGTCCACCGCCGAGCTCGCCCAGCGAGCCGGGGTGGCGCGCGGCCTGATCAACCATTACTTCGGCAACAAACGCGACCTGTACCTCGCGGTCGTGCGCCGCATGGTGACCTTGCCGCGGCCCGACCACATGCGCGCGCCGACCGGCACTCTGCGTGAACGTGTGGACGGCAGCGTGAACTGGCTGCTGGACACCATCGGCGAGCACGGCACCACCTGGGTCAAGGTCACCGGCCTGGAGGGCATCGGCGACGATCCGGAGGTGCAGCGCATCCTCGACGAGGCCGACAATGCCGCCGCCGAGCGCGTGGTCGCGATGATGGGCCTGTCGGATTCGCTGCACAGCGCCGAATTACGGGCGCTGGTGCGCTGTTACGGCGGACTGGTGAAAGCCGCGGGCCGCGAATGGATCGTGCGCAAGTCACTGACCCGCGCCCAGGTGCACGGCCTGCTCACCGATTCGCTGCTCACCCTCATCGGTGACACGTTCCCGAAGATCAACGACCCCAAGTGAACCCGGTCCTCACACGATGACCGGGGCTTGCACGGCCCAGTCGACGCCCTCGGCGGTGAGATAGCCGAGGAAGTCGGCGGGGTCGAAAGCCTGTGCGGGGGTGAGGGCTCCGGCCGGGGCCGCGCCGGTGGCCAGGCGGCGGGCGGCCTCCACCGCGATGACGGCGGTGTGGCGGTAGCCGTCGGTGCCGGTGACCCAGCCGCGGGCGCGAGTGCCGTCGGCGGCGGTGGCCTCGGCGAGCATGAGCCAGCGGGAGGCATTACGGGCGTCGAGGTCCGGGACCTCGGGGATGGAATCGACCACCTCCGGGGTCAATGCCGCGAAGAGGTCACCGGTTTCGGCACGCATGGCATTGCGGACGCGGCGCGCCGGGATATGGCGGGGGATGGTGGCGATACCGGGCAGGGCGAAGGCGGCGATCTCGATCGCGGAGGTTTCGCCGGGCGGGGTGAGGGGTGCGAGGGGCTCGCCGTGGGCGGGATGCCAGGCGCCGTCGGTGTATTCGAGGGCTTCGCCGGACAGGATCGCGGCCATGGATCGTGCCGTACCGCGAGAGGCGCCGCCCGGGACGGGGATCCGCAGATCGGCGATGAGGAAATCCTCGACGGGAGCGCCGAGGCGGGCGGTGGTGAGTGCGGCGATCAGGTCGCCGGGACCACCGTCATCGGCCATGGCGGGCACGATCGTGATGCCCGCGTGTTGTGCGGCGGCGCCGAAGGTTTCGAGGACGTGGTGGATGTAGCCCTGTTCGCCGGCGGTGTCGACATAGTGCACGCGTGCGGCCAACGCGGCGCGGATCACCGGTTCGCCCCACAACGTGAACGGCCCGGCGGTATTGACGATGGCGTCGCAGTCGGCGAATGCCGCGGTGAGGGAATCGATATCGTCGAGGGTCGCGACGCGGATCTCGGGGTCGGACAGTCCGGCAGCCTCGGCGGTGCGATGCAGCCGGTCCGCATTGCGCCCGACCAGGACGGGCACGAAGCCGCGCCGATGGGCCTGCGCGACGGCCAGCGAACCGGTGAACCCGCTGGCGCCGAAAACGGCAATTCTCATGGTCGGCAACTCCATTGCTGGTGAGGGGTGGAGCCGGGAAACGGCCCGCACACCACGCTATGGACTGCTGCCAGGACGATAAATGCTCATTCCTCCCGCTCGGATGTCCGATCGTCCGACCACAAGGCATGACTCGGTACGGTGGGTGAATGGACCTGCTCAGCGATGCGGTCGCCGCCATGCGCACCGGCACACCGCATTCCAATCGCAGCGAGAACCATGCCCCCTGGCAGCAGTCCTTCGCGGCGCAGGAGGGTGCGGGATTCCATGTGGTGCTGCAGGGTTCGTGCCGGCTCATCCCCAGCGCGGGCGACCCCATCCGGCTGCTGCCCGGCGATGTCGCCTTCCTGCCGCGCGAACGCGGCCACACCATCGGCGACAGCCCGCACCCCGACCGCCGCGACACCATCGCGGAAAAGACCGTGATGTTGTGCGGGGCATACCTTCTCGATCAGAGCCGCGCCCACCCCCTGCTGGCCGAACTGCCCGACGTCATCCATATCCCCGCCCGCGTCGGCCACCGCACCCCGCTGCGCGGCGCCATCGACCTGCTCGGCCACGAACTCGGCACCGATCACGATTCCGGCGCCATCGCACCACTGCTGGAAGTGCTGCTGCTCTACATGCTGCGCGCCTGGTACGACGACCATCCCGCCGACACCCGCTGGTCGGCCGCCCTGTACGACCCGGCCATCCATGCCGCCCTGGCCGCCGTGCACCGGGATCCGGGCGCGCCGTGGACGGTGAAATCCCTTGCCGCCCAAGCGGGTTTGTCACGCTCGGTGTTCGCGCAGCGTTTCACCGCGACGCTCGGTGTCGCACCGCAGTCGTATCTGACCTGGTGGCGGATGACTCTGGCCGCGCGCATGCTCCGCGATACCGACGCACTGCTGCGCGTCGTCGCGGAGAAATCCGGTTACACCTCCGAATACGCCTTCGCGAAGGCGTTCAAGCGCGAATTCGGTCTCGCACCGGGTCGTTTCCGGGCGGCCGCGCCGACGGAGATATCGCGTATCCGGCCCAGCGCATGATCCGGCGGGCGGGGAATGCGGGCCGATCGCGGTGTGTTGGCGCTCGATATGGCAAAGGATGGCTTGGGACGCCTCGGCGTATGGATCCACTACGCGTCACTCACCCCGCAACTGCTGGGTGAGGTCGAAGAACTCGGCTACGGGACGGTCTGGCTGGGCGGTTCACCGCCGCCGGACTGGGAGGGCCTGGAGGCCCCGCTCGCCGCGACGCGCTCGATCGTCGTCGGCACCAGCATCGTGAACGTGTGGGCGACCCCGGCCGAACAGGCCGTGCAGGGCTTCCACCGCTTCGACGACAAGTTCCCCGGCCGCTACTTCCTCGGCGTCGGCGCCGGTCACCGCGAGCACACCGGCACCTACGCCAAACCCTATGACGCCCTGGCCGCCTACCTCGACGTCCTGGAGGCCGGCGGCGTCCCGCGCGAGCGCCGCGCCCTGGCCGCCCTGGGCCCGCGAGTCGCGAAACTCGCCGCGGACCGCAGCGCCGGCGCGCTGCCCTACCTGACGGTCCCCGAGCACACCGCGAGCCTGCGTGAACTGCTGGGTCCCGAAGCGCTCATCGTCACCGAGCACAAGGTCGTCCTCGACGAGGACGCCGAGCGGGCCCGCGCCACCGCCCGCCCCCGCGTCGGCTACTACCTGGGCCTGTCCAACTACGTGAGCAACCTTCGCCGCTTCGGTTTCACCGACGAGGACCTGACCGAGCCCGGCAGCGACCGTTTCATCGACGCGGTGGTCGCGCACGGGAGCGCCGAGCAGATCGCCGCCCGCCTGGACGAGCATCTGCGCGCGGGCGCGGATCAGGTGGCCGTGCAGGTCCTCGCCGAGGACCCGCTGCCCACCCTGCGCGCCCTCGCGCCACTGCTGGCCACGCCGTCCGAGTGATCTCCCGCGGTGCCCGGTGATCACCGGGCACCGCGCCACGCTTCCTGGCTGACCCGCCGGTAATGCACCTCGGCCCGATCGGCCGATCCGATACGCCGGGCGCGCAACATCTTCTCGGAGAGATGACGCGCATTACCGAGCCGCTGTGGGATACGCATGACGAGCCTTCCTGACTGTCCGACCAGGCACCCGGTCGGTGCCTCCTATCAGGTAAGACGGCCCAGCGCAGGGAAATTCAGCGCTCAGGAGACGAATTGGTGACTGCTGCGCACCCGGCCGTCATCGGCGAAGGTCAGCACATCCAACCCACCCCCGACCACCGTGCCGTCGGCGTGCGAACGCATCACCCAGTTCAGCGCCACCGTCCCACCGAGATGCCGGACCAGCTCCCCGTCGCGTTCGAAGGCGAATTCCCCCGTCGCGACGAACCTTTCATAAGCTCTGGTCACCCGCGCGAAAAGCGCTGTATGCCCGCGGATCTCGACCTCGGGCCACGGCATCCCGAGCTCGTCGGCACTATCGCGCATGGCCTGCGGCGGCCGGACCAGAGTCTGATACCCGTTATCGGCCCACACGGCCTCGATCAACCGCCGCCGCTCCTCGGCATCCGGCTCGTTCCACTGCGCGACCCACCGGTCGACCAACTGCTTCAGTTCGATGTCATCAGGTTCGTAAGTCACATCCACAAGATTCGTCAATCGCCCCCGAACTGGCGATTCCCTGCAGGGAATGACCCGCACGCGCGCTGGCGCCGTGGTCGCCTGACTACCGTGGACCGCATGACATCGAACGAGTCCGTGGTGCGCGCGATCGGGTCCGCCGAGTTCGATGCGGCACTCGCGGAGGAAAGACGGCCGGTAATCGTCGATTTCACCGCCGTATGGTGCGAGCCGTGCCGGCACCTGGCCCCGAAGCTGGAACGCTTCGCGCGTGACGAACAGGACCGCGTGCGGGTGGTATCGATCGACGTCGACGAGCATCCCGAGATCGCGGAACGCTACGGCATCGACGGCTACCCGACATTGCTGGTGTTCCAGCACGGGATTCCGGTGCTGGAATGGGTGGGCCCGGACAGCCTGGACCCGCTGCCCGCGGTCCTCGACCGGTTGGCCGTCGACCCCACGACGACGGCGCCGGCGAAACCCCGTGCGGCAGTGGGTCGGACGGTGCGGATTCCGGGGCCGCTGCCGCTGGCCCGGGTCGCCATCGACTGGGACCCGGATGCCGCCACCGGTGACGCCGTCGTGGACCTGCCCGCGGGCGCCCGGCTGTCACTGATGATCGCCCGCGGAAATGCCGGCGTGCTGGCCGGATTCGCACCCGACGCATTCGACTCGCTGACACTGTTCGACACACCGGTGACTGCGGCCGACGCAGCCGTCCTCGGCCGGCTCACAGGGCTGACCGCCGTGACCTTGTTCGACACCGGCATCGACGCGGACGGTATCGGGCAACTCGCGCGCCTGACCGGATTGCAGCAGGTCAGTGTCGAGTCCACGAAATCCGACGAGAATGCGTCGCCGGACGCCGCGGCCGTCGAGTCCCTGCGTATCGCCCTGCCGCACGCCAGGGTGAACGGGTTGCGTGGCCGCCCGGACCTGGCCGAACTGGTGCGCGCCGCAGAACAGGCCACGGTCGACGCGCCGGAATTCGACGGGCAGGTCGAGGTATCGGAGACGATCGCCATCGTGCTGCGGGCCCGGCGCCGAACTCCCGACCGGGTCACCGCGTATCTCACCGTCGCGATCAGCGATGGCTACCATCTGTATGCGCCGGACGCCGAGGCGCAATATCCCCTCGCGATCAGCACCGATCCCGAAAGTGGCTGGACCATAACGGAGATCGTGGCTCCGGTGACCGACGACGGCCAGCTGACCGGAACCACGCTGCTCGCAATCGAACTCATCGGCGGCGGGGACGAACTGACCCTGCACGTCCGTGCGCAGGCATGTCGTCCCGACAGTTGCCTGGCCCCGACCGAACTGCGCGTCCACACCGCGCTCGCGTAGTGGTGGTTAGGCGCAGGCGGTGTTGAACTTGGCCGTCGCTGCGCCCATGTCGGTCACGTTGTCATCGAGCAGTGAGCGCGCGAACAACGTAATGGCGTCCTTGTCCGCGCCGCTGGCGGGGACCGCGAGCAACTTGTTCGCCAGATCCTTCTGCCCGGCATCGTCGAGGTTGCCGCCGGGGGCCGCGGCGATGGCGGCGTTGATCAGGTCGACGGCGGTACTGCACGCGGTCGACTGAGCCGCGGCCGTGCCGGTCGGCAGGGTCACCAGGGCGGCGGTGACGGCCACGGCGGCGAAGGCGCAGGACAAGAACTTACGCATGGGAGTACTCCGGTTGTTGTGACGGTTCGTGTTCGCTACGCAGCTTCGCGGAGGCCGCGTGACTATTTCGTGAACGGCGGGGACCGCTCGCGGATGCGTAGCCTGGGCTGGGCGATTTGAGACACCTGTGATGAGGGGGCGTGTTGCACGACTACGGCAGTTTTCCGACACTACCGTTGCCGATCCAGCGGGAGACGCAGCGCGCCGAGGTGCCGGTGAAGTTCAAAGGTGTTGCCGCAGAGGGGAGTTCGGAAACCGCCGGGCTGGCTCGGGCGAGCCGGGCGGTGGCGCTGGCCGGGGTGACGAGCCGGATCACCGGGCTCGCCAGAACCTTGGTCGTGGCGGCCGTGCTCGGGGCCGGCGCGGTCGGGGACGCCTACAACGGGGCGAACAATCTGCCCAACATGGTCTACGAGTTGCTGCTGGGTGGTGTGCTCGCCAGTGCCGTGGTGCCGGTGCTGACCCGGGCGCGACGGCGCGGGCGCAAGAACTCTCGCGAGTTCACCCAGCGTGTGATGGTCGGGACGCTGCTGGCGCTGGCGGTGATCACCGTGCTGACCGTGGTGTGCGCGCCGTGGATCGTGCGCGTGTTCGTCGCCGATTCCGGGGAGCGGCATCTCGCGACATGGCTGGCGTATCTGCTGCTGCCGCAGATCTTCTTCTACGGGGTGAGCGTGGTCGCCGGCGCGGTGCTCAATGTGCGCGACAGCTTCGCGGCGGCCGCATGGGCGCCGGTGATCAACAATGTGATCGTCCTGGTCACCTGCGCGGTGTTCCTTGTGCTGCCGGGACCGATCACGCTCACCCCGGCCTCGATGACGCTCGCGCAGATCCTCACCCTCGGTATCGGCACCACGGCCGGTATCGCCGGTCAGGCGGCCTGGGTGGTGGCGGCGCTGCGGCACAACGGTTTCGAATGGAGCTGGCGTGCACGCCCACTGCCCTACACCTGGCGGCCGGTGCGGGCCGGGCTGCCGATGCTGGGCTGGCTGGTGGTGTACGCCGCGATCAGCCAGATCGGGGTGGCGGTGACCATGCGGGTGGCCTTCGACCATGGCGGCGTCTCCATCTCCGGATACGCCGAACTGCTGTTCCAGGTGCCCTACGGCATTCTCGCCGCGTCGATGCTGACGGTGCTCATGCCGCGCATCTCCCGCGCCGCCGCGGCCGGCGACGATGCGGCGGTGCTCGCTGACCTGTCCCGGGGCGCCCGCTACCTTTCGGCCGCACTGGTTCCCGTGGCCATGGCCATGACACTGCTGGCTCCCGGCATGACGGCCCTGCTGTTCACCGGCCGCGTCGATCCCGCGGCCGCGCACCTGATCGGGCTCGCGGTCGCCTGCTCCTCGTTCGGGTTGGCGCCCTTCGCACTGGTCATGCTGCAGATGCGAGTGTTCTACGCCCACAACGACACTCGCACACCCACCCTCATCAATGTCGTCATGGTCGCGGTGAAGGTCGCCACCCGGGTCATCGCGGCGGCGACCCTGCCCACCCACGCGGTCATCGTGATGCTCAGCGTCGCAGGCTCACTGGCCTACACCGTCGGCGCGCTCACCGGCCACCTGCTGCTGCGCCGCCGCCACGGCCTGCTCGGCTTCGCCGCGGTCGCCGCCTCCGCACATCGGGTGCTGTGGGCGACCGCCCTCGCCGGAGCGTGCGCGCTGACCGCGATCGTGCTCACCCACGCCACCATCACCGCGCCGACCCTCGACCACTCGACCGCGCTGCTCGCCGGGGCGGCCACCGGCACCCTGGTCTTCCTGCTGGCCGCCAAACTCATCGGCATCCCCGAAATCCGCACGGCCCGAGCACTACTGCGGCGCTGACACCGTGGGAATGCGCCCGATCCCTGCGTAGCCGTCGAAGGCGCGGACCTCGACGACATCGCCCGGATCGGGCCGCCACTGCGACAGATACACCAGGCCCGGATCGACCAGGTCGAAACCGTCGAGCAGCGCCGCGATTTCGGCGCGCGAACGCAACACCATCGGGGTGGGGGTGCGCTGATACAGCTGCAGCGTCGCACTCATCTGATCGGCCGGGCCCTCATTGCCGGCATGAGAGAGCACGAGGTAGCTGCCCGGCGCCATCGCCGCACGCAACCGCGCCAGCGTGTCGATCGGCTGCACCTGATCGGGCATGAAATGCAGCAACGCCACCGCCAGCACCGCGACCGGGCGGCTGAAGTCGAGGAGCGCGGTGACCTCCGGATCGGTGAGAACCGCCTCGATGGCATTGAAATCACCGCGCACCGCCGTGGCGGCCGGAGTATCGGCCAGCATGCGCCGGCTCATCGCGATCGCGACCGGGTCGATGTCCACATACACGACATGCGCGTCCGGATTGTGGGTGTGCACGACCTCGTGGACATTGCCGACCGTCGGAATGCCCGAACCCAGATCCAGGAACTGGGTGATCCCGGCCTCGGTGACGAGATGGGTGACCGCGCGCCGCAGGAACGCCCGGTTGGCGCGGCCACTGCGCGGCACGTCCGGTGCCAGCGCGGTGATCTGCTGCGCCAGGCGCCGATCACTCTCCAGGTGATGGACCCCGCCGAGGATGTAGTCGTAAACGCGTGCGCTACTGGGGATTTCGGGATCGATATCGTCGGGTGCCCAATCCGGCAACGGCATGGCGGTCAGCCTCTCTGTTCAGGGTCGAGATGCAGGGCGAGCGCGCCCTCGCGAAGATCGTGGCGCCGCAGCACCCACCGCCCCTTGCCCGCGGCCTTGGCACGGAACAGCGCGGTATCGGCGGCATCGAGCAGGGTTTCGGCCTCCGCACCGGCCACCGGCGCGACCAGCGCACCGATACTGGCCGACACCTGAACCCGGGTGTCGCCCACCAGGATCGGGTCGGTCAACGCCGCGAGCAGTGCCGCGGCGACAGCGGTGACGCGATCGGCGTCCGCGTCGGGGACCAGTGCGACGAATTCGTCCCCGCCGATGCGCGCCAGCAGCGGCCGATGCTCACGCACCCCCTCGCGCAACCGGAGCGCGACCGCGGTCAGCAACCGGTCACCGACACCGTGCCCGTAGCGGTCGTTGACGTGCTTGAAACCATCCAGGTCGAGAAAACACAACCCCACCTGCTCCTCGCCGCCCGCCTGCGCGATCGAGGCGTCGAGCTGCTCGACCAGGTAGCGCCGATTCGGTAGCCCGGTGAGCAGGTCGTGGCGCGCCTGGCGATGCAGTTCGTCCTGCATCCGGTGCCGCTCGGTGACATCCTCACCCACCGCGAGCAGGTAATCATGCTGCCCGCCACCACCTTTGACGAACGTGATGGCGAACGACGCCCACCGGCAATGCCCGTCGGTGCGCTGAATCCGCAACTGTAACTTCGCGGTACCCTCCCCGGCCGGCACCAGCTTCTCGTAGATCACCGCCCGGATCTCGTCGCGATCGTCGGGATGGGTGAAGTCGTACACCGACGCGCCGCGCAGCCGTCCCACCGGTACCCCGACCATCTCGGCCAGCCCCCGATTCGCGTCCACCAGCCGCCCTTCGGTGTCGCCGACCGCGATGGCGACCGCCGCATTGTCGAACACCACCCGGAACCGCTCCTCCGCCGCGCGGCGCGCCTCGTCCATGCCCTGTTCGAGGGATAGTCGCCCTCGATGCTGCACCTGATGCAATGCGGCCCCGTACCCGCGCCCGAAACAGGCCAGCAGCACCGCCATCCGCTGCTCCACGTCCGGGCGGCCACAGAATTGCGCCAGCCTCGTGAGCGCGCGCGCCGACACCGGCACCACCGCGGGATCGGTCAGCTTCGCCTCCACCAGCATCCGCCCCGCGGCCGCCGCCCCCGCGGTATCCACGGTCTCCCGATCCAGCGCCACCGCAAGGCTTCCGACCACCCCCTCCAACAGCCGCTGCGCCGCCCGCGCGGGCATCGGCACGTAACAGGTCTCGGCCAAGGCCCGCCACCAGTCGTACGCCACTCTGCCGCGCTCGCGTTCCTCCACGACGCCCCCTCACGCTCTGCCCCCGCCCGGACAACCCCTCTCCGCGCGGTCTCGAATACGCGGGTGATCCTAACAACGACGGATTGACCCCGTGCACAACAGTTTTCGAACGGCCTGGCGAGGACGAAGGAGAGGGTCGCTAGCCGGTTGCGCAGACGGCGGTGTCGAAGGCCTGGTGGACGGCGTCATCCACCGCGGGGTCGGGGGCGCGGTAGTCGGCGATCACGGTGACCGCGCGACCGGAGGGCGTCATACCGTTGTAGGTGCGGAAGCCGGGGATGGAACCGCCGTGGCCCCAGATCTTTTCACCGCAGGACGCGGTCTGTTCGGTGAGGCCCAGGCCGTAGGAATAACCGGGACGGTTGGTGAGGGGTTGTGGGTCCTTCTGCATTTCGGCGAGCTGGGCCGGGGGAACGAGCTTTCCGGTGAGCAGGGCGGTGAAGAACCGGTTGGCGTCGGCGCCGGTGGAGATCAGCGCGCCGGCCGGGCCTGCCCAGGAAGGGTCGTAGCGGGTGACGTCGGTGGGTTTTCCGTCCTCGGACTCGTAGCCCTGCGAATGCGGGGCACGCAGGCCGGTGTCGCCGGAAGCGGGAAAGTAGGTGTCGTGCAGGCCCAGCGGACCGCTGATGCGGCCGGCGATCTCCTCGGCGATCGGATGCCCGGTCACACGTTCGGCGAGCAGGCCGACCACGAGGTAATTGGTATTGCTGTACTCGGCCTTCGCGCCGGGCGCGAAATGCGGCGGCAGGGTCATGGCCTGACGGACCAGGTCCGCGGTGTCGAAATGCTTGGTCAGGATGTCGGGTGAATCATCCTGCAGGGCGGGCAGCTCCAGGTATTCGGGCAGGCCGCTGGTGTGCTGCATGAGGTTTCGGACCGTGATGTGATTGCCGTCGATACCGTTGCCCTGCACGACACCGGGGAGATAGCGCTCGATCGGGGCATCCAGGTCCACCGAGCCCGCCGCCACGAGCTGCATCACCACCGAGGCGACGAAGGCCTTGGTGTTGCTGCCCATCCGGGCATGTGCGCCATCGGGGAAGGGCGCCTTGGTGGCGATATCGCCGACCCCGGAGCTCGCCGTCCAGTCGCGGTCATGCTCGGTGACCACGACCTGGACACCGGGGACGCCCGCGGCCACCGCCGCATCGAGGGCCTGCCGCACCGCGGCGCGCGAGCTCTCCGACAGCGGACCCGGCGGCGGCGTCGCAGGGTCGCCGGTGCACGCAGTCACCGCGCAGGCCACACCGATGACGAGCGCGGCGGGCGCGATCCGGCGGAACACGTTGTTCGCCATGGCGTCTCTCACCGGGCCGGCTGTATGGAAGAAGTCATGGTCAGGACGCTAATGCGCCGACCGCGCGGACCGCGTCACCCGCACTGCTGGTTCGTGGTCATTCCCGCGGCGTAGCCGAGGTCCGGGAGAACCCTTTGCCGGTATGCGCGGAACCTTCACAAACTCTGCACCATTCGACGCGAACCGGCGGGTCGGCGGGTCGTAATGTCAGGGCATGAGAGTCGGTGGTGCGATCCGCGCGCGGTGGCGCCGGCGCACGCGGTGGCAGCGAATGTCGATCGCGACGGTGCTGGTGATGTGTTTGCTGGCGACCCCGGTGGCCGTGCTGGCCGCGGCCCTGCGGCTGGAAGGCTCCGGGCAGGTGTCGGCGCAGGCCCGCACCCGCGGGCGCGACGCGTACTGGCTCGGGCATGCCTGGGTCGACGGCCGCAAGACCGAGGCCGATGTGGCCGGGCTCGCGACCGCGCTGGCCGGCAGCGGGATCAAGGACCTGTTCGTGCACACCGGGCCGCTCTCCGAGGACGGCACCCTGCCCGCGGACCTGCACCCGCAAGCGAGCTGGTTCACCGACGCCGTGCACCGGCTACTGCCCGGCGTCCGGGTACAGGCCTGGCTCGGCGACTTCGTCGCACCCGAACACGATGCCCTGCACCTCGACGATGCCGGGGTGCGCGCTCGGGTCATCGAGTCGGTGCGGCAAGCACTGGATCTCGGATTCGACGGCGTGCACTACGATCTCGAGCCCGTCCGCTCCGGCTCGGCCGGCTATCTGACCCTCCTGGACAGCACGCGCGCGCTCACCACCGCCCGGCACGCCCTGCTGTCGGTGTCGGCGCCGCAGATCGACCCGCTGCCCGGCCTGCACTCCCTCGGTATCGCCCTCGTCGGCCACGGAAAGTATTGGTCGCAAGCCTATTTCGGGGAAGTGGCGCGGCGCGTCGACCAGATCGCGGTGATGTCCTACGACACCTCCATGCCCACCCGCCCCCTCTACAGCGGCTACGTCGCCCAGCAGACCAGCCTCGCACTGCAGGTCACACCGCAATCGGTCGACCTGCTCATGGGTGTGCCGGTGTTCTGGGCCGAGGACTACGGCCACCACGGCGACGCCGAAACCGTCGCCGCGGCCGTGCGCGGCATCCGACTGGGCCTGGGCCGAACCGCTCCGCACCGCGAAAGCTTCGGTGTGGCACTGTATGTCGACTTCACCGCCACACCCCAGGACCTGGACACCTACCGTCACGACTGGTGCCCGCCCGGTGGACCCTACAACGGCTGAAAGTCGTTGAGACCGAACGCGCCGTGGCAGTAGAGCGCCGCACCGTACGGGCCGGTGACCACACCATGCCCATCGGGCAGGAAGACCCGGATCGTCTTCGCGTCGAACGGTGTCTCTGTGCCACAAGCGGATTCGTTCCCGGCGCCGTTGGTGGTGCTGCCGTTCGCCACGATCACGGCGCCGGCGGGCAAGGCGAGCACGGTGTCCGGCGCCGGTGTGCACGTGCCCGCGCACTGGGCCGGTTGTGCGGTGCCACTGCCGTTGTCGGGCACCACGTTCAGCGCACCGCGGATCACGCAATCGGCGCCGGAGGTGTTGGCCACCCACACCTGCACGCCGACATGGCCCATCCCGTCACCGTTCGCGCTGTGGAATGCGGTGGCCGCGAGATCCTTGGGCCGGCAATCCGGCATTCCCTCGGGGAGCGCGCTGCCCACCCAGGTGACCGCGGGAGAGGTCAACGCCCGCACGGTCATCCGATCACCGGCACAGACATGCATGGCGTCCGCACCCCCGCCCTGCGGTGAGGACGCCACAGTGAGCTGGGAGGTCTCATCCGGCGGAATGATCCGCAACCCTGACGGCTGCGGACAGGTCGTCGCATCGCGCACGGTGTCCGGATGGGTGACGGTGACCAGGAATTCGGCCTCGACCCTCGGCGCCAGCAGCACCAACAGCGGCGCCGCGGAGGCCCGATCGATCGTGACGGCCGGGACCCCGGTGAATTCCAGGCCCGGGAAACCGTAGGCCGTGCACGGACGCGAACCGGTATTGGTGAGAATGACCGCGAGCATGTTCGTGCGCCCGGCGCTGGAAGTCACCTGGGCCGTGGCGGACAGGTCGGCGGTATGGCAGCGCGTGGTGGGATCCACCGTCGGCGTCGGTGTCGGCGTGACGGACTGCGCGGTCGTAGTGGCGGTGCTCGATGGTCCGGCGGTATGCGATGTGCCGGACGTCCCGCATCCGATCAGCGCGGCACCGATCGCCACCACCGCCGCGATCGATCCCACGGCATGGCGTGTGTTCAACGAAATTTCCCCCCTCGCTACAAGATTCGATCGTAGCCGAGCCGGACGCCGGGCTCAGCCGGCGCTGGGTTCGGGGGAGCGGGCGAAACGCAGGGTGACGAGCTGGAACGGGCGCAGCCGCAGGCGCACTCCCGCATCGTCCGCGGCCACGGCGGTATCGGCCGGGACGGGACGTTCGAGCAGATCACACACTTCGACACCGGCAGTGGGGAAGCCGGGCCTCACCAGAGCCGAGGCGCGCCCGCCGTGAGCCTCGTACACGCGCAGCACCACATCACCGCTGCCGTCATCGGCGAGCTTCACGGCACTGGTCACGACGGCATCATTGTCGATGCTGAAGAGCGGCTCCACGGTGTCGGCGACACCGGGCCGCGCCGGTGTCAGGTTGATGCGGTAGCCCTCGCGCACCGCATCACCGATCGTGGCGCCCGGCAGCAGCCGATGCCGGAAGACATGAGCCCCATGATCGGTATCCGGGTCGGGGAACCGCGGAGCGCGCAGCAGCGAGGCCCGCACAGTGGTGGTGGTTCCGCCGTCGGCGCGCACAGTGCGGGTGAGATCGTGCCCGTACGTGGAGTCGTTGACCAGGGCCACGCCCCAGCCGGGCTCGCCGATATGGACGAAGCGGTGATTGCAGGCCTCGAACTTGGCGTACTCCCAGCTGGTATTGGTGTGCGTGGGCCGGTACAGGTGACCGAACTGGGTTTCGGCGGCATAGCGGTCGGCGTGAATATCCAGGGGGAAGGCGAGTTTGAGGAATTTCTCGGTCTCGAACCAGTCCACGGCGGTCTCGATGTCCAGCCCGCGCGCACCCGGACGCAGCGTCAACGCCTGCTCCACCTTGGAGGACCCGAACGTCCGGCCCACCCGCACCACCGCCGCACCCGACGAATCCACCTCCGCCACCACCGAATCCGCCTCCACGAGGTCGGTGACGCGGTTGCGGTAGAACAGGTCCACATCCCAGGCATCCCAGGAGTTCGGCAGATCCGGGTGCACCTGCAGCAGATTCGCGACCCCGTCCGGTGGCAGCGTCTCGCGCTCCTGGGCCAGATCGATCAGTGACACGATCAGCCCGCGCGCATCGACCCCCACCCGCAATACCCCGTTGTCGAGCACGAATCCGCCACCGGGCCGCTCCGCCACCCGGCACGGCGCACCCGCCGCCACCGGTCCCGCCGCCCCGGCCGGCACCGAATCCTGCGCATGCGGCGCCGCATTGAACACGTTCTCCCCGCCGCGTTCCCCGCCGAGCACCCATTGCGCCCGCTCGATCAGCGCCGTCAGCTCTTCGGCCACCTGCTCGTAGGTCTGCTGCGCCTCCCGATGCACCCAGGCGATCGAGGAGCCCGGCAGAATATCGTGGAACTGGTGCAACAGCACCGTCTTCCACAGCCGATCCAGCTCCGCAGACGGGTAGTCGGCGCGTTTGCGCACCGCCGCCGTGGCCGCCCACAGCTCGGCCTCGCGCAGTAGATGCTCACTGCGCCGATTGCCCTGTTTGGTGCGGGCCTGCGTGGTCAGTGTCGCGCGATGCAACTCCAGATACAGTTCGCCCACCCACACCGCCGGATTCCGATACTCGGCCTCGGCGCGGGCGAAGAACCCGGCGGGGGTGTCCCACACCACCTTCGGTGAACCCTCCAGATCGCGCATGCGCGCCGCCTTGGCGATCATCTCCCGGGTGGTCCCGCCGCCGCCGTCGCCGAAACCGGTCGGCGCCAGCGAATGCGAGGCCCGCCCCTTCTCCTTGAAATTCCTTGCCGCATGCGCGATCTCACTGCCCTGCATCGAACAGTTGTAGGTGTCGATCGGCGGGAAGTGCGTGAAGATGCGGGTGCCGTCGATGCCCTCCCACCAGAACGTGTGATGCGGGAACTGGTTGATCTGACTCCAGGAAATCTTCTGTGTCAGCAGCCATTCCGAGCCGGCCGCCTTGATGATCTGCGGCAGCCCGGCCGCGAAACCGAAGGTGTCGGGCAGCCACGCCTCCCGGTTCTCCACCCCGAACTCGTCGAGGAAGAACCGCTTACCGTGCACGAACTGCCGCGCCATCGCCTCCGACCCGGGCATATTCGTATCCGATTCCACCCACATGCCACCCGCCGGGACGAACCGGCCCTCCGCGACAGCCTGTTTCACCCGCGCGTACACCTCGGGCCGATGCTGTTTGAGGAAATCGTATTGCGCCGCTTGCGACATCGTGTAGATGAACTCGGGTTCCTGCTCGAGCAGCGCGGTCATGTTCGCGGTCGTGCGCGCCACCTTGCGGACCGTCTCCCGCAGCGGCCACAACCAGGCGGTATCGATATGTGCGTGCCCGACCGCGTGGATGGTGTGCGCCGACGCGATCGCCGGGCGCGCCAGTACTGCGGTCAGGCAGGCGCGGGCCGCGGCGGCGGTGCCGTTCACATCCTGCAGATCGACCGCGTCCAGGGCGCGTTCGATGGCGCGCACGATGTCGTAGCGGCGCGCGGGATCCTCGGGCATCTCGTGCATGAGCTCGCCGAGCACCTCGAGATCCTGCACCAGCCCCCACACCTGTTCGTCGAACACCGCCAGATCCATGCGGCCCAGCCGATACCGCGGTTCGCTGCCCGCGGTCGCCTTGTCGCCCAGCGTGGTCGGTGCGAAGAACCCGATGACCGGATTCGAGGCCGCCTCCACATGCAACAGCACCTGCTCGCCCCCGGCCGCCGAGCCCGCGATCCGCACCCACTGATTGCGCGGATGCAGCCCCTTCACCGGTGTCCCGTCCGCGCGGTACACCAGTCCCTCGCACTGGAATCCGGTCATGGTGCCGTCGAAG
This sequence comes from Nocardia sp. NPDC020380, assembly GCF_044386975.1. NCBI lineage: Bacteria > Bacillati > Actinomycetota > Actinomycetes > Mycobacteriales > Nocardiaceae > Nocardia > Nocardia sp. NPDC020380. The sequence continues at coordinate 119,023 of NZ_JBIRVQ010000018.1, read as the reverse complement.
CCGAGATCGATGATCGCCTCGACCGTGCGCCCCGCCCACGCCGCCGGCACCGTGCCCTCCACGGTGAGCCAGCTGGTGCCCCACGCGGCACCCCAGCGCGTGCCGGGCTCGACCGGGGTGCGGAGTGCGGCGATGCCCTCCGCGACCGGTACCGGCTCGTCCGGGGCCACCCACATCGAGGCCCGCAACGGCACCGATTCCGGGTAGATCGCCGGTGCGATCCGCTCGGACAGCACCCGGGCCAGGCGCCCCTCGATCAATCGGCGGTCATCGTGCATGGCGGTGTCTCCCTCGAACCGGTGACGTGATCGACCAACACGCCCATTCTGCGGCAACCACGACCTGTCGGCGCGGATCGATACGCTGCCGACATGGTCAGTCCGGAGTCGGCGGTGCGCCGCCTGATGCGCGAAACGGGAAAGTTGCTGCAGCCCTATGGATTCGAGAGCGCCGAATCCCACGGCGGCCGAGCCGAATCCGGCTGGATACGGGTCGAGGAGGCCGGGGTGGCGTCGGTGACGCGCACCCGCACCGTGCGCAACTGGACCGGCGGGCAGCAGGAGCTGCGATTCGGGCTCGCCCTCGACGCCACCCCGCTCGCCTGGTGGGAGTACCGCGCCTGGCGCAACACACAATCGGGGCAGGCACCGGTGCCGTTCGCGCAGGCCGAGGGGCCCGGGCTGCTCGGCAACTCCGGGCTGCCGGTGGAAGCGACCCAGCCGTGGTCGCTGCGACTGGACCCCGAACAGCCCGGTCAGGCCCTGCAGGCCGATATCGACGCGATCCGCGCCCAGCTGCCGCGGCGCGTGCACCTGTATGCGCGCCGCGCGCTACGCCTGCTACAACCGGGGGCGTATCTCGATGAGCTACTGGCGCAACCGGATCCGGGCCTGGACTCCTGGGTCGCGATCGTGGTGCTGCTCGGCGCCGACGGGCCGGGCGCGGAACTCGATCACGCGTGCGAACAATTGCGGTTATTCGGTGTACAACACGATGCCGCGTCCTACGCGGCGGACGTCATCGATTACGCCCACGGTCAGGCCGCGGCCGTTTAACTCACCGGTTACGACCGCACGCCGTGGCGGTCACGAAATTTCGGAAACGACATTGAGAAACGGTCATATCTGGTACGCATAAATGAGCTGTTCAGCTGCTCCGAGAAAACCGATATGCATTCTCACCAGTCAGGTTCACTTGCACGGGAGAAGGAGCAATGAAAATCAAACGATTTACAGCAACCGCCGTGCTCGCAATCGGTCTCACGGCGGCCACCATCGGTGTGGCGAGCGCGGAACCGCTCGATCTGCAACCCGAGCCGAGCCCGAGCGTCACCGCCCCGGTCGATGATCCCGACACCACCATGCACCAGTGCAACGCCCTGATAGGCGCGCTGGTGGGCGGACTCATCGGCGGCACCTTCAGTGCTCTGCCGGGCGCGCTGATCGGCGCGGGCATCGGCGCCCTGGTCGGCTGGACCCAGCTCTACCCGCCGGGCCCGCCGCTGGCCTGCTGGAACCCCAACCCGCCGCAGCCCAGCCCGTAGCCCGAAAGCACCGTCGCGGAAACTATTGTCGCGGAATCCACTGTCGCGCAACGGTAGTCGCGCGAACCCGCGCCGATCCCGGTGTCACGGCACGCCGGTGGCGTCCTCGGTCATCGTCGCCCGAGGGCGCACCGGCCTGCCGGATGCCGGCCCGCGTGCGCGTTATTCGGCGGCGTCCTTCTTGCCGGTGGCCTTGCGTGAGGGCTGCACGCGCGGCGGCTCGTTGGGCATCTTCGGGTAGACCGGCGGCCAGGGCGCGTCCATCAGCCCGGCGGCCATATCCTTCTCCGACATCTCCAGCAGCACCTGAATGGACTGCGGGACCCGATCCGCCCAGGGGTCGGCGCCCGCGGCGACGCGGGCCGGCACGGTCGCGATGGTCAGCTCGTCGGGCACGATATCGGCCAGATCGTCCCAGGCGATCGGCGTGGACACCTGCGCGCCCACCTTCGGGCGCACACACCAGGCGCCGAAAACCGTTTTGTGCGGGGCATTCTGGTTGAAGTCGAAGAACACGCGCGCGCCGCGTTCCTCCTTCCACCACTGGGCGGTGATGCGCTCGGGATGGCGGCGCTCGAGTTCGCGCGCCAGCGCCACCGCGGCCGCGCGCACCTGATAGCCGTCCCAGCGCGGTTCCAGCAGCGCATACAGGTGCAGCCCGCGCGAACCCGAGGTCTTCACCCGCACATCGATACCCAGTTCGGTGCACAGTGCGCGGGTCAGCACCGCGGCCTCGCGCAGATCCTCGAACCCGATGCCGGGGGAGGGATCCAGATCCACCCGCAGTTCATCGGTGACACCGGTGGGCGGCAGCAGTTCCCCGGCCGCGTCGTGCACCGGTGGCGCCGAGATCTCCGGATCGGTGCCGGCGTGCGTGGGCCAGACGTGAAAACCCAGGCAGCCCAGGTTCACCGCCCACAGGATGTGCGCCATATCGGCGGCGACCAGCGCATCGCTGGTGGTGCCGTTGGGGGTGGAGACGACGGTGGTCTGCAACCAGTCCGGGGTGCCCTTGGGTACGCGCTTCTGGAACCACGATTTGCCGGAGGCGCCGTCGGGGTAGCGTTCGAGCAGGACCGGCCGGTCCTTGATGGTGTTCATGATCGAATCCGAAACGGCGAGATAGTAATTCGCCAGATCCAGCTTCGTTTCCCCGCGCTTGCCGAAGTAGATCTTGCCCGGATTGGTGAGCGTGACGGTACGGCCGTCGACCTCGAGATCCACCGATTCGCTCATCGCCGCGCCTCGTCGAAGAGGGTGTCGAGTTCGGCCGGGGCGACCTCGTCGAGCTGGGCGTAGGTGCAGGATTCGGGCGTGCGGTCGGTGCGGAAGCGCACCAGCCGCCCGCCGTGGCGTAATCGCCCCGCCATCACATGCTCGTAGCGGACCTCCGCGACCAGTTCCGGGCGCAGCGGCTCCCACGAGAGGTCCTTGCCGCCGGTCCAGCGGCTCACCCCGCCGGGCATCTTGCCCTCGGCCTTGGCCTGTTCGGCGGCATCGGCCCAGCTGCGCCACGGATGATTCTCGAGCGCATTGCGCCGCAACGGTTCCAGCTCGGTGACCAGTTCGGCGCGCCGGGCCGCGGTGAAACTCGACGCCACCCCGACATGATTGAGCCGCCCGTCGGAGTCGAAGAGCCCCAGCAGCAGCGAGCCCACGCCCTTACCGTCCTTGTGCCAGCGGAACCCGGCGATGACGCAGTCGGCGGTGCGCTCGTGCTTGATCTTCAGCATCACCCGCTTGTCCTGCAGATACGGCAGATCCGCGGCCTTGGCCATCACCCCGTCGAACCCCGCGCCCTCGAACCGGGTGAACCAGTCCGCGGCGGTATCGGGATCATCGGTGATCGGGGTCAGATGCAGGCGCGGAACATCCTCGCTCAGCACCGTTTCCAGCCGGCGCCGCCGTTCGGAGAACGGCTGCTCGGTCAGATCCTCGTCACCCAGGGCCAGCAGGTCGAAGCCGACGAAACTGGCCGGGGTCTCCACGGCCAGCTTGTTCACCCGCGAGGCCGCCGGATGCAGCCGCTGCTGCAGCGTGTCGAAGTCCAGGCCGTTCTCGGTGACCACCACGATCTCCCCGTCCAGCACGCAACGCTCCGGCAGCGCCTTGCCCAGTAGTTCCACCAGTTCGGGGAAATACCGGGTCAAGGGCCGGTCGTTGCGGGAGCCGAGCTCGATCTCGGCACCGTCGCGAAAGACGATGCAGCGGAAGCCGTCCCATTTCGGTTCGAAGCGCAGCCCCGGTTCACGTGGCACCTCCGACACCGATTTCGCCAGCATCGGTTTGATCGGTGGCATGACGGGCAGATCCACTGGACCTCCTCGGCTCGCGGTTGACCCGGGAACGATCCTAATCCGAACCGATCAGTTTTCGATCCATCCGTGCTGATCCGCGAAGGCGGTGAGCCGATCCCGGATGGTCACGATCTCCCCGGCCGTCAGCGCCGGGGAGGCATCGAGCAGCAGCTCGGTGATCAGCCGGCGATGCTCGGACGCACTGAGCAGACCGCCGGGGCGGTCACCACGCTCCTTGCCCTTGTGCCGGGGCGGGGCGGGCTGCCCCGCCACCAAGGCCAGATTGATCGCCTTCGGACCCCGGTCACCCTCGGTCACATCGAATTCGAACACTCGCCCCTGCCGCAACTCGTCTTCGTCCAACCCGATGTCGTTGACATGCACGAACACATCCGGCCCGCCGTCCTCCGGACGAATGAAACCGAAACCCCGAGAGCTGTCGAACGACACCAATTTCCCGATGGACACCTAAACACCCGCTCCTCGTCGCCGCGTCCCTCTTGCGGTCACTTTAGTCCGCAGGCTGATCATTGTTGGAAGAAAGTGCCTTTTGCAATGAATTGAAGACGGTCAGGCCCTGGCCCACCATCCCGTTCACGATCTCGCTGACGCCGTCGGGGCCATTGAGCACGGTCAGGTTCGCCTTCGACAACCCGAGCGAGGCCTGCTTCACGATCTCCGGAAGCTGTTCGATGAGCAGCTGATCCAGCGCGATGCGATTGTTCGACGCCGCCGCGTCGGCCTGGATGCGGGTGCGGTCGGCCTCGGCCTCGGCCAGGATGCGCACCCGCTCCGCCTCTGCCATAGCGGGTTTGACGACCTCGGCCTGCAGCTGCTGCTCGCGCAGCTCGGCCTGCTTGCGCGCCTGCACGGCCTGCGCGGTGAGCACCTCCTGCAGGGCGGTGGCCTGCGCGAGCGGACCCGCCTGCGCCGCTTCGGCATTGGCCTTGTCGATATCGCGCTGGTACTGCGCGCGCAGCAGCGAGGTCTCGCGCTGGTATTCGGCCTGCCGGCGCTGGGACTCCTGCTCGGCCTGCGCCGCGGCCTGGGAGGCGGCGGCCTGCGCGATCGAGGCATCGCGCTTGACCGCGGCATTGTGCGGGGCGGCCAGCGCGGCGATGTAGCCGAGGTTGCCGTCGTCGATGGACTGGATCTGGAACGAGTCCACCCACAGCCCGATATTGCTCATCTCCACCTTGGAGGCCACCAGCACCTCGTCGGCCAGCTTCTGGCGTTCGCGGATGATCTCCTCCACCGTCATCGAGCCCACGATCGAGCGCAGGTGACCGGAGAAGATGCGCCCGGTCAGCACCGACATCTCGCGCTCCTGCTCGGACAGGAAGCGTTGCGCCGCATTGACGATCGACGCCGTGTCGTTGGCGACCTTGAAGGCGATCACGGCGCGCACATCGAGCTGGATGGCCTGCTTGGTGACACAGCGCTCGCCGATCTCGGCCTCGAACATGGCCAGCGACAGGTACCGCACCTTGCGGAAGATCGGCAGTACGAACACCCCGTGCCCGATCACCACCCGGAACGGCGAACCGTCGCCCCTACCGCTGCGCGATCCGCTGACCAGCATGGCCTCGTCCGGATCGGGTACATGGAAACCCAGCATCGACTCGTCTCCCTCAATGAATTGGATGCTTGAACTGGAATGAATGTGGCGCTATGTCAATCGCCGGGAAAGGGCACCCACGCAACAACATCGACGATGCGTCCCGGATGCACGGCCACGACCAGCACCGACGTGCCTGCGGCCAGTGGTTCTTCGGCGCGCGCGATGTACAGCTCGGTTCCCCCTCGTATGGCGACCAACACCTCCCCGAGCGTTCCCGCGCCACGGATCGGCGTGGTCAGCGTACCGGTCAACCCCAGTACCGGGTCGGACATCTCGCCCAACACCTCTCCCTTACCCACCTGAAACCGCCAGCGTACGCGCGGGTTGGGCGGTACCGGCGCGAGGCAATGCACCTCCCGATGGTTGCCCGAGATTTGCTATCACTCGGTACGATAGGGGACCGCGCTCGATGCCCAACGCCGAGGTAGGAGAGGACTTCTCGTGGGCAAGGATGCAATTCCGGTCGATCCCGTCGATTCGACGGGTAAACAGACTGCGCCGCAACCGGATCCGGGTGACCCCTCGGAGTTCGACCTGCGTGCCGAGGCGCTCGCCGACCGTGAGGCCGACAACTTCTACGACAACGACGACGGCTGGCCGCCGCCCGCATGAAGGGTGCTCGAGAGATGCCGATCATGGCCGAGAGAAAAATGTGCTGGTTTCGTTACCAACCGGCTGGCAGGCTGAACCGGTGACAACCCCTCCGGATATACAGGCGGCCGATTCGGCCGACGACAAACTGGACGCGCGCGTCTTCAAGATCGCGGGCGTCGTGGTGCTCGGCGCCATCATGTCGATCCTCGACGTGACCGTCGTGACCGTCGCAATCCCCAAGTTCCAGCAGGAATTCTCCACCACCTACGCCATCGCCGCCTGGTCCATGACCGGCTACACCCTGGCGCTGGCCACCGTCATCCCGCTCACCGGGTGGGCCGCCGACCGCTTCGGCACCAAACGCCTCTACATGATGGCGCTGGTCTTCTTCGTGCTCGGCTCGGTGCTGTGCTCGACCGCCTGGAACATCGAGTCCCTCATCGGTTTCCGCGTCATCCAGGGTCTGGGCGGCGGCATGCTCATGCCGCTGGGCATGACGATCATGACCCACGCCGCGGGCCCGGCCCGCATCGGCCGCGTCATGGCCGTGCTCGGCGTGCCCATGCTGCTCGGGCCCATCTGCGGCCCGATCCTGGGCGGCTGGCTCATCGACTCCTTCAGCTGGCACTGGATCTTCCTGATCAACGTGCCGATCGGCATCATCGCGCTGATCCTGGCCTTCGTGGTCTTCCCGCGCGACAATCCCGAACCCTCGCAGTCCTTCGACTTCATCGGAATGCTGCTGGTCTCACCGGGTCTCGCCGCGTTCCTCTACGGCGTGTCCTCGATTCCGGGCGAGGGCACCGTGGCCTCGGCCAAGGTGCTCATCCCCGCCGGCGTCGGCCTGGTGCTGATCATCGCGTTCATCTTCCACGCGCTGCGCACCGAGCATCCGCTCATCGATCTGCACCTGTTCCAGAACAGGTCACTGCGCTACGCGGTGCTGACCATGACCCTGTTCGCCATGGCGTTCTTCGGATCCGGTCTGCTGCTGCCGTCGTATCTGCAGCAGGTGCGCGGGGAATCCACGCTCATGGCCGGTCTGCTCATCGCCCCGCAGGGCCTGGGCGCCATGCTCACCATGCCGGTCGCGGGCCGGCTGGTCGACAAGATCGGGCCCGGCAAGATCGTGCTCACCGGCATCGTCGTCATGTGCGCGGGCATGGCCGTACTGACCCAGGTCGGGGCGCACACCTCCTACCCGCTGATCCTGGGCGCGCTGTTCGTGATGGGCCTGGGCATGGGCTGCACCATGATGCCGACCATGACCGCCGCCATCCAGACGCTGACCTACGCACAGGTCGCACGCGGTTCCACGCTGATGAACATCGTCAACCAGACCGCCGGATCCATCGGCACCGCAACCATTTCCGTGGTGCTGACCAGCCTGCTCAACCGCGGCCCCGCCGGCGTGGGCGGGCACTCGCTGGCCAACACGGCCACCGCCTCGCATTTCAGCCCGGAAATCGCGAAACTGGTCCCGCCCGACGTGCTCTCCCACGGCTTCGACCTGGCCGCCACCGCCTTCGCCCACACCTTCGTGGTGGCGCTGTGCATCCTGGCGGTCACGCTCATCCCGGCGTTTTTCCTGCCCCGCGTCAAGCCCGCCAACCCGGAGCTGGCCGACGCCCCCGCCATCGTCGCGCACTGAGCGCGCGGTAGCCGCCGCCCGGCACCGAGGGGTATGACGCCACAACCCGAACTTCGCCCGCACCGGAATCCCTTCCGGTGCGGGCGAATTCGTTTCGGGGGCGTCAGCGGGCGTAGGCGACGATCTCGATGTGCGTGCCGATGCCGACGACCAGGAGGGTGCCTGGGACGGCCAAAACCGTGAGGCTGTTGATCTTCTCGTCGAAATGCAGGTCGGCGGAAGTCACCGGGGTGCCGTCGCCGCGATCCCACGATCGCACCTCATAGTCCCGGCTCTGCGGGGTTTGGCCGGGCTGGGCCGCGACGAGTTCGCGGGTGAGGAAGGCAGCGCGGTGGATGGTCGAGTCGTCGCAGGCGGTGGCGTACAGGCCCGGTACCGGGTAATGGGGCAGGCCGGAGGTGGTGTCGGTGACGAGACACTGCGGGACAGCGAGCGATACCCGGTCCGGAAGATAGGTGAGCCCTTCGTCGCCGGTGGCGTCGACTTCGACCGGGTAGCGCGACGGCGACATCTGCACCCGCGCGGAGGTGAGCCGGTCCGGAACGGTGACCAGTAGCCACGCATACGATTCCGGCATCCGCCAATCCAGAACGACCGTATCGCCGGAGCGCACGAGGCGCGCCTCGGACTCTTCGGCGGCCTGCGCCATCGCCAGTTCGCGTCTGGCGAGCACCTTTCCGTCGCCGGGATCGAGAGCCGTCAGGACCACCGTCTTCTCGCCCCGCACACCTTGCGAGCACACCGCCGCCCGATAGATGGCGGTCCGCGTGACCTCGGGAACCTGGTAAGCGCCGGTGCAACCGAGCTGTGCGGTCGGCACGGACCACATCCGTGCCCCGGTCCGGGCATCGTAGCGGGCGATATGTTCCCCATCCGACAGCATGAGATATCCAGGCGTGGAACGGGATTCATAGAGTTGACCGGCATCTGTGCCGTTCGGTGCGGAGTCGATATCACGGGTGTAGTCCGTGTCCCGCCACAGGATCCGGCCGGTCATCGCGTCGAACGCGGTCCAGCCCAGCTGTTCCCAGCGTGCCAGGACCACCGAACCGTCATCGAGCGACTGCGCCGACCACGACTGCAGCGGCACGCCGGGTGCACGGTCGGGGCCGTGCGTGTGGGTGCGCAGGTAATGCCAGCGCGGCGCGCCGGTCGCTCCGTCGTAGGCGGTGACACCGGCGGCGTCGAACACGACGAACCCGGGCCCTGCCGCCAATACCGTGTCGGTTCGGTCGCTCCAGGAATCGGCCGGTATCGGGACACTCAGCCGGTACCGCTCACCGCCGAGCCGGTCCGGTACGGCCGCAACCGGTTCCGCGGCGGCAGTGACCTGGTCGATGTGGCGGGCATCGTCGCCGGTTTCGATCGCCGCCACTCCCGTGCCCGCGGCCACCACCACACCTGCCAGCAGCGGCACACTCAACGCGGGCCACGACCAGACCCGCAGCAGTCGCGGCCGGACCACCACCGCCAGGGTCAGCACCGTTCCCACCACGATCAGCACACCGGCACCCACCGCGGTCGGCAACTGCTGGGACAGCGGATAGTCCGTGCGTACCTGCCGCCAGATCCCCGGCAGATGGGCCCTGCCCGCCATGATCGGCAGCACCGACAGCCCCGCAGCCACCGCGATGATCACCATCGGTGCCCATTCGCCGTACACACTGACCCGGTACCGCGCCCGCACGACCACCACGACCAGTGCGAGCAACAAGGCAGCGCCGAGTGCGAATCCGGTGGCACCGAGTAGGTCCGGCGTACCCGACACATCCAGGTGCGAATACGACCCGAACAGATCATTTCCCTCGAATTGCTGCCCGAAATGGCCGCGAGTGGCGAAGAATCGGCTGAAGACCGCAAGCCCGGTCCCGCCGATGATCAACCCAGTCCCGAGCGCGCCCGCCGCGGCGCAAAGCCGTGCGGCCCGTCCTGCGCGGGGCGCGTCCCTGCCCGTGTCACCGGCACGCCCGGTGTCGATTCCTGTCATGGCTCCCATACGTCCCCTGCCGAAACGATGCTCAGCCTACGGCAGGGCAGCGCCCGACCGGCAGGCCGGATCGCGGGCAGTAATCGTGTGGCAAATCGATTGTGGCGCAATGGAGATGGGGATTGCGCCGACGGTGCGGGTAGTGATTAGTCTTGTGCGCGTGCGGTTTCCGAAAACCTGGGTGTGTGTGGACGTCATCGCGACGCAGCTCGCCCAGGGCGATATCGTCCTCCACAGTGCGGGTGGTCTGCGCGTGGCCAAGAAGTTACGCCGCGAGGGAATGGCGCTGGGCTTCAATCTCGACGGCCGGGTGCTGTTCGAGGGATTGGTCGAGGACGCACTGGCCTCGGGTGGATACGGCGATCGTGAATCCACCCGCGACGGTATCGAATACCGCGCGCATTGGATGCTGGCCCCGGATCGGGTACCGGTCGGCCTGGTGGTGTGGCTGGGTCCCGGGCCGGTACCGCCGCGGCCCACCTACAACACGTGGATCCTCGATATCGAGGCCGTCGCGACCGCGAGCGCGGGAGACGATCTGTCCGCCATCGGCGACGGGCGCGCGGTGGGCGAGTACCGGCCGATCCGCGACCTGCTGCAGTTCATGAATCCCGATGACGTGCAGGAATTCCTGTCGCTGTATTACGCCGCGCGCACCGGACCGAAAGGTACGCGCGCGGAGGCGTATTGGTCGCTGCTACCCACCGGCGCCACCGGGTTCACCCATTTCTGGTCCTCGGCCATGGTGGTCGAGGCCGAGGCGGCCCATGTGCACGGGCTGACGGTGAAACTGCCGTATCGCGACTACATCTCCCAGTCCACCCGCGCGATGATCACCGCGGGGTCGACGCTGGTGATCGTGGACCCGGGCACCCGGGTGACGGTCACGGTGTGGGGCAAGCTGCGGGCGCTGTTCGCCGACGATCGGGTGGTGCGTGACCTGCTGAGCCAGCTCGACCTCGATGCGATCTCCTCGGCTCGCTCGGCCTTGATCGGTACCACGGTGACCCTGGCCGGCGGCGTGTTCCACGCGTCGGCGTTCCTCATGGCCACCGAGGGCCGCAAACCGGTGCGGCCCTTGGCGGTCATGCTCTATGCCGCGGACGATCCGGCCGGGTGAGGCCGGCGCGGGCTCACCGTTCGCGGCGCGGGTAGCGGGCAACCCACAGCGCCATCGACCCGCGGGTCCGGATGTCGACCGATTCGAAGGATCGCGCGAGGGCCGCACGCAACCCGGCCAGATCGTCGCCGTTGTTGTGGAAGATGCCCTTGTCGTTGAAGGCCCGTGTGGTGGCGCGCGAGAGGAAGGTGCCGGGGAGGCCGGCGCTGAGGACCGTGGCCCCGAAGAACACGCCCGAGCCGACCAGGACATCGGCGATGTGCCCGAACGCCGCACCCTTGTCGTCCCAGTCGCCGGGCACGCAGTGCATGAGCAGATTCGCTGCCGCCGAACCGAAACGGCGCGATTCGACCGGCAAGGGGGCGAGCACCGAGCCGATATGGGTGTCGGCGGCGATCCCGCGGGTGCGTAGTCGCTCCGAGGCCACGGTGAGCGAATGCTCGTTCAGATCGACCAGGGTGACCGCGGGATGCGTGTTCGGGAACGCGGCCCGGTGCAGGAAATAGCCGGTGCCGACACCGATATCGATATGGTCGGCGGCGATATTGGCGTCGTAGAGCGCCTGCAGATGCCTTGTGGGGCAGCGCCAGACGAGGTGATTGTTGAATCCGAGAACGTAGAGGTCGTAGATACCGAGTCCCCGGCGCGAATACACTCGCGCACCGTCGATCTCGGCCGTGGTGACGTGCCCCATGGCAGTGAACCTTCGAACAGATTGCGGCGCAACGCCGCTCGGCGCAGGTAGCTCTGCCTATGACGCGGGAGACCTCTCACCGGCCCTATGCGGTCCCGAGCATAACCGCGCGCCGTCGCGGCGCGCTACGGTCACCCTGGCGCCCGGGAGATATTCCGGGGCGCCGCGCTCAGACCGTGGGCCAATACGTCCACTGCTCCAAGGGAAACCGGACAGGTTTCGCGCGCACCGGATCCACGTCCGGTCCGTTGAGCACCCGTGCGAGTTCGAAGGTGCGGGTGTTGCCGAGATCGGCGCCGCGCCCGGCCACCCCGAGAATGTCGACCGCCCAGGTGCCGGGTGCGGGCCGCGCGCTCGCATCCGACCATTCCGTGCGCCACGGCGACAGATTCACCGTGATCGACGGGCGCAGCCCCGCCTGCTCGAGCCGCTCCCACATGCCGTTCAACTGGGTGGTGTCGGGGGCGGGATGACGCAAGACCAGCAGCCCCGATAGCTCGGCCACCACCTCGTGCCACCTGATCGGGGCGTGCACCTCGCAGGTGGCCAGCTCGCCCGCGCCGGGCAGCGCCAGCCCGTACGGGTCACCGGTGGCCGGGGCGGAATCGTCGTGGTAGCGGCGCGGGCGCGTGGTCCACGGCTCGATCACCGCGAACAGCCGCGCCGGCATGACCGCGCGGATCTGCCCGACCAGGCGGTCCAGGTGTGCGGGAATCAGCTCCGGCTGGAATTGGGTCAGTTCCACGTTCGTTCGCCCCTCATCAGCATTGCCGCACCAGACCTGTTGCCCGACAACAAGATCGTTGCACACCGCGGCGAATGCTGCCGGAATTGCCGCACGCTCCGCCGATCGGCTCGGCTGCGCCGCAGCGTGTTCGACGCGCCGGGGCGGGTTGACACCCCGCGAACCGCGGGCGCACCATCAGCGCAGCCTGCTCGGGAGTGCGAAGGAGATTTGCCGTGACCGAGAGCCATCAGGAATTCTTCGATCAGCTGGACTGGTTCGACGGACGCGACTGCGCGCGCCTCGACGAGCACTTGCGGTGGGCGCGCGGGCACTGCCCGGTGGTGCACACCGGATTCGGCGGCGGCATGCACGTGGTGACGCGCTACGAGGATCTGGTGCGGGTGGCCGCACACCCGGAGATCTTCAGCTCGACCATGCCGGGACTGACCTCGGTGCCGGTGGCGCTGCCGCCCATCGATACGGATCCGCCGCTGCACAGCGACTTCCGGGCCTTTCTCAACGGGCCGTTCTCGCGCACCGCGGTGGAACGCTATGCGCCGGTGGTGGAACGGCTCGCCGACGAGCTGATCGACGGGTTCGCCGCGACCGGGCGGGTCGAATTCGTGAGCGAGTTCGCGATCCCGTTCACCGCCGGAGCGCTGGCGAAAGTGGTGCTCGACGACGACAACGAGGCGCGGCTGCGGCGCGCGGTCGAGGCCGTCACCCAGGTGTCGGTGCAGAACACGCCCGAAAGCTTCGCCGCGGTCGCCGCACTGGCCGCCGAGATCATGGCCGAACGCGAAGCGGCCCCGCGCGAGGATCTGCTGCAGTCCATCGTGGACGCCACCGTCGAGGACGGGCGGCGCCTCACCATGGAGGAGCGCCTGGGCGTGGTCACCGTGCTGCTGCTGGGCGGGCTCGACACCACCCGCGGCGCCTTGGCCTACATCGCGCAATTCCTCACCGAGCTGCCCGGCCTGGAGGCACGGCTGCGCGAACCCGATTGGGCCGCACGCGATCTGGACGAACTACTGCGCTACACCTCCACTGTGAGCGTCATGGGCCGCCTCGTCGTGGAGGACAACGACCTGCTGGGCGTGCCGATGACCAAGGGTGATCGCCTGGCGGTGCACTGGCGTTCGGGCAACCGCGACACCGCCCGCTTCGAGGATCCCGACCGGCTCGACTTCGACCGGAATCGCAACCCGCACCTGGCTTTCGGCATCGGCATCCACCGCTGCGTGGGCCGGCACTTCGCGCGCCTGCAACTCGAGATCGGCATCACCCGGCTGCTGGACCGGCTCACCGGTTTCCGCCTCGCACCCGGCACCGAGATCGACCGGTCGGTCGGCATCAGTGTCGGCGCACCCCGCGAACTGCACCTGCAATTCGATTCCCGCACACCCTGACCCGCGCGGGCCGGGGCTCACCAGGGGTGGCAGCGCCCGTCGGGGTGACCCCACTGGTCGTCGTTGTGCCAGAAGCCGCGGTGATCGCAGTGCCGGTCGGTGCCGGGCGGGGCGCCGGGATCACGCCAATCCGAGCCGTCGCTGCGGTGCATGGGGGTCACCACTTCCGCGGCCGCCGTCCCCGCGACCGAGGCCGTCACCATGACGCCCGCGGCCACCGCCGCGAGTACGTGCCCGATTACCGTGCGCTTCACGAGGATCACATCCAGTCGTTCGAACCAGCAACGATCTGTTCGACCGTCGATCCATCGTAGGATCCGGACCGGTGGTTCAGGAGGCCTGCAGGTCGGCATCCTCGTCGGCGGTGATGCGCCCGGAATCGGTGTCGTAGTCATACAATTCGCCGTAGCGGCCCCAGTCGATGGCCAGTTCCAGCTGCCGGCGCGCATCATCGTCGGAGAATCCGCGCTTGAGCAGATCGAGAATGAAATCGGCGCGCACCGACTTGTCCCCGTTGCCGACCAGCGCCCCGCAGATCGTGCGCACCAGCGGCGCGCGCCGGCGGGCCTGACTGGCGAAAATGCTCTTACTGCGCTGGATATCGGCATTGGTGAAATTGGAGCCGATATTGGTCAGGATGACATCACCGGAATCGGCCAGCAGGAACCCCAGCAGCACACCGGCATCCACGAGCGGCATCAGATCGTCGAGTTCGAAGTTGAGCTCGTCGGCGATCACCGGCAGATCCGCGCGACCGCCCTTGCCGTACACCAGTTCCAGCAGACCCGCGATCCCGCCGACCGAGGCATCGGGCAGGGGAGTGGCGAACGGGGTCGCGGTCTCGGTGGCCACCGCCGGCTGCACCTCGTCACGCCCGGTGAGCAGCCCGTAGATCTGATCCACCAGCGCCACGAAGCCCGGTGCGCGCTTGTTGCGCGGGCGCGGCTGTTCCACCGGCACCTCGGCGATGATGCGGCCCGGATTGGAGCCCAGCACCACCACGCGGTCGGCCAGCAGCACCGCCTCCTCGATATTGTGGGTCACGATGCACACGCATTTGGTGGGGAAATCGTCGGTGTCCCACAGGTTCACCAGTTCGGTGCGCAGATTCTCCGCGGTCAGCACGTCCAGCGCCGAGAACGGCTCGTCCATCAGCAGCAGGTCCGGTTCCAGCACCAGCGCGCGAGCGAAACCGACCCGCTGGCGCATACCGCCGGACAGCTCCTTGGGATAAGCGGATTCGAACCCGTCCAGGCCGATCCGGTCGATCGCCTGCAGGGCCTGCTCGGCGCGCTGCTTGGGCGGCACCCCGCGCGCGGCCAGGCCGAGTTCCACATTGTCCTGCACCGTCAGCCACGGCATCAGCGCGAAGGACTGGAACACCAGCGCCGCACCGGGATTGGAGCCCGTCAACGGCGTGCCGCGGTAGCGCACCTGCCCGCCGGTGGGCGCCAGCAGGCCCGCGACGATCCGCAGCAGCGTGGACTTGCCCGAGCCGGAGCGGCCCAGCAGTGCGACGATCTCGCCCTCGCGCAGTTGCAGATTCATGTGCTCGAGAACATTGAGGCGTTCCCCGGCCGCACCGGTGAACGACATGTCGACATCGTCGATGTCGATGAGGACCTCTCCGGTGGTCACCGAGTTGGTCATAATCCTCCGTCCTAGAGCGAATAGCGGCGTTCGGCCAGCGCGTAGAGGCGCCGCCAGAAGAACCGGTTGAAACCGACGACGAAACAGCTCATCACGAGCACGCCGACCAGAATGCGCGGCGAGTCACCGGAGCTGGTGGCCTCGGCGATGTAGGCGCCCAGACCCGTTGCCGTCAGCGTGTGATCACCGAACTTCACGACCTCGGCCACGATCGAGGCGTTCCACGCCCCGCCCGCCGCGGTGATCGCACCGGTGACATAACTGGGGAAGATGGCCGGCAGGATCAGCTTGCGCCACCACAACAGCCGCGGCAGCCGCAGATTCGCCGCCGCCTCGCGCAGATCGTTGGGCACCGCCGCGGCGCCGGCGATCACATTGAACAGGATGTACCACTGCGCACCCAGCGCCATGAGCAGCGTGCCCGCCCACTGCAGGCTCGCGCCCGTCGCGATCAGCACCGCACCCACCAGCGGGAACAGGAAGTTCGCGGGGAAGCTGGCCAGCACCTGCACGATCGGCTGCGCGACGCGGGTCACCTTGGGGTTCAACCCGATCCACACCCCGATCGGCACCCACACCGCCGTGGCCAGGATCAGCAGCACCACCACACGGATCAGCGTGATCCCGCCCAGCCCGAGGGCATGCGCGATCTCGCCGAAACCGACCGTGGTGCCGATGTAGTGCAGCATGTGATAGGCGCCGTAGATCAGCGCGGCCAGCACCACCAGCGTGAACACCACATCCGCGGCGCGTCGGCGTGCCGGCGGCACATACAGGGGATGCTCGGCCAGCCCGAACATCCGCATGGCGCGATCCACCGGGAAGATCAGCGGCCCGAAGACCCGGCCCAGCAGGCCCGGAATGTGGCTGCGGCGCAACAGATCCAGCACCAGGCTGCGCGGCCCGTCGGCGGATTCGCTGTCCTCCACCCGGAATCGTTCCGCCCACACCGTGATCGGGCGCCAGAACAGCACATTCAGCCCGATCACCATGATGATCATGACCGCGATCGCCAGCAGCACCTTGCCGGTCGCCGAATCCGCGGTCGCCGAGGCCACATAGGAACCGATGCCCGGCAGCGCGTAATTGCGGTTGTTGACGCTGATCGCCTCGGCCGCGGTCAGGAAGAACCAGCCGCCGCCGAAACTCATCATGGCGTTCCACACCAGCGGGAACATGCCCGAGGGGACATCCACCCGCCAGAACCGCTGCCAGCGCGACAGGCGCAGATTGCGTGCCGCCTCGTCCAATTCGCGCGGTTGCGACAGCAGGCTGTGATGGAACGCGAAGGTCATGTTCCAGGCCTGCGAGGTGAAGATCGCGAAGATCGACGCGCACTCCAGGCCCAGCGAGGACCCCGGGAACAGGGCGATGAACCCGGTCACCGTCACCGACAGGAAACCTAGGATCGGCACCGACTGCAGGATGTCCAGGGCCGGCAGCAGCGCCTTCTCCGCACGCGGCAGCCGGGCGGCCGCCTCGGCGTAGACGAAGGTGAACACGATCGACACCCCGAGCGCGATGAACATGCGCAACAGCGAACGGGCCGCGTAGTAGGGCAGTTTCGCCGGATCGGTGGAGATGTTGGTGGCCGCGGTGGCCTGATCGAAGGGCACGTGCATGCCCGCGGACACCTTGACGATGATCCAGATCAGGATGGCCGCGCCCAGGAACACGGCCACATCGGCCCAGCGTGAGCGCGGGCGATCCAGCGCCCCGCGCGAGGGATAGGAGCGTAGGCCCGCGGTCATTCGTCGGCCACCGTGGGCTGCGGGACCGTGCGCCAGCCGACGCTGGTCACCGACGGTTCCAGGCTCAAGCGGCTCACCGCGGCCTCCATCTGGCGATCATCGCGGCGATCACCGGTGAGCTCGGCGCGCACCTGCACCCGGCCGGGCTGGGTGTCATGACTGGAGATCGACACCAGGCGGAAATCGGTGCGGGTCAGCGACTGCACCAGCAGGGCGCGCACATGCGCCTCGTGCGAATCGTCGGTCGCGGCGGTGAAGGCGTAGAGCGCCTCGATCTCATGGGATTCCTGCGGCCGGTCCACCGCGCGCGCCGCCGTGCGCAGGGCGGTGTTCACCACGACCACCGCCACCGTGCCCGCCGCGGCCGTGTCGTACATGCCCGCACCCGCGAGCGAACCCACCGCCGCCGAACACCACAGTGTGGCCGCGGTATTCAGCCCGCGCACCGTGAAACCCTCCCGCATGATCACACCCGCGCCGAGGAAACCGATACCCGAAACCACCTGCGCCGCAACCCGAGTCGGGTCGGCGTCGCCACCGTGGAACCCGTGCGCGGACAGCAATACGAACAAGGTCGAACCCGCGGCGACCAGCGTGTTCGTCCGCAACCCGGCCATGCGGGCCCGGTACTGGCGCTCGAACCCGATCACCGCGCCCAGCCCGACACCCGCGCCGAGCCGTAACAGCATCTCCAACGTCGACATGACGCCCTTCTCCCAGCTAGCGTCGGCGCACTCGAAATCGCACGCTACCGCTCGACAGGTAGCGGAAAGCGGATTGTGTCGGTGTCACCGAGTGAACGATTGGCTAACGGACCTGTGTCCCCATCGGGCATGCCGACCACCTCCTCGTTCCACCGCGCACGCGCCAGGGAGGGGCCCGGCGGACGCGCCGGGCACGGATACCACCCTTCGTAAGACCTTCAGCACTCCACGGCGTGAACCCGCGTCAACTGCGGGAGCCGGTCGGGGCCACCCCTTAGTTCGGGGCGGCCTGTCCTGACCTTGGGCGTCTCTCGACGTTCGGGGTCGCCGGCCTGTTTCCGTGAAGGAGCCTCAGCTAACGACGGCACCTTGCGCCAGCGAGTTAACACCGCGCCAACCGATTCGGCAACTCGATGTGAGCGCGGTCCTAGGCCGCCGGGAGGGTATCGGGGCGAGTTGCCCAGTGCCGCAATCGCGCCAGCAGCGCGGCACGCGCCTCGGCGAAGACGGTGTCCGCTTCGAGCAGCCGCGCGCGGGTGACCACCGCCTGACCGAGGGCGTCGAGCTCGAAGGCCAGCAACTGCACGGGCGTCTCGGGCCGCAGCTCTCCGGCGGTGATCGATTCGCGAATCAGGTTGGCCTGGAAGGCTTCCCACTGCACGAGCTGTGCGCGCAGCCGATCCTGCACCGGGCCGGGGCGATCGTCGAATTCGGTGTAGGCGGTGACGAAGAAGCAGCGGCCGGGCAGCACCGGCGCGGCGTAGAAGGCCAGGCGGTTTTCCTGCACGGCCCACAGCGCCGCCAGGCCGTGGCGGCCGTCGAGGGCCGGGCGCACGATCCGATCCGCCCATTGCGCGGCGGCCTGGTCGATGACCGCCAGTTGCAGCGTCTGCTTGTCGGGCCAGTGAGTGAACAGCGCCGATTTGCTGATGCCGAGACCGGTGGCCAGCTGCGCGAGGCTCAGCCCGTCCAAACCGGCGGTCGAGGCGGTCGCGACCGCGGCCTCGAGCACCGATTCGCGGGTGCGATGGCCGCGCAGGCGGCGTCCGTCGGTGGTGGGCACGTGAAGAATCTAACACAATATATCCGACCGGTCGGACTGATTGTTACGGTGAGGCCGTCCCGATCCATCGAACGGAGGAGACCGGAAATGCCCGTCATCACCGCCGGCTACCACCTGGGCGTGGTGGTCACCGATCTGCGCGAGGCCATGGACGAACTCACCGAGCTGCTCGGGCTGCAGTGGCTGCCCATCGTGCCCAGCGGACACCAGCACGAACCCGGACCACTTCCGGAACTCGCGCCCCTGCTCACCATTTCCGTGCAGGGACCGCCCTATATCGAGCTGCTCGAGCTCACCCCGGGCACGATCTGGTCGACCCCGGGCCTGCACCACATCGGCTACTGGGCCGCCGACGCCCACGCCGAATCCGAGCGCATGACCGCCGCGGGCTTCCCGTGCGAGGCCAGTGCCGTGGTCCTCAATGGCGATACCGAACCCGGCGTCTACTACCACCGCACCGGCGACGGCCTGCGCCTGGAACTGGTCGAAATGGGCCGCGGCGGACCGGCTCTCGCGCACTACCTGAACTTCCCGCCGATCACCGGCGGCGACTGAACCCCGCGCCCGCGCGAGCTCAGCGATACATCGTGCGATAGGCGGCGATGGTCGCCACCAGATGATCGACCAGCTGCTCGCGGCTGGCGCGCAGCGTGCCGTTCAGCCACGCGGAGAACATGCCCGCATTACCGCTGGCCATGGTCACCGCCGCCAGCCGCCGCCGCACCGGATCCTCGATATGGGCGAACAGATGATCCTGGATGAGCCGGGTGAACGCCGGCATGACCGCAATCGTGGTCTGCCCCAACCCCGTCGACGAATACGGCTCCACCAGGAACAACCGCGACTTGCGCGGATCGGCCAGCACCTTGTCCAGCAATACCTCCGACAGCGCCCGATCCCGGCTCGGATCATCGACCACCGCGAACGCCGTCATCGGCTCCAGGAACTCATCGGCGACCAGCCGATACAGCACATCCAGCAATTCGTCACGGCTGGTGAAGGATTCATAGAAATAGCGATCCGTCAGCCCCGCCCGCCGGCACACCGCCCGCATGGTCACCGCCCCCGCCCCGGACTCCCCGATCAGATCCAGCGCGGCCTCCAGCAGCGCCGCACGCCGCACCTCACGGCGTTCGGTGAGGGTCGTACCGCCCCAGATTCGGGGTTCGGCGTCGGGGGAGGGCTGCTCGGTGTGCACCTCCTGAAGACTAATGCCCGGCCCCGGCCGCCCACGCACACCCCGATTCGATCACGGCACGGATTTCGGTGTTTCACAATGGGAGCCGTGTCAGCACAACTCCAGGTCGAGGACCGGTCCAGGAATCGGGCCTGTGTCCGTGCTCAGCTGGTGACCACGCACGCGCTGCCGAGATCCATACCGGATCCGACCTGCTCCCAGGCGAACTGCGGTCCGCCGCGGCGCGCCCAGGCCGTGATCACATGCGTGCCCGTCGCGGACGGACTCCAGCTGGTGGAGGCGTTGCCGCTGTTGTCCAGGCGCAGCTGCTGCTGACCGAAGCCGGCACTGTTGCTGTCGAAGAGGTACACGTCCTCGTACGGGCTGCCGGTCACGTCGACCGTGTAGGAGCAGCCGGTACCGAACCTGTCGACGCCCAGACTGAGGCTGGTGCCCGTCACCGTCACGCTGTTGACGTCGGCGGCCGCATCCGGTGCGGCCAACACCAGCGACGTCGCCGCCGCGGCGAGCGCGGTAGCGGCGACAACCGATTTGCGATGCCGAATCATCTCGATCATCTCCCCATGAAGATTTCGAACCGATACATGCGCCGTGGATGGCGCATATACGCCAGTGTCGGCGTTCAGGGGCAGCGACACGCCGGATTCGGGCCGCCCGGCACCCCCGGGATGGGCCCGGTGGCCCTGGCCGGCGACGCGGCGCGCTGGTCGAATCGAATCCGGTGGCGCTGCCGTACCGTAGGTGCGGGTTCTCGACGTCCGGACTCGCTCCGGATCCGTTCCGGCAGCTGTTCCCACCGTGTCCGCGCTCGCCACCGTGCCGGCGGGTCGAATGGTCAGGAGAATCGTTTGTCGCTGGTGATGCGGGGAATCGGCTGGCTCGGGTTGTATGTGGCCGTCGCGGTGGTGCCGCTGGTGTTCGCGGTGCTGGGGCCGCAGTCGGCGAACCGCGGGTTCTGGCTCGAGTTCTCCGTCGCGCTGGGCTTCGTGGGCATGTCGATGATGGGCATGCAGTTCGCGCTGGTCGCGCGTTTCCAGGCGATGGCCGCGCCCTTCGGCGAGGACGCGCTGGTGCGGTTCCATCGCCAGATCTCCTATGTCGCACTGGCTTTCATCCTCGCCCATCCGGTGCTGCTGCAGGTGGGTGGCGTGGATGTCGCGCGGTTGCTGAATCTCGCGCAGGCGCCGTGGCGGGCCCGGTTCGCGGTCGCCTCGGTGGTGCTGTTGCTGATGCTCGTCGCGACCTCGGTGTGGCGCAGGCGATTACGGATCCGCTACGAGGTGTGGCAGGTCCTGCACGGGGTGCTGTCGGTGCTGATCGTCGGCTTCGCGCTGGCGCACATGCTGCTGGTCGGTCACTACCTGGGCGAGACGTGGAAGAAGGCGTTGTGGATCGTCATGACCGTGGCGCTGGTCGGGCTGCTGGTGTGGGTGCGGGTGATCAAACCGATCGGGCGGCTGCGACGGCCGTGGCGTATCGCGAGCGTCACCGCCGAGCGCGGTGACGCGCACACGCTCGGCTTCGAGCCGGTGGGGCACAAGGGGTTTCGATTCCAGCCCGGACAGTTCGGCTGGCTGGTGGTCGACCGTTCACCGTTCACCGTGAGTGCGCACCCGTTCTCGTTCTCCTCGAGTGCCGAACGCGCCGAGGGGGTCGAGATGACGATCAAGGTGCTGGGCGATTTCACCTCCACCATCGGGCAATTGGCGCCCGGGACACGCGCCTACCTCGACGGCCCGCACGGAGTGTTCACCCCCGATCGCTACGAAGGACCGGGATTCGTCCTGATCGCCGGCGGCGTCGGCATCACTCCGATGGTCAGCATTCTGCGCACCCTCGCCGAGCGCGCCGATCCCCGCCCCTGCACGCTGTTCTACGCCAACCGCACCCTCGACGACGCCACCTTCGCCGACGAACTCGACGCACTCACTGCTCGCGTCGACCTCACCGTCATCCACATCCTGGAAACCGCCCCGCCGACCTGGGACGGCGAACGCGGCTTCCTCGACCAGCGCATCCTCGCCCGCCACCTCCCACCGCGCAGCGAATACCAGCAGTACTTCCTCTGCGGCCCCGGACCCATGGTCACCGCCGTCGAGGATGCCCTTGCCGCCCTGGCGATTCCGGCCGAACGAGTCCACACCGAACGCTTCAATTTCGTCTGACCACGGAGGCAAGAGTGCGCCACACCTACACCACCCGCGCCGTCGTAGCGATCACGCTCATCCTGCTGGCCGCCACGGTCTGGTTCGGCTTCGCCTGACCCGCAGTTACCGCGTCGGCGGGCGCCAGCCACGCAGGGCGCGATCATTGACGAGGCGGAACATCTTGATCGACAGCGCATTGGGCGTGGCGGCGAACATGGCATCGCGCAGCGCGGCCAGCGTGCCCGATCCCGGCGAGGTGAACCGCGTCCCGTGCTGGGACAGGAAACTCATCGTCGCGACCCGGCGCCGGCGAGCAGCCGAATAGCGGCCCAGGTCCGGTGCGCAGGCCGCCAGCGTGACGGCATCCTCGAGCGCCATGGCGGCACCCTGCCCGAGCGTCGGCCGCATCGCATGCGCGGCATCGCCGATCAGCGCGACCCGATCCTTCCAGAGACGTTTCGGCACAGGAATTTCCAGCAGCTCATCGACGACGACGCGAGCAGGATCGGTACCGGCAATGAGCTTCGGGAGCGGATCGGGCCAGTCGGCGAAGTACTCCAGCGTCGAGATTCCGGGCCGGGCCGCGGTGAAGACGTAGGTCCGATCCCCGGCCATCGGCACCACACCCGCCTCCGCGCGCTCACCCAGGATCACCCCGACGGGATCGGGCGCCGACGTATCGAGGACCCACCGCCACGCGGTCATCCCGGTCCGGCGCACCGCACCCGCCTCCGGCCACAGCTGCTGCCGCACCACACTGTTGACACCATCCGCACCGACGACCAGATCGTATTGAATTGTGCCGGCATCGGTTTCGATCCGCCCCTCGGCATCGACACCGACGACACGACTGCCCGCCCGCACACACTCCGACGGCACCGCCGCAGCGAGAATCGCGATCAGATCAGCCCGATGCAGCGCGATCAGCCCGCCCACGAAGTCACTGACCTTGGCATCGACCAACACCCGCCCCCGCTGATTGCGCGCGAGCCCGCGCCGATCCGCGACACCCGCGGCCCGCACCGATTCCCCCACCCCGAGCACATCCAACGCCGTCAAAGCATTGGCAGCCAACGTAATTCCGGCCCCGACCTCGGCAAATCGCGGCGCCTGCTCATACACGGTGACATCCCATCCGGCGCCCCGCAACGCGATAGTGGCCGCAAGCCCCCCGATCCCACCCCCGACAACCCCGGCCCGCCCCACGATCTCAGCCATGTTCCCTCCCCGAAACGTGATCCGCTTCCATAATCCTAAGCGTCAGTCCCTGTCTACTCTGTGGCCATGCTGCACGCACTGCTGTCCTTCGCCGTCGTGGCAGGCCTGCTCACCCTCGTGCCCGGCCTGGACACCGCCCTCGTCCTGCGCGCCGCGGTCGGTCGTGGCCGCCGCCAAGCCTTCGCCACCGCACTGGGTGTCGGCTCCGGCACGCTGGTGTGGGGCGCGGCGGCTGCCGCAGGTGTCTCCGCCCTGCTGACAGCCTCGGAAGTGGCCTACACCCTGCTGCGGATCGCAGGCGCGATTTACCTCGTCTGGATGGGAATCGGCATGCTGCGCCAGGCTTTCCGCCGTCCACCACCAACCGACACCCTCACCCCGGACGACGCACCGCGAACCGTATTCGCTTCCTGGGCAAAAGGATTCGGCACCAACCTGCTCAACCCGAAAGTCGGCGTCTTCTACGTGGCCATGCTCCCGCAGTTCCTGCCGCCCGGCGTCCCGCACTTGGTCATGGGTTGCGCCCTCGCGGTGGTCCACAACATCGAAGGCATGGTGTGGTTCACGATGATCATCTGCGCCGCCGGGGCCGCGAAGGCCTGGCTCGACCGCGACCGTGTGCGTCGCGCGATGGACGCGATCACCGGAACAGTGGTGGTCGCCTTCGGCCTGAAACTGGCCACGACCCAGCGATAGCCGGTGCGCTTGCGGTGATCGTGAGCGTCAGTCGCTGGCGTTCATAGGATTTCGCTTTCCTCGGCGCTGGTGTGCGGGTGTGTGGTTTCCCATGCGAGGAGGATGCGCAGGGCGTCGTGGGAGGGCGTGGCGGGGTCGGCGGTGAGGACCATGAGGCGTTGGCCGGAGCCGTCGGGGCTGAGCCAGGTGTCGCAGTCGAGAGTGAGGTCGCCGGCGAGGGGGTGGTGGTAGTTCTTGGTGCCGGAACCGGTGCTGTCGACGTGGTGTTCGGCCCACCAGGTGCGGAAGTCGTTGTCCTGGACCGATAGTTCGCCGACGAGGCGGGCCAGTTCGGGGTCGCCGGGGTCCTGGGCGGCCTCCATGCGCAGGGCCGAGACCGCGCTGCGGGCATCGTGGGCCCAATCCCGGTGCAGCGCACGGAAGTGGCGGTCGGTGAAGAGCAGGCGGATGTAATTGCGTTGTGGCGCAGGGAATCGGGTGAAATCACCGTAGAGCGCGATGGCGCTCGCATTCCATTCGAGGATGTCGAGTCGCTTACCCAGCACGATGGCGGGAGTCTCGGTGAGCTGATCGAGCAAGCGGCGCATCGCAGGTCGTACACGTTGCGCGGTGCGGCGTCGGCGAGGTCTGGCATCGGACTTGCCGGCTACTTCGTAGAGGTAGGTCTGCTGGTCCTCGTCCAGTCGCAGGGCACGGGCGAGGGAGCCGAGCACCGTCGCGGAGGCCTGTACGCGCCCCTGTTCCAGCCGGGTGTAGTACTCGACGCTGATCGCCGCGAGTTGCGCGACCTCGGTGCGGCGCAGGCCGGTGACCTTGCGGCGGTTGTCCGACTCGGGCAGTCCGACCTCGTGCGGGGTGAGTTGCGCGCGCCGCGCCTTCAAGAAGTCGCCGAGCCGGGCGGAGTCGGTGGGGTGGGGCATGCGTCCATTCTGGACACCAGTACCGCGCGAGGAAGAGGGCCAAGATTTTGGCCAGGCAAGAATGCGGCTCTTTTGCGCAGGTCAGCGCGGCGTGACCGTGGATGCATGACCAAAACCAGCGTTAGCTTCGACAGCGTGGGCCTCACTCTCGCCGGCGACCTGTACATCCCCGATGCGCCCGCGGGAGGTCCACTGCCCGCCATCGTCGTCGGACATCCCGGCGGCGGCGTCAAGGAACAGACCGCCGGGCTCTACGCCCGCAAGCTGTCCGAAAAGGGTTTCGTGACACTCGCTTTCGACGCCGCCTATCAAGGCGAGAGCGGTGGCGAACCCCGCGGCCTGGAAGACCCGGCCCATCGCGTCGAAGATCTGAAGGCGGCGGTGAGCTTCCTGACCGGCCGTCCCGAAGTCGAGGCGGACCGCATCGGTGAGCTCGGTATCTGTGCCGGTGGCGGTTACGCCCTGGCGGCCGCCGCGAGCGACCCCCGCGTGCAGGCCGTGGCCACGGTCTCCGCGGCCGACCTGGCCCGCCACTTCAAGCACGGCGGCGACGGCACCCAGGATCCGGCCGTCTTCCGGCAACTGCTCGACGCAGCATCCCGCGCCCGCACGAGCGAGGCTCGCGGCGAGACCGTCACCCCGCTGCACCTGATCCCGGACACCGAGGCGGAAGCCCGCGCCCACGGCGGCGAATACGGCGCCGAGGGCTGGGAGTACTACCGCACCGCGCGCGGCCACCATCCCCGCCAAGCCGACTTCTTCGTCTGGCCCAGTATCGACAAACTCGCGATCTTCGACGCCTTCACCGCACTACCGCTGCTCGCTGACCGCCCGGCCCTGCTGCTGGCCGGCACCCGCGCGGTCACCGCGTGGATGAGCATCGAGGCGTATCGAATGATCCAGGGCCCCAAGGAACTGCACTGGATCGACGGCGCGAGCCACACCGATCTCTACGACAAACCGCGGTACGTCGACCCCGCCGTGGCGCGACTCGCCGGGTTCTTCGGCACCCACCTCTAGACCTGCGGCGCAGGTAACCACGAGGTTTCCGAGGGGGGTGCGCTGGACCTGAGAAGTAGGTATGCCTTACCTTTACGGCGTGAGTTGGGCCGAGGCATTACCGAACCTTCTGATCTGCTTGCGGGAAGGCCTCGAGGCCGGTCTCGTGGTGACGATCCTGCTGGCAGCCGTGCGCAAGGCGTCGACGGCCGAGCGTCCGTTGTCCGCGACACCGGTCTGGCTCGGGCTGCTCGGGGCGGTGTCGGTGGCGGCCAGTTTCGCTGCCGTGCTGACCTATTCGACCAGCGTGATGTCGAGTTCGGCGCAGGAGACCGTCGGCGGCGTGCTGAGCGTGCTGGCGGTCGCACTGGTCACCTGGATGGTGTTCTGGATGCGCCGCACCGCCTCGACGCTGTCCAAGCAGCTGCGCGGTGAGGTGACCCGGGCCGCGGCCATCGGCGCCGGCGCGCTGGCGGTGACGGCGTTCCTGGCGGTCGGGCGCGAGGGCCTGGAGACCACGCTGTTCGTGTGGACCGCGGTCAAGGCCTCCGGCACCACCCTCGCCCCCCTGGTCGGCGCCACCATCGGCCTGATCGCGGCGGTCGTGCTGTGCTGGCTGCTGTACCGCCAGAGCGTGCGGCTCAACCTGGGCGTGTTCTTCAGCCGCACCGCGCTGCTGCTGATCGTGATCGCCGCGGGCGTGCTGGCCTACGGGCTGGGCGAACTGCAGAACGCGGGTGTGATCCCGGGTGCGCAGTGGATCGCCTTCGACTGGAGCGCCCACATCGACGCCAATTCCTGGTGGGCCTCGCTCATAACCGGCATCACCGCGCTGCAACCGAAGATGACCGTGCTGCAGGTGGTCGCCTGGGCGGTCTACCTCGTCGTGGTGCTCACCATGTTCGTCCGCGCGGGCGCCACCGCCCCGAAACCGGCCGCGCCCAAGCCCGAACCGGCCGAGGATCACGAGCATGTCAGCGACTGGTTCGAGCGGATCGCGGGCAAGCGCCTCGCGGTGGTGAGCGCGGCCCTGGTGCTGGTGCCCGCACTGGCCGCGGGCCTGGCCATCGCGCTGCTGCCCTCGGCGAGCGAAGGCTCGATCCAGGCGGTCTCGATCACCTCGAATTCCTGTGCGCCGGAATGGGGTTCGGCGCGTTCGGGCAGCCAGACCTTCTCGGTCAAGAACGACAGCGGCAAGGCGGGGGAGATCACCCTGGTCAATGCCGACGGCGCCATCGTCGGCGAGATCGAGACGATCGGCGCGGGCACCACCGCCGATATGACCGCGACCCTGAGCCACGGCAGCTACACGATCAAGTGCGCGATGTCGGGCCAGGCCGTGACGACCTCGGCCACCGTGCAGGTCAGCGGTACCGCGGACGCGCCGCCGGCGGTCAAGCCGGTCACCCAGGTCGACCTCAAGCCCGCCAACGACGCCTACCAGGCCGCCGCCGCGCAGGCCCTCGGTCAGCTCACCGGCACCCTCGGCGCGATCCGCAACGATCTGCACGCGAACAATATCGCCGCGGCGCAGGCGGATTGGCTGACCGCCCAGGAGCAGTGGGAACGGGTCGGCGCCTCCTACAACAGTTTCGGTGACAAGGGCACCGCCGTGGACGGCCTGCCCGGTGGCCTGCCGGACGGGGTGAACGACGACGGGTTCACCGGCCTGCACCGCCTCGAGTACGGCCTGTGGCACGGCCAGGGCGCCGCGCAGCTGCTGCCGGTGCTGGACAAGCTGGGCGCCGATATCGCCGCCGTGCAGCAGAACCTGACCTCGACCGATCTGGCCGGTGACCCGACCAATCTGCCGATCCGCGGTCACGAGATCCTCGAAGACGCACTGCGCGACCACATTTCGGGCATGGACGATCTCGGTGGCGGCGCCGCCTACCCACTCACGATGGCCGATATCGACATCACCCGCACCGTGATCAGCGGCCTGGGCCCGCTGCTCGATGAGCGCGCACCGGACCTGCGCCCCCTCATCGCCGCGCGCCTGGACACCCTGCAGCGGGCGCTGCTGGCCACCCAGGACAACGGCAAGTGGCGCCCGCCCGCCCAGACCCCGCATGCCGCACAGCAGTCCGTGAAGGCCGCACTCGGCGGCGCCCTGGAAGTTCTGGCCCGGGTTCCCCGGTTGCTGGAAGTTCCCGCCGCCCACTGATCCTCGACACGTAAGGCTTCCCTCCGATGAACCTCAGCCGACGCAGATTCCTCTCCGGTGCCGCCGCCGGTGCGGCCGGTACGGCCCTGACCGCGGGACTCGTCGCCGAAGGCGCCCGCGTGGACGCCGCGGCCGCGGCCTCGGGCGCGCCCTCGGCCGCCTCGTCCTACCCGTTCCACGGGGTGCATCAGGCGGGCATCCTCACCCCCGGGCCGGCGGACAAGCAGAACGCCTCCTGCTATGCGTCTTTCGATGTCACGGCGTCGGGCAAGGCCGAGCTGACCGAGTTGATGAAGACGCTCACCGCGCGCGCCCGCTTCCTCACCGCCGACAACACGCCGCCGGATCTGGGCCTGGGCCAGCCGCCGTCGGACAGTGACGTGCTGGGCCCGGATACGCCCGCCGACGGGCTCACCGTGACCACCGGTGTGGGCGCGAGCCTGTTCGACGACCGGTTCGGGCTGGCCAAGCTCAAGCCGGCGCACCTGACGCCGATGAAGATCTTCCCGGACGATTCACCCGAAGACGCGTGGATGCACGGCGATGTGATGGTGCAGTTGTGCGCGCACCACCCCGACACCGTCCATCACGCGATCCGCGACATCACCCGCCAGACTCGCGGTGCGCTGCAGTTGCGCTGGAAGATCGAGGGCTACAACTCGCCGCCGCGCCCCTCGGGCACGGGCCGGAACCTGCTGGGCTTCAAGGACGGCACCGCCAATCCGACCGGTAAGGATGCCGAATCGCTGATCTGGACCGATGATCCGGCCGAACCGGCGTGGACGCACGGCGGCACCTACCAGGTGGTGCGGCTGATCCGCATGCTGGTGGAGTTCTGGGACCGGGTCTCGATCAACGAGCAGGAGAACATGTTCGGGCGCCGCCGGGATTCGGGTGCCCCGCTGGACGGCAATCAGGAATTCGACACGCCCGACTACGAGCGCGATCACGACGGCACGGTCATCCCGCTGACCTCGCACATCCGCCTGGCCAACCCGCGCACCCCCGATACCGCACGCCAGCAACTGGTCCGGCGGTCCTACAACTACGACCTGGGCATGGATCCCAACGGCAATATGGCCGCGGGCCACATCTTCACCTGCTTCCAGCAGGATGTGCAGCGCCAGTTCGAGCAGATTCAGACCCGCCTGGCCGGTGAGCCGCTGACCGACTACGTGCAGCCCTTCGGCGGCGGCTACTTCTTCGTGCTGCCCGGCGTCACCGATGTGAACGACTGGTACGGGCGCGCACTGCTGAGCTGAGAACCTCCGTCACGCGGTAACGGCCGGGATGATTCGTCATCCCGGCCGTTTCGTTTCTCGCACAGCGTATTTCAGTTCGCGCCGGTTGTTTCCTGGGGTCGCAGTATGCCGGTGGCGCGGTCGGTGATCGCCTGCCGCAGTTCAGTTTCCGGTGTGTCCTGCAGCCCGGTCGCGCTGCGCAGGAACGGGCCGAACAGTTCCCAGCCCAGGATGAGCGCGCCGATGTGGGCGGCGGCGAGGGCGGCCTGTTGCTCGTCGGGGTATTCGGTGCGCGCGACCGAGACGAGCCGTTCCATGGTCGGGAAGCGCTTCTGCAGTTCGCCGACCGGATAACCGTCGAGCAGACAGCGGGCGATCACGGTCCAGTGCCGGCGCAGCCGGGGATCGTCGGTGCCCAATCCGGCGTGTTCGACGTGGGCTTCGGTGTCGGTGCCGAGGTATTCGAGCACCTGGCCGACGAGTTGTTCCTTGGCGCCGAAGTGGCGGAAGACCAGCCCGTGATTGACCCCGGCGCGTTCGGCGATATCGCGGATCGAGGTGGCGGTGGGCCCGCGTTCGGCGAAGAGGTCCGCGGCGTGGTCCAGGACGGCCGCGACGACTGCATCGCGGCCCGTCGGCGCCGCATCGCGGCCGGTGGGGGCCGTCTGCGAAGTTTTTGTTGCCCGATGTGTAGTCACGTGACTACGCTAGCATTCGAGTTGCTGTAGTCGGGTGACTACACCATCGCTCTCGCCATCGAAAGGAACCCGGCATGTCCGAATCCACAGGTACCGCCGTGCAGGATCCGTCCAAGGGACTGCAGCTCGGCGTGATCCGCCTCCCCGGCCATCCGCTGGTCTCGGGCCCGTTCACCCACCTCGCGGCCGAACGCGACCGCCTGGCCGGGCTGCGGTGGCAGCACTTCGATGCCCGCCAGGTCGGCGCCACCCTCGGCGCGGAGATCAGCGGCGTGGATCTGACCACCCCGCAGCCCGACGCGGTGATCGCCGACGTGCGCCGGGCCCTGCACGAGTACAAGGTGCTGTTCTTCCGCGACCAGCCGCTCACCTCGGCCCAGCACGTCGAATTCGCCCGCCGCTTCGGCGATCTCGAAATCCACCCCGCCATCCCGTCCAATACCGGCCAGCCGGAACTGGTGCGCTTCGAGAAGAGCGCCCAGGTCGCCGGTTTCGAGAACTCCTGGCACCACGACGTGACCTGGCGCGCGCAGCCGTCCATGGGCGCGATCCTGCACGCCGTCTCGGTCCCCGACATCGGTGGCGACACCCTGTTCTCGGACATGTACGCCGCCTACGACGTGCTCGACGACGAGACCAAGGCGCAGATCGAAAACCTCGACGCCGTCCACGATTTCACCCGCGTCTTCGGCCACGCCGCCCCCGAGGAACAGCGCAAGCAGATGCGCGAACGCTTCCCCTCGGTCGTGCACCCGGTGGTCGCCACCCACGCCGCCACCGGCCGCAAGCACCTCTACGTCAACCGCGTCTTCACCGAGAGCATCGTGGGCATGGACCCCGAGGCCGGCAATGCGCTGATCGACCGGCTCTGCCGTCAGGTCGACTACCCCGAGCACCAGGTCCGCCTGACCTGGCGGCCGGACACGGTCGCGTTCTGGGACAACCGCGCCGTTCAGCACTACGCCTCCAGCGATTACTGGCCGCAGATCCGCATCATGGAACGCGCGTCGATCGTCGGTCCGCGTCCCACCCGCTGACCGCCGCGCGGGTCCGCGTCGCAGTCGGCGCCTCACCCGTGTGGCGGCGATAGACGCGCCGGAAGGCGGCCGGATCCGCATAACCCACCGCGTTCGCGATCGCGTCGACGGGTTCGCGCGTGGTCGCGAGCAGCGTGGCCGCCCGGCCGACCCGCAGCCGATGCACGTACTCGGTGGGCGACAGGCCGAGACGGTCACGCAGACGCCGGGCCAGGGTGCGCGGGGAAACCGCTGCCGCCGCGGCCAATTCGTGCAGCGAGAGCTGACGGGTCAGATTGGCGTTGATGTGCTGTTCCACCGCGTGCAGCACCGGATCGGTGGCGCGCAGATGCTCGAGCACCATGTAGCGCGACTGCGACATGCGCGCATCGAGCACCAGATAGCGCGCCACCTGCTCGGTCAGCTCACCGCCGCCGAGCCGGGCGACCAGCGCCAGCAGCAGATCGGCATGAGCGAAAGCGGCACCGGCGGTGAGTATTTCGCCGCTGTCGACGACCATGTGATCGGCCCGGACGGTGACCTCGGGAAAGCGGCGCGCGAACAGCGGCGCCAGCCACCAGGTGGTGGTGGCCGCACGCCCCGCCAGCAGTCCGGTGGCGGCGAGTACGAAGGTGGCCGAGCACGACGCGGCCACCGTCGCGCCGGAGTCGGCGGCCCGCCGGATCGATTCGACGGCCCGCAGCGTCTCGGGCCGCGAGAGTAGTTCGCCGACGCGGGTCTCACTCGATGCGGAGGGGCCCGGAATCACCAGCACATCCCCGGGCCCGAACCGCGCTGAACCGAGCGAGGTTTCGGTATCCACGGCGATGGATCGCCCGCTCCCGGAGCGGACCGGTCTGCCGTCCAGCGACACGACGCGCTGGCCCAGCCGCCCGCCCTGCGCCTCACCGGCGAGTCCGGCGGCCGTGTCGACGATGTCGAGCCCGATACCGAGGGCGCCCTCGAGCACACCGTCGAGCGCGAGGTGGGTAATCATCTGGCGAGATTAGACCGAAGAGTGGCGATCTCGTCAATAGCGGAGTCCTTGCTCGCTGCGGCAAGGTTTCGTTTGTGCAGCAATCTCTCCCGCCGGAATCCCGCGATGACGACCTCGCCGACTTCGAGCCCCGATCGATCACGCTCGACGGCGCCACGCGCACGGTCCACGTCGGCGGCACCGGTCCCGCGGTCATCGTGATGGCGGAAATGCCCGGAATCAGCCCCGATGTGGCGCGCTTCGCGCGCTGGGTGCGCGAGGCCGGGCTCACCGTCTACCTGCCGTCGCTGTTCGGCCGCGACGGCGCCTACCCCGAGGCCGCCGCCGGCGCGGAGGTCTTCAAACGCGCCTGTGTCAGTGCCGAGTTCCGGGCCTTCGGCGCCGGCAAGTCGAGCCCGGTGGCGAGCTGGCTGCGCGCCCTGGCCGCACAGGCCCACGGTGAATGCGGCGGCCCGGGCGTCGGCGCGCTGGGCATGTGTTTCACCGGCAATTTCGCCCTGACCATGATGCTCGAGCCCGCCACCCTCGCCCCGGTGCTGTGCCAGCCGTCGCTGCCGCTGGACGAGCCTGGCGGACTGGAGATTTCACCGGCCGAGCTGGCGGCGGTGCGGGAGCGGATCGACCGCGAGGACCTCGTGGTGCGCGCCTACCGCTTCGAGGGCGACCGCTTCTGCACCGAACAGCGTTTCGCCGCCTACGCCGCGGCGCTGGGTCCGCGCTTCGAGCCGCGGCTCCTGCCCGCCGCGGCCGCCAATCCCGCGGCGCCGCCGTTCTTCTCGCAGTACATCGGCTGCCCGCACAGTGTGGTCACCGCGCATCTGATCGATGCCGCGGGGGAGCCGACCCTCGCGGCCCGTGACGAGATCATCGCCTTCCTCGTGCAGCGGCTCACCGGTGCCGGGGACGCTCCGCTACAGTGACAGCGTGTCTACTGAGTGGGCCTGGCGTGAACGAGCGCCGGGGCCCGCTGCGTACAGTGGGGCGCACCGATCCGCTGACGCTGGGAAACGCTATGGCCGCCAATGCTTCCGGAACCGATCGGCTCACTGCCACCGGACGGTTCAACCACTACGCGAGCACCTATCTCGCCCCTGTCGCACGCTTCTACGGCCGCCTGCACGGTCGCTTGTACCGGCTGTTCGGCGGTACCCGCTTCACCACGCTGTCGGGTGCGCCGGTGTTCGAGCTGACGGTGGTGGGCCGCAAATCCGGTGAACCGCGCCCGGTCATGCTCATGCTGGTACGCGACGGGGAGGACCTGCTGGTGTACGGGTCCAACGGCGGGCATCCCGGCACCCCGAACTGGTGGAAGAACCTGGCGGCGGCCGGCACCGCGCAGGCGCGAGTGGGCCGCGAGACCCACACGGTGACCCTGCGCGTGGTCACCGACGAGGACGAATACGAAAAGCGCTGGCGCGCACTGCTGGAGGTCTACCCGCACGCGGCCGCCTACCGGGCGCTGAGCAGCCGGCAATTCCCCATCGGAGTCCTCAGCCCGCAGTAACCGATCAGGCGCGGAGCGGATGCGCCAGCTGCTCGGTCAGCAATCGGCGAGCGGTGACGAGCGACGGGCCGTACCAGGTGAGGCTGCGCCCCTCGACGAGTGCCACCTCGATGCCCGGAAAGGCCTCGGGCCCATCGGTTTCGGTGAAGACATAAGGTTCGTCCGGCAGCACTGCCAGGTCCACGCCCGCCGTCAGCTCCGCTACCGGCACCGTCGGATAACGCTCGGGTAGCGCGGCGTGCACGAGGCGCAGTCCCAGCCGGCGCGCCAGATCGCCGGTGAAGGTGTCGCGCCCGACGACCATCCACGGGTCACGCCACACCGGAATCACCGCGGCACGCAACGGTTCCGGCGCGGGCTCGGCCCATTCGGCCGCGGCCTGCTCCAGCCATTGCGGCACGGCGATATCCAGGGCCACGGTGAACAGTCGCCGCATGGACTCCAGGGCCTCATCGAGGGTCCGAATCCTGGTCACCCACACCGCGATTCCCGCCGCCCGCAGCCGCTCGACGTCGATGCGGCGGTTCTCCTCCTGATTGCACACCACCAGATCCGGTGCGATCTCACCGATCCGGCGTACATTCGGATTCTTGGTCCCGCGCACCCGCTCGACCTGCAGCTCCTGCGGATGGGTGCACCACTCGGTCGCGGCGACCAGCAACCCCGGACAGGTGACCGCGATGGCTTCGGTCAGCGACGGCACCAGTGACACGACCCGCCCGACCGGGCGCCGCACGGCAACGGCCGCCCCGAGATCATCGACCACCCCGTCGCTGGGACCCATACCCGCCAGCCTAGTTCCTCCGTGCGGTGCACACGGAATTCGTGCCGTCCTGTTCAGGTGGGGAATTTCACCACTAATGCGATTCACCCGTCGCGGACCGCTCGCGTTGGGATTCACGTCACGAGGGATTCATGGCGTATTTGATTCCGGCCGGAAATGTCTCGGTACCTTTCTTCCCTGCGGACATTCTTCGCTCTGCTCGACAATTCCAGTCAGATCGGGAGGAAGTGCTGTGCCCCAATCAGGTTCGGGTTTTCCGAGGCGTCGATTCATCGGGAGCGCCCTCGGCGCGGCCGCATTGACCGGTGGTCTGCAGCTGTTGCCCTCCGGTATGGCCGAAGCGCTCGCGGCGCCGAGCCGCAAGGGCACGCTCAACGATGTCGAGCACGTGGTCGTCCTGATGCAGGAGAATCGTTCCTTCGACCACTATTTCGGCACCATGCGCGGGGTGCGCGGGCTCGGTGACGCCTCCGTCGTGGTCAAGCCGGACGGCCGGAACGTCTACTACCAGCCCGATTCGGGTCGCACCGACGGCGGCTACCTGCTGCCCTTCCATGTCGACACCGGCCAGGTCGACGGCCAGGACCTCGGTGACCTGCCGCACGGCTGGACCGATCAGCACCGCGCGATCAACGGCGGCTGGAGCGATGGCTGGACCTCGGCGAAAGGCGAGATGACCATGGGTTACTTCACCGATGCCGACATCCCTTTCCATCGCGCCCTCGCCGATGCCTTCACCGTCTGCGACCACTACTTCTGCTCGGTGCTGGGACCCACCACACCCAATCGGCTCTATCACTGGACCGGAACCATCGACCCCGCCGGGCAATTCGGCGGACCGGCCATCAGCAATCCCGCCGACTACAACCCCGTATACAAGTGGACCACCTACCCTGAGCGATTACAGGCCAAGGGGATCACCTGGAAGGTCTACTCCAACGACGAGATCGGCGACGACGGCGTGCACCCCTTCGTCGGCGACTACGGTGACAATCCGTTGTGGCTGTTCGACGCCTACCACGATCCGAAGAACACCGAACTCGCCACTCGCGCGAAGGTATTCGGGGTCCAGAACTGGAAGCCCGATTCCGGCCAGGGCAAGGACGTCGGCCACGTCCTCGCCGATTTCCTCGCCGACTGCGCCGGCGGGAACCTGCCGCAGGTCTCCTGGGTGGTGGCTCCGTACGGATACAGTGAGCATCCCGCCGCACGCCCCGTCGACGGGGCCGCCTACACCCAGGCCGTACTGAAGGCATTGTGGGGCAATCAGAAACTGTGGAACTCGACCGCGCTGCTGATCAATTTCGACGAGAACGACGGCTTCTTCGATCACGTCCCGCCGCCGATGGCGCCCGCGGGCACCCCTGGGGAATTCGTCAACGGTCTGCCCATCGGCCTCGGGCCGCGCGTGCCCATGCTGGTGATTTCGCCGTGGAGTCGTGGGGGATGGGTGAATTCGCAAGTCTACGACCATACTTCGGTCATCCGTTTCCTCGAACAATGGACCGGAGTGCAGGAGCCCAACATTTCCCAATGGCGCCGATCCATTTGCGGAGATCTCACCGGCTGTTTCGATTTCGCCAAGCCCGACACCACCATTCCCGTACTGCCCGACGCCGATGCCCTGCGGGCACAGGCCGATGCGACCCAGAGTGCACTGCCCGCCCCGTCCCCGCCCGCCGATCAGCAACCGCCCGAACAGGAATCGGGCACTCGACCGGCACGGCCACTGCCGTATGCCGCCGTCGCGAACGGAACCCTCACCGCCGCAGGCGCCTTGACCACGACCTTCGCCAACAACGGCGCTGCCGACATCCAGCTGGGCGCCTACCGGGCCGACGGGCGCACCGACGGTCCCTGGCCCTACCTGGTGAAAGCGGGCGCCAAGGTCAGCGACACCTGGAACGTGCAGAACTATGCCGACAAGAAATACGGCATCGCGATCCACGGCCCCAACCGGTTCCTCTGGCGCATGACCGGCACCTCCACCTCACCCCTGGAGGTGACCGCGTCCTACACCTCCGACAACAAACTCCAACTGTCGATGACCAACAAGGGAAAGGCCACGGCCACAGTGACGGTGCAGGCCAACGGTTACCGCTCCGACGGCCCGTGGGCCTACACCATCAAGGCCGGGCAGACCACGACCGATACCTGGAATGCCCTGCGCTACGGGAACGGCTGGTACGACCTGTCCCTCACCGTGGACACCGACCCGGCCTACACCCGCGACTTCCGCGGGCACATCGAAGACGGCCACGCCAGCGTCACCGGCTGACGCCACCGCGCATACCGCGCCGGGCAATCCGGACAAGGCGCTAGATTCGTGAGCATGATCAGCAGCGCCCCGGTACGCATCGGGATTCTCGGAGCCGCCACTATCGCGCCCAATGCGCTCATCCGCCCCGCGGCGGGCAACCCCGAAGTGGTGGTGGCCGCGGTCGCCGCCCGCGACAGCGCCCGGGCCCGCGCCTTCGCCACCAAGCACGGCATCGACAAGGTGCACGACTCCTACGAGTCCCTGCTGGCCGACCCCGACATCGACGCCGTCTACAACCCGCTGCCCAACGGCCTGCACGGCGTGTGGACCCGCGCCGCGCTGGCCGCCGGCAAACACGTCCTGTGCGAGAAGCCCTTCACCGCCAATGCCGCCGAAGCCAAGGAAATCGCCGTTCTCGCCGCCGATTCCGACCGCGTGGTCATGGAAGCCTTCCACTACCGCTACCACCCCCTGACCCACCGCATCGAAGAGATCGTCGCCTCGGGCGAACTGGGCCGCCTCACCAAAGTAGAAGTGGCCTTCTGCTTCCCCCTCTTCAAGTTCTCCGACATCCGCTACAACTGGGCCCTGGCCGGCGGCGCCACCATGGACGCCGGCTGCTACGCCCTGCACATGGCCCGCACCTTCACCGGCGAGATCCCCGAAGTCGTTGCGGCCCAAGCCAAACTCCACAACCCCCAGATCGACCGCGCCATGACGGCGGACCTGCGCTTCCCCGGCGGCGCCACCGGCAATATCCGCTGCTCCATGTGGTCCTCCGATATCCTGCGCATCTCGGCCCGCCTCACCGGCGACAAGGGGACCCTGCACGTCATCAACCCCCTGGCGCCCCAATGGTTCCACCGCTTCACCGTCAAAACCGCGAACGGCAAACGCATGGAACACTTCACCCGCCGCCCCACCTACAACTTCCAGCTGGACGCCTTCGCCGGCGCGGTCCTGCACGGCGAACCCGTCGCCACCCCACCCGAAGACGCGGTGGTCAACATGGCCCTCATCGACGCCGTCTACTCGGCCGCCGGCCTGCCCGTCCGGGAACCCACCCCCCGCTAGAAACCCGCAAGACCAGGCACCGGCCAGGTCGCGCCCGGCGCGCCCCGGTCGGGTGCTCCTGCGTTCGGGGGCCGGATCTACGGGATCGAGTAGACGACGAGGACCTGGTCGGGGGCGTCGGTGACGGTGAGGGCGGCGTGGGTGAGGGTCAGCAGGCCACGGGTGGGGTGACGGATCTGTTTGGTGCCGGAGCGATTGGTGGCGATGTCGTAGCGGGGCCACCAGGCGTCGGCTTCGGTGCTGGCCGTACGGAGTTCGTGTGCGAGGGCCGGGAAGCGCGGGTCTTCGGGGTGATGGCCGGCGTTGGTGCGCAGGCGGGCCAGGACTGTTTGGGCTACCGCGGACCAATCCACCAGGAGTTCTTTTGCCTTGGGGTCGAGGAAGATCCAGCGGGCCAGGTTGGGAGTCGCGCCGGGTGCGTGATCGATGAGGGACGAGAAGAGTTGTGCGGCGGCCTCGTTCCATGCCAGCACGTCTGTCGTGGCGCCGGTGATGTAGGCGGGGGCCGGGTGCAGCAGGGCGGGGATTGCCGCCACCTCGGGTGATACCTGCTCACGCGCAGCAGTTGTGGGTGCGGCGGCGGGCCGGGTGAGTTCGGGGGTGGGGTCCGAGAGCGAGTGCAGGTGAGTGCGCTCCTCGGCGGTGAGGCAGAGGGCGCCGGCGATGGCGGCGAGGACTTGACCGGAGGGCCGGACATTGCGGCCTTGCTCGAGGTAGGTGTACCAGGTGGTGCTGACCCCGGCCAGGACGGCGAGTTCCTCGCGGCGCAGGCCGGGAGTGCGGCGGCGCGGGGAACCCGGGAGGCCGACCTCGGCGGGGGTGGTCTGCTCGCGGCGGGCGCGGAGGAAGGCGCCGAGCTCGCGTCGGCGGGCGCGGGCCGGGTCGTCGTCGGCGGTCATCCTGGCAGTCCTGGTTCCACGATCACACGGCTCTGGATATCACGTCCCGGTGAGAGTGAGCTGAGGGACATGAAGGCATGGCAGATAACCACACCCGAAAGCGGCCTGCAGCTGGCCGAATTGCCCGATCCGGAACTGCGTGGCGGTGGCGCGACGCTGGACATACTCGCGGTACAGATCCCCGCCTACACCGCCGACCTGGTCGCGGGCGGCCGCGGCGGGTTCCCGCTGCCGATCGTGCTCGGCGCGGCCGGAATCGGACGCGTGACCGCGACCGCCGACGATGTGTTCGGCGTGCGCCAGGGCGATATCGCCGTCGCCACCGGCCTGTTCCGCTCCGGCCGCGCCTCCGCCCCGGAGGAAGCACTGCTGGGCTGGACCGGAATCGGCGGCGACGGCCGCCCCACCCCGACCACCGACCGAATGCGCGACGTCTGGCGCAACGGCCTGTGCGCGGAACGGGCCCTGCAACCGGAACGCACCCTACTAGCTCTGCCCGGGGCGGAAACCTACAAGGCCACCGAGCAACTGGCCTTCCTGCCGTGGCTCGGCATCGCCGGCGCGGGCATCGAACGCGCCGAGGTGCGCGCCGGCCAGACCGTCGCGATCGTCGGTGCCACCGGTCAACTCGGCTCGGCCGCAGTGCTGGTCGCCCTCGCGCGCGGCGCGGCGGCGGTGGTCGCGATCGGTCGCAACCGCGACGCCCTGGACGCTCTCGCGGGCATCGACCCGCGCGTAATCCCCGTGGCGCTCACCGGAGATCGCGGCGTCGACGGCCCGGCCATCCTCGCGGCCGCCGGTCCCGTCGACGCCGTCATCGACACTCTCGGCGCGGCACCGACACCGGAACCCACCATGTCGGCCTATCAAGCGATCCGGACCGACGGTCAGTGGGTCCTGGTCGGTGGTGTGCGGCAGGACCTGCCGATCCCGTACAGCGACTTCATGCACCGCCGCCTCACCCTGCACGGCTCCTGGATGTGCAGTGACAATACCATCCTGGACCTGTGGTCGATGGTCCGCGCCGGCGTCATCGACCTGTCACTGCTGGACATCCAGATCGTCGGCCTCGACGATCCTGCCGCCGCACTGACCGCGGCCTCACACCGCCACGGCCTCGAAATCGTCGTGCTCATGCCCTGAATCCCGCGGTGGCCGACCGAACCACTGAGCGAGGACGGACCCGAGTGCCGCACCTGGCTCGGATGATGGTGCGGCCCAGCAGATATAGCCGTCGGGACGCACCAGCAGCGAGTCGGGAACCGGCGCGAGCACGATATCGACCCGATCCGACCAGCGCGCCGCCGCCGCGGCGATCGCCGCACTGCCCGCGACGAGTACGCCACGGCCCGAACGCAACCGGACGAACAGCCGCTCTTCCGGTAGCTCGAGGTCGCGCGCGGGGCGCCCGAGCAGCGGGTGATCGGGCGCGGCGGGCATCGAGTACCGGCTCGCCTGACCACTCAGCATCTCCGCGAGATAGGTGCGGGTGTCCGCCAACGTGACCAATTCGGTGAAGAGCGCCCGCAATTCATTGATATCGCTGTCGGCCGCACCGCGGTTCATGAGCGCGCCCTGCGCTCGCACATTGAACAGCACACGTTCCGCGACCGGGTGTCGTTCCTGATCATAGGTATCGAGCAGCTCGCTCCCGGCGCTGCCGTCGAGGACGGCGGCGAGCTTCCAGCCCAGATTGAATGCGTCCTGAATACCCGTGTTCATGCCCTGCCCGCCGAAGGGCGGATGTACATGCGCCGCATCGCCGGCGAAGAACACCCGCCCTTCCCGATAACGGCGCAGCTGACGCGTGGAATCGGTGATCCGGAATCGGTCCTGGATATCGAGAACTTCGATCTCCGCACCGAAAACAGTCAGGCTCGACCGGATTTCGTCATCGGTGACGGGAAGGGCGCGATCCTCGGGATGGGCGGGCCCGCCGAAACCGACCCGGAAGTGATCACCGAACGGCAGCATCATCGCCCAGTCGCCCGCATCGTCCCAGCGCCAATGGGTGCCGCCGGTACGGAAATGCGCGGCGCCGCAGAGCCACACGTCGGCGCCCGCCGAGGTATTGGTCGCGGACGTGCCGGGAAATTCGACGCCGAGCAGCGACCGGACAGTACTGTGCGCCCCGTCGGTGGCGACCAGGTAGGAGGCACGCACCTCGTACCGCCGTGAGCCGTCCGAGATCGCGGCGGTGACACCCGCCGAATCGGTGCTGAGGCCGACCAATTCGTGTCCACGCCGCACCGGTGCACCCGCCGCCGCGAGATGCTCCCCGAGTACGCCCTCGATAATGTGCTGCGGCACCAGCCGCCCGACCAGGCGGTCATCGAGGTGACCGGCATCGAGCAGAATCCCGGCGAAATGTCCTGCGTTCGAAGGATAGTGGCCGGTAGCCAGCAAAGGATCCAGCAGCCCGCGCTGTTCGAAGATCTCCAGCGTCCGCGACTGCACACCACCGGCGCGCCCACTCGCACTCAGCCCGGCCCGCCGCTCGACGAGCAAGGCCGCCACCCCCGCGAGCCGCAGTTCGGCCGCGAGCATCGAGCCGGTCGGTCCGGCGCCGACGATCAGCACATCGGTGTCCATCAGATCCTCCTTCGATCGGTTGCATGCTCCACCCTGCGCGCGGAGACTCGGGAAAGCTCGGAATGCGGTGCAGGATGGTGGATTTCGGAGTCAGGGGACCGGTGGTGGCGAATTCCGACGGATACGACGAGCTGGACCGGCAATCGGGTGGCACCGAGATCACCTGCCTGGCCCAGCCCGAGCACGAGAGCGACGGTGACATCCTGCTGTTGCAGCGGCTGCCCCGCACCTCGCGCATCGAATCGGTGACCGCGCACTACCTGCTGCACCGATTCATCACCCGCGCCGAGGGTCTGGTCACCAAACAGGGCCCGCTCACCGCGGACCAGGTCGAGGCCCTGCGTCCGGAGGTCACCGCCGGTGCGCCCACCGTCCTGGAGGCGCTCTACTCGTACCTGACCGAGCGGCTGGCGAATCTGCCGGGCCTGCTGTCGATGGAGAGCGCCCCGGTGGTCCGGACGGTGAAAAGGATTGTCCACCAGCCCGGCGCCGCCATCCGCGGCTATCCGAGCAGTTCGTCCAGATAGCACCAGCGCCAGGATTCGCCCGGCTCGACACTGCGCATGACCGGGTGACCGGTGTTGTTGAAGTGCTTGGTGGCGTGATTGCCGGGGGAGGAGTCACAACACGCGACATGCCCGCATTCCAGGCACATGCGCAGATGCACCCAGACCAGGCCCTCTTCGAGGCATTCGGTGCAGGCGTCCGGGTGATCGGGGACGCGCACGCAGGGCGCCTCGCGCAGGTGCTCACAACCACCGGTCACGGGCGCGCGCAACGGGGTCCCGTCGTCGTCCTCGGCTTCGGCGATGCGGTCGATGGTGGATTCCTCGAGGTCGAGGTTGGCCAGCACCGCCTGCAGCACCTCCTGGTCGATGGTGCCCGAATCGCGCACGCGCAGCACGACTTCGCGTTCGGCGGCCAGCA
This sequence comes from Nocardia sp. NPDC020380, assembly GCF_044386975.1. Taxonomy (NCBI): domain Bacteria; kingdom Bacillati; phylum Actinomycetota; class Actinomycetes; order Mycobacteriales; family Nocardiaceae; genus Nocardia; species Nocardia sp. NPDC020380. Next base: position 76,875 of record NZ_JBIRVQ010000018.1, on the reverse strand, counting down.
TGACCAGGCGTAGTCGCCGGTATTCGCCACTGGGCGTGACCCGCTGGGATTCCGAGCGCCCCAATAGCTCCCACGCCGAACTGGCGCGGCGCGCGACACGGCCACGCAGCAGGTCGACGACCTCGGGCGGGGTCTCCGGCACGATATTGGCCTGCAGCGCCTCGAGTCCCGCGCTGGTGGCCTGCTGCAGCAGATTGGCCTCCTGCAGCAGATCCTCGGCGCGACTGGGCCCGCGCAGGCGCAGCACCCGCACCAGCATCGGCAGCGAAAGTCCTTGCAGCAGTAGCGTTCCGGCCACCACCACGACGGCGAGCAGGATCAGCACCGAGAGGTCGGGTGTATCCAATGGCAACAGCAGCGCCGCGGCCAGCGTCACCACGCCACGCATACCCGCCCACGACACCACCGCCGGACCGGTCCAATGCGGTTTGGGCTTCCCCTGCCGCTTGCCCTCCACCGCCCAGGAGAAGAAGGTCGCCGGGAACACCCAGATCGGCCGCACCACAACCACGGTCGCCAGCACGGCGGCACAGGTCAGCACCAGCGTCGTATGCGGCAGGTCACTGTGCCAGGCGTCGTCCACGATATGCCGCACCTGCAGGCCGATCAGCAGGAAGACCGCGCTCTCCAGAATGAATTGGATGGTGCGCCAATTGGTGTGCTCGGCAATGCGGGAGGCCGCGCTCTGCCAGCGCGGCGCCTCGTGCCCGAGAATGAGCCCGCAGGTCACGACCCCGATCACACCGGAGGCGTGAATGGCCTCGGCGGGCAGGTAGGCCACCCACGGCGCCAGCAGCGTCACACTCGTATCGAGCACGGGATCGGTGATCCGGCGCCGCAGGAAGATCAGCACCAGCGCCGCGGCCACACCGATCAGGGCGCCGCCGCCCGCCGCGCCGAGGAAACTCGCGCCGGCCTGCCAGATGGTGATGCTGCCCGCCATGGCCGCCACCGCCGTGCGCAGGGCGACCAGCGCGGTGGCGTCGTTGAACAGTGATTCGCCCTCGAGCAGGGTCACGATGCCGCGCGGCATGCCGACCCGTCGCGCGACGGCCGTGGCGGCCACCGCATCCGGCGGCGCCACCACCGCGCCGATGGCCACCGCGGCCGAGAACGGCACCGGCAGCATCCAATACACGACCGCGCCCACCGAGAACGCGGTGAACAGCACCAGCCCCACCGACAGCAGCGTGATCGACATCTTCTTGGGCCGGAAGTCGATCAGCGAGGTGCGCACGGCCGTGGTGTACAGCAGCGGCGGCAGCAATCCCAGCAACACCAGTTCGGGCGGCACATCGATCTCCGGCACGAACGGCAGATACGACCCGATCACACCCGCCACCGTGAGCACGAACGGCTCACCGACCCCGAGCCGGCGTGCCCCGGCGGCCAATGCCACCGCCACCGCCACCAGCAAGACGAGTCCGAACGCCCACTCCACCCGCCTATAGTGCCAGGACCGGGGCGTAAAAACCGCATTGGCTCGCGCACGGCGAACATCCCCGGCCCGGGGCGGCGGTCAGCTCAGCTTGCTCAGCACGTTCTTCGCGAGGGCGACCGCGGCATTCTCGGCCTCCGGCGTGGACGCATAACCCTTCACGTCGACGACGATGTTCACATTGCCGTCGTTGATCACCGCCATGGCGTCGTAGCCGACCTTGCCCACGACCATCTCGGTCTGTGGACCGGCGAACACGTAGCTGTCGTCGCCCACGCCCTGCAGCGGATTGTCGGTGCCGGCCACGGCATCGAACATGGTGAACAGCTTCTGGTCCTCGTCCTTCTTGGAAGGCACACCGTTCGTGGTCAATCGGGCATCGGCCTGGTAGAGACCCTGTGGCGCATCCCCTTTCCAGCTGGGGCTGCGGAAGAGCATGGGTGCGTCGGCGGGACCGATCGGGGCCGTGTTCAGTCCGCCCTGACAGGACCGGAAGTCCAAGTGCGCCGCGGTCAGCGTCGCTTCGTCGGCGAGCAGGCAGGATTCGGGAATGTTGGTGTAGAACTTCTTCTTCAGCGCGGGGCTACCCGTGATCGACGGGAGTGCGGCCGGCGCCGGTTTGGTGGTCCCGGAATGCTTGGTGCTCACCGCGATCACCAGACCGACGACCACCAGCGCGACCACACCGGCGCCGCCTGCGATCCACGGCCACCGCTTGCGCGGGGGCGGGACCGGAGCATTGCCGCCGTAAGGGAACCCCGGGGGCTGCCCCCACCGTTGATTCGGGTTCGGCGGCCACTGCTGTTGCGGTGGAAATTGCTGTGTCAATTCGTCCCCCTCGATGGTCTTCAGGATTTGAGCTTGGCCATGCCCGATTTCGCGATGGTGGTCAGCATGGCCAGCGCATCGGATTCGGATGGGATGGTCGCGTTGGTCTCGTCGCTGCCGCGTTCTTCGTAGAAGGTGATGGAGTACACCATCCAGCCGTCACGGATGAACAACTTCACGTCGGTGCGCGGATACTGCTCGGTGTTCGGCTGAACCACCTGATAGGCATCATCGGCGAGGCCCGGCACCCGAGTGACCTTCGATTGCGGGAAGTCATTGGTGAAATCACCGGTGACCTGCGACTGATAGGCGGCCGCGAATTCCGGTCCCGGATCGCTCTGTTTGTGCAGGACGGCGCTGATCCCGAGGGATGCGGTCACCGGATACTTCGCGTCTTTGCTGCCGGGCACGAGGAAAGCGATATCGCATCCCATTTGATCCAGTGCCGCATGACGGAACGTCGATGCGGAGGGATTCTTCATGCCGTCCTCGCTGGGGCTCACGGTGAAACCACGACCGGTCAGCGGCGTGTAATCCGTTGCCGTGCACAGATCGTCGACCGTGTGATAGCCGCGCAGATCCGCCGTGCCGGCGGTGGCGCCGGCGGCGGGATGACCCGCCACCACGATCACCACACCCCAGACGAGAGCAGTCACCACGACCGCGACGAGGGCCCACAACCAGCGGCGTCCTTTTCCTGGCATCATCGCTGCGCCCCCGCTACTTCCGCAGCCGCGGCAGGGTGCCTGTCGCGATCGCCGTCAGGACGTTCTTCTTGTCGTCCTTGTTGATGTCGGTGTCCTTGGTGACCTCATTGCTCATCGGCTCCCAGTTCACCTCGAACACGGCCCAGCCGTCGCGGACCCACAGCGTCATCGGCTTCTCGTCGGCATCGGTGTAGACCGTGTAGGCCTCGTCGCCGAGCCCGGTCACCGGTTCCACCTGAGCGGTCTTGCCGTCGGCGGCAGGCTGTTTCGCCGCATCGAAGTCCGCGCGGAATTCCGGCACCGGATTCGTCTGCTTGTGCACCGTGAAGTTGGTCTCGACGAACACCGTGCCACCGCCGCGCACCGAATAGGTGGTATCGCAGGAGGCGGAGTCCACGGCCGCGCCCCGCGAGGTGACCGAGCGTGGCTTCGCGAAGTCCTCGGTATCGGGTTCGAACCCGGTCTTGGCGATCACGCTGAAATCGGCCGTGTCACAGAGCTTGTCGACCACATGGTAGCCGCGATCATCGGGACTGCTGCTCGAAGCCGAGTCGGTGGAGCCGCCCGAGCGCAGCGCGATGAGCGCGCCGGCACCGATCACCGAGGTGACCAGCACCGCTGCCAGCGGCAGCACCCAGCCACGGAACGCCTTGGGTTTCGGCGGTGGTGGCGGAGGTGGAAACCCTTGCGGGGCAAACGCTTGCTGTCCGGGGACGTACCCCGGATACGGCTGTTGCGGCGCCCATTGTTGCTGCGCCGGCTGCTGCGGCCATTGTTGTTGCGGTGGATACTGCTGTTGCGCTGGAAACTGTTGCGGTGGATATCCGTACGGCTGTGGTGCCGGCGTATACCCGTACGGCGATTGCCCCGGTGGCTGTTGCGGCCCCGGTGGCGGCCCCCCATTCACGACTGTGTTCTCCCGCCCCTACGCGATCTGAATGCTTCGCGATGCTAACAGGCAGATGACCGCGGTGCGTGCCCGGAGTGAACAGCGATCAGCCGGCGCGAGGGGCCGACTCCATGGGTTTGCGGCTGTCGCGCCACGCGTTGATACCGCCTGCCAGGCTCGACGCGTCATAGCCCGCCCGGCGGGCCAGGGCGGCGAAACGCAGTGAGACCTCGCCGACAGGGCAGACGAAAACCAGTGGGCGCGAGCGAGAGAATGGGATGCCGTGGGCCAGCATGTCGTCGAGTTGATCGTCGCGGATATTGAGGGCGCCCGGGATGTGCGCGATGCGATAGGCCATGGCGCCGCGGGTGTCGACGATGGTCGGGCGGGCGGTGCGGTCGAGCTCCTCGAGCTGATCGGGGGACAGCGCGGGCGTCTCGGCCAGCTCGGCGGGCGAGGGCGGTTGGGCGCGACCGGGTTTGCCGAACAGTTCGGGGCGGCGTTTGCGAATGTAGGACAGGTAGGGCTCGATGCGGTCGCAGACGATGAAGACCGCGACGATCGGGCGCTCCGGTGTCGAATCCGGCAGCGCGGAAAGGTATTCGAGGGCGGCGGCATAGGTGGCCCCGCTGGTCGGCCCGGCGAGCACGCCGTGCTCGGTGGCCAGTTCCAGGGTCGCGTCGACCGCGCGCCCTGCTTCGACGGCGATGATGCGGTCGTAGAAGTCGGGCTGGAACAGCCCCACATCCCACATCTCGGTTTCCGAGCGGATGCCCGGAATGAAGTCGCTGCGCTCGGAGACCACCGCGACGGTCTTGAGTTCGGGATTGTGCTTGCGCAGGAAAGTGGCCGCGCCACGGGTCGATCCGGTGGTACCCAAACCGCCCACCAGGTAGTCGACGCGGGTGATGCCGTCGCGGGTGAGGTCCTCGTGGATCTCGCGCCCGGTGCCCTCGTAGTGCGCCTCGATGTTCTTCTCGCTCGTGTACTGCGAGGGATGGAACCAGGCACCCGGCGCTTTGGCCATGGTCGATTCGATGACCGAGTACACGTCGTTGGGTGCGGTGGGGTCCGGGCATTCCGACAGCCCGGGTAGTTCCTCGATCTCGGTGCCGAACAGCTGCAGCAATTCCCGCACTTCGGCGACCTTGATGCGATTGGTGACCGCCCGCAATCCGATCCCGTGCAGCGCGCCCAGAATGCGCAGCGCCTTGGCGGTATTGCCGCTGGAGGCTTCGATGAGGGTCTGTTCGTTCGCGACGATATCGTCGAGTTCGTCGCGGATCATGCCCCACGCCACCCGGTCCTTGACCGACCCGAACGGGTTGTAGAACTCGAGTTTGGCGTACAGCTCGATATTCGGCAGTCCATGCACGGCCGGATCCAGCCGCAGCAGTGGCGTATTGCCGATGAGTTCGGTGATGTGGTCGTAGCGCATCATTGCACCTCGTGCCGTTCCGGGGCGGGTTCGTAATCGTGATCCCGGCATACCTGGAAACCGCCGTCGTAGTGTGCGACAGCGAGTTTCGGTGGCAGTGGGTGCATGGATGCGGTCGCTGCCGAGAGATCCATATGGTAAGCGGCGGTATTGGGGAACACGATCACGTCGCCGGGGCCGGGACGCCGCGGCAGCCACACCTTGTGATTGGTGATGAGATCGCGTTCCAGGCACAGCCGCCCGGCCAGGAACACGCCGGCCGGACCGGAATCGGCGGGCGCCGCGGCGGAATTCGCGGGCAGCAGGATGGGATCCACCATCACCTCCTGATCGGCGGGGGTGACCGTGTCACGGCTGACATCGAGATTCACCAGGGTGCTGCCATCGGCGGTCTCCTTGACGAACTCCACGCGCGCCGCGGTGATTCCGGCATGATCGACCAGCGCCTTGCCCGGCTCCAGCCATAAGTCGAGGAGGTTCTCGTCCGCGATGCGGGCGACCGTGCGCCCGCCGTGCGCCTCGAGTCCGGTATCGAGCAGATCGGCCAGCATGCGATCCGCCGGCACGGTATTGGCGTACTTGTGAAACACCGGCGTGCCGTGCACCGCGCCGCCGTCGAGGTGATAGCCGAAGGTGTTCCCGCCCCACGCCATCGGTTCGCCACGGCCCAGCAGTGATTCACGCAGCGCGATCACATACGCGTCGAACGCATCGGGATCGGCGGTGAACACCTGCCGGAACCCGCCGCCGATATTCAGCACGGCCGGCGCCAGCCCGTGTTCATAGGCGAGCTCGGTCAGCGCCAGGCAATTCTCCACCGCGCGTACCCGTTCCACCGGCTCGCCGGAGTCGAGATGGAAGGCGAACCCGCGGAAGTCGAGCCGATCCCGGTACGCGGCGAGGATCTCGAAGGCCTCGCCGAGCTGACGCACCGGCACCCCGAACCGGCTGACCGGCGTCCCCGGGAATCCGGAGACCCGCAGCAGCACCGGCACTCCGGCCTGGTCCGCGCCGAGTTCGGCCAGCCGCCGCAACTCCCACAGATTGTCGACATTGATGGTGGCCCCGCTGCCGATCAGCGTGCGCAGGAACCCTTCTCCCTTGGGCCCGGTGACTTCGATACGGGCGGGCCCGAATCCGGCGCCGACCGCACCGGCCAGCTCGGCCTCGGACGCCACATCGATGGCGACGCCGGCGCGTTCGGCGGTGCGCACGAACGCCCGGGATTGATTCACCTTGTGCGCGTAGCAGATCCGGAACCCGCTCAGCCGCTGCCGCAGGACCGCTTGCAGTCGCTGCAAGTTGGCATCGAACACCTGCGGGAACATCAGATGCGCGGGGGAGCCGTACTGCGACAGCGCACCCTCGACCGCGCCGGGGGCATCGAGGAACGCGCGCACCAGCGGATGCAGATATGCCGGGAGGATCGGCGGCGCGGAAACCTCCGTCATACAGCGGTTTCCGTGGTGGCGGGCGTCGGCAGGGTGGCGGTGGCCGGTTCGGTGAGCTCCGCGGTCGGGTTGTAGCCGCTGTCGCGTAAGGCCTCGAAGGCGCGGTGCCGGTTGCGCGGGCTGCGGAATTCGGCGATGACCCGCTTACTGGTCAGGTCGACGTCGCGCACGCCGATGCTCATGGATTCCAGCACACCCGTGATCGTGCGCACGCAGTGCTTGCAGCTCATGTCCGGCACGTAGAACACCTGGTCCTCGGCGGCGAGTTCGCCGGTCTCCGAGCCGGTGTCGGCCGCGACCTCGGCCACGGTCACCGTCGGCACCACGGCCGCGAACAGCTCCGTGAACTTGTCCACCACCACGGGCAGAGTGCTGTAGTGCGCGCCGCCGAGCTGATGCGGCATGGCGGCCAGGCACGCGGGCCGGGTACCGGGCGGCAGCAGCGCGTACTGGCGCGAGATCACGTCGAGTTCGTCGTGGTACTTGGTGATGGCGTCGGCCACGCTCAAGCCCTCGACCTGGGTGGCGCGCCGCATGGTGCGGTGCGCGTCCTCGATGGTCATATCCTTCATGGCGCGCAGCGTGGCAACGGTTTCGGCGGAGTAGCGGATGGTGCCGTCGGGTTGCGCGCACAGCGTGACCGCGATCATGCCGCGCCGGTAGCTGGATGCCTGCAGCTCCCAATACCAGCGGGTTGCCACCGCGGAGTAGATGCCGGAATCGCGCATGCCGTGCGCGAATTCGGCCGCGGTGCGATACGGGGTGGCGCGGGCCAGCAGCGCATGCTGGGCCAGCGCGCGCCCGCAGGCCTCGATGCCGACGCGGAAGATGTCCATGGGGTCGTGGTCGGTGGTGGTGCCCTCGAGCACGGCCTCGTCGCGCGGGCTCATCTCCGTGATGCGGGTGGCCAGGCCGGTATCGGCCTCCAGCGCATGCCAGAGCGCCAGCACGGTCTCGCGCATGGCGATGGGCACGAGCGGACCCAGTCCGCCGGAATGGAAGTGCCCGGTATTGGGGATGCCGTCGCTGTCGGTCCAGGTCATGCGATGGGTCGCGCTGGTGACCTGGTCGGCGCGGCACGGGCGCATGAACCGTTCCAGGTATAAGCGCTGCGACAGCGTCAGGTGCGATCCGGCCTCGGGACGCAGTGGCGCAGCGGTGTATTCGATACGCCGGGGCGGCGGTACCAGCGCAGGCGTCCCGAGCCCGGGGCGGGCCAGACTCGCCAGCACGCGGGAGGCGGCTCGGCGGTCGTAGCGGGGTTCGTGGCCGTTCATGGTCATCTGACCTCCTCGGCTATCGTCGCGACACACTCGGTGAACCGGTCGATCTCGTCGAGGGTGTTGTAGAGGTGGGTGCTGACCCGCACCGAATCCTCGTCGGCAGGCGAATTGTCGGTGGGTATGCAGTGCGCGCCGGTGCGCACCAGGAATCCGAGTTCGCTGAGCACGAACCCCAGATCGGTGGCGCTGATCCCGGCGAGGGTGAAAGATACTATGCCGTAACCAGTTTCGCAGGGCGCATGCGCCGGTCCCGGGAGGAACTCCAGGCCGGGAATCGGGCGCAGGCCGGTGATCAGCCGCTGGGTCAGGGCGCGATTGTGGGATCGGATGGTGTCGAGCCCGAACTCCTCCAGGACCTGCAGGGCCGTGCCCAGTGCGAGGATGCCCGGAATATTGTGCGTGCCGCCCTCCATCAGCTGCGGCATCGGGCCCGCCAGCAATCCCGACTCGTCCAGTGACACAGCCGAATTGCCGCCCGGCAGGAACGGCGCGAGCTCGCCGTGGCGGCGACGGCGGCAATACAGGACGCCGGTGCCGGGGGCGCCGAACATCTTGTGCGCGGAGAACACCGCGAAGTCCGCGTCGAGTTCGTCCACTCGGACCGGCACGTGCCCGCCGCTCTGACTGCAGTCGAAGCACAAGGCGATGCCCGGATCGATGCGCCCGCGCAGTTCCTCGAGCGTGGTGAGCGCCCCGAACACGTGGTGCAGATGCGAGACGGCGATCAGACGGGTCCGCGGGGTGATGCGAGCGAACAGGTCCTCGAAATCGGCCTCGCCGAGGGCGTTCACGCGATAGGGCGTCAACCGGATGCTGCGCCCGAAGCCGTGCAGGATGCGCCGCAGGTGCTGCCACGGATACACGTTGGAGGCGTGATCGCGTGGGCTGTACAGGATTTCGTCGCCGTCGCGCAGATTGGTCAGGGTCCACGACAGTGCGACCGCATTGAGTCCCGCGGTGGCGCCGCCGGTGAACACCACCTCGTCGGGTTCGGCGCCGATGAACGCGGCCATGCGCTCGCGCACCGCCTCGATCTCGCGGGTGAGGCTGCCGGCCCACGGATAGGTGCCGCGACCGGCATTGGCGGTGCGCGAGGAATGGTATCGATGCACGGTGCTGATCACCGCGGCCGGCTTCTGCGTGGTGGACGCGGAATCCAGATAGACGTCGGTGGTTTCGCCCAGCGCGGGGAACAGGTGGCGCACGGCCGGGCGCACCGGATCCCGGGCGGCGTCGGGCCCGGCGGTGGACGCAGGCGCAGAGAACCGCACCGTGCCCTCCCTCCAGGAGTTCGCGCTGGACCCCACCAACGATACGCAGTTTTCCCGCGCGGCTCGAAGGTTCTCGCCCGCAACCTCTTTCGCCGGTACCTTCTCGTTACCGACGCAAAGGGCATGCGGGTACCCCGGTGGACGCCGTCCCAGTGGTTACGAACGGCGTCTCAGCGGTCGGGCCCGCCGGGATTGCACAGCGCGGCAACCGTGGCGTCGTACCCGACCGCCGGGCGCCACGGCTCGAGATTCCAGCTGACCTTGTCGGGCGCGACGACCCGGGCGTACTGCCAGTGACATTTGAATTGGTCGTACATGCCGGGAGTGTCGGCATCGGGGGCGTCCGCGAGGACCTCCTGCCAGGCCCGGTCGCCGGCGGTGGGGAAGGTATCGGTGCGCCCGGCCTGGGTGGGGTAGACGTGCAGGCGCCGGCCGTCGGTGTCGTCGGTCCACTCGGTGTGGTCGATGAGCGGCTGATCGGCGAGCGGATCCACGGCCGGGACCGCGGTGGGACTCGCGGCGGGTTGCGCGCCGGACGAGGTCGCGGCGGCCGAGGTGACCGGGGCCTGCGCGGTCGGCGCGGCGGCGGGCGGCACGGGCGGGAGCGAACCGACCACCACGGGAGCGGATTCCTGCGCGGCGCCACAACCGGTCAGTACCAGTGCCAGCGCGAATGCGGACAGGCCACTCGACAGTTTCCTGCGCTGTCGCATCGGCCTCTTCCTTTCCACGTCGTCCACGGGGTTGCGGAACGACGCCACCAGCAATGATCTCACCGTCAGGAACCGTTCCCCGGCGCTGAAATACCAGTGTCTCGCATTTGCCAGCGCTGGTGCATTGGCCCAGACAGCACCTACGATGTCACGCGCAGGACGGTTCCGGAAAGAGGGGACCGTCCGGCACCTGTGGTACCGGATGGTTGCTGTCCTCGCTTGCGATGTGCACGCGGTACGGGACGCTGGAGAGACTGTAGGGGCGCGTAATGGTGGCGACGACTGTGAAATGTCTTGTCTGGGAAGTGGACAACACACTGTGGGACGGAACGGTGTGCGATTCCACCGCAGGCACTCTGCGTGCGGAAGCAGCAAGGTCACTACGCATTCTCGCCGAGCGGGGCGTCATGCACGCGGTGGCCTCCCGGGGTGAATGGGCCTGGACGGTGGAACAATTGCGGCGCCACGGCGTCTACGAGCGCTTCGCGGTGGTAGAGGTCGGCTGGGGCCGCAAGTCGGCCGCCATCTCCCGCATTGCCCAAACCCTCGGCGTCGGCCTCGACCAGGTCGGGTACATCGACTCCGAACCGCTCGAGCGCAGCGAGGTGGGGCACGCGCTGCCGCAGGTCCGCTGCTATGCCGCCCGGCATGTGGATGTCCTTCCGGCCCTTCAGGAATTCCGGGCTCCGGTCGGGGACGTCCCCCCGCCGACCTCGCCCATGGGCATCTCGCACATTCACGCGCGCTAGACCGTAGGATCGCTTCCGGCTGGAATTGTTCGTTACGGAACAGCGTGCGGGAGACCCGAATATGGCGACCACGATCCTCGGCGGCGGTATTGCCGGTACCGCACTGGCGGGGGCGCTGGCGCGGGCGGGTGAACCGGTCAGCCTCTACGAGCGGCAGCGTCACGGTGGCGGGGGCGGGGCTTTCCTGTTTCTGGACGCCCGCGGGCATGTCGCGCTGACCGGGCTCGGTGTGGATCTCGATGCTCTGCATGCGGTGTCGCATCCGATTCGGGGTGTGGATGTCACCAGTGGTTCCGGGCCGGTGTCGGCGCGCATGGATACCGGGCACCGATTGTGGTTGCGCCGCAATCTGATCGGCGTATTGCGTGAATTCCTCGACGGTTCCGAGGTTGATGCCCACTACGACACCGCTGTCTCCGAGGTCTCCGTCGATGCGGGTGTGTGCCTGCTGAAGATAGACGGGCAGATGATCGCTGCCGATGGTCCGGTGGTCGCGGCCGATGGCATCGACTCCGTGGTGCGCAGGGCGATCGAACCGGATCGCACGCCGGTCTATGCCGGGGATGTGGTCGTCTACGGCATCGCCGATCAGTCGCTGACCTTGCCCACGTCTGCGGCGATCCTGCACTTCTGCAACGAGATCATCCCGGGCGGTAAGGGCAGTACCTTCGGGCATGTGTGGGACCGCGGCGTCGATACCGTGTGGTTCCTGCGCATTCCGCGCGAACCTCTCCCGGCCGACGATCTGGGCCTGCGTCCGGTCGGCGAATGGGCCGACGAGGTGCTCGCGGCCACGCCCTCGAATCGTGATGTGCTGGAAACCCTTCTTGCCCATACCGATTCGGTGCACGTGTCCAATGCCCGTACCGTGCCCTTGGATTCGGCGGCCGCCCCGAAGGCGCCGGTGGTGCTGGTCGGAGACGCGGACCATGCCATCACGCCGGCGGCCGGGGTCGGCGCCCGCGATGCGCTCGAGGACGTGCATGCCGTCTATCGAGCCATCACCGCAGGCGAATCCGCGGCCGCGGCCGTGGCTGCGCGGCGTGCGCAGATCCGCGCCGAACGCGCGGCGGCGCGACAGCGAATCCGGCAGGCGTCAGCTCGCTGAGAGGGAGAGCTTGTGGACGATGGTGTCGTCCGGGGTCAGGTGCCGGCCGTCCATGGACAGGACTTCCAATGGCCGCAGTGGCCGGCCCTGGCTGCGGTCGACCAGTTCGGAGTGGGGTTCGCCCGGGGTGAAGAAGTTCTGCTCACCCCATTGCCGTAGTGCGACGATGACCGGAAAGAGCGCCTTGCCCTTCGGGGTGAGGACGTAGTCGCGGTAGGCGCTGCCGTCCGAGGCGGGGACGGATTCGAGGATCCCGCTCTCGACCAGTGCGCGCAGTCGCGCGGTGAGGATGTTCTTCGCGACGCCGAGGCTGCGCTGGAACTCCCCGAAGCGGCGGCTGCCGTCGAACGCGTCCCGCACGATCAGCAGTGACCACCAGTCGCCGATCGCGTCCACCGATCGGGCGACGGGGCATTCGCTGTCGTCGAAGCGCGTGCGGTTCACCATGGCGGGTCCTCTCCATTCCGGTTGCAACATGCTACCAAAATGTTTACCGTCAGATCTGGTAGCAAGTTGAAACTGGATGTGTGGAGGAATGCTGATGACCCGTGGTGTGGTCTTGTTGTTCGCGGTCGCCTGCGGGGCGGCGGTGGCGAATGTCTACTTCTCCCAACCACTTCTGGTGACCATGGGGCAGGACCTCGATATGAGCGCGGCGCTGGTCGGCGGTGTCGTCACCCTGACGCAGGTCGGATACGGGCTGGGACTCTTCCTTCTGGTGCCGCTGGGCGACAAGGTCGATCGCAGGCGCCTCATCGTGGCCCAATTACTGCTGCTGGTGATCGCGCTGGCCGTCATAGCCACCGCGCCCACTGCATCGATCCTGCTCGCGGGCATGGTCGCGATGGGCCTGCTCGCGGTGGTCACGCAGACGCTGGTGGCCTTCGCGGCGGCCTTGGCTCCGCCTGCCGGCCGCGGTCGCGTGGTCGGCCTGGTCACGAGTGGCGTGGTTATCGGAATCCTGCTGGCCCGCACCGTATCCGGCGTCCTGGCCGATCTTGCCGGTTGGCGTTCCGTCTACCTCGCCTCGGCCGCGGTCGCCGCTCTGCTCGCCCTGATCCTGTTCCGGATCCTGCCGCGCCACACCGATATTCGCCCCGAAACCCTGCGCTATGGGCAACTCCTGCGTTCCACGATCACGCTGTTTGCCGGCGAACGACTGTTGCGGCTCCGGGCCCTGTTCGCCTTCTTGATCTTCGCTGCCTTCAGCACGCTGTGGAGCAGCATGGCACTTCCGCTCAGCGAGCCCCCATACTCCTGGTCCCACAGCGCAATCGGGTCACTGGGCCTGATCGGCGCGGCCGGCGCCCTGGCTGCGACGGTGGCGGGCCGCCTGAACGACCGCGGATTCTCCCGCCGGACCACCGGTCTCGCCCTGACTCTGCTCGCCGTGTCATGGCTGCCGCTCGCCTGCACGCGGAGTTCGCTGTGGGCGTTGATCGTGGGAGTGATCCTGCTCGACCTCGCCGTCCAGGCAGTCCATGTCACCAATCAGACCCTGATCTACGCCTTGCATCCCAACGCGGGCAGCCGCGTGATCGGTGGCTACATGGTCTTCTACTCCATCGGCAGCGCCACCGGCGCCCTTGCCGCGACAAGCCTCTACGCGGTGGCGGGCTGGGGTGCGGTCTGTGCTCTGGGTGCCGGGTTCAGCCTCGTCGGCCTCGCGCTGTGGGCGCTACTGGACGGGCGCGAATCGGGTCTTCAGCGACAGCAGTTGGGATCCAGTACCAGGCACAAAGCCGAGAGCGCATCACGCCGAGCGCGATGATAGGTGTTCATGCCGCGACGTTCGGATTCGATCAGCCCGGCCTTCTTCAGCTGTCCGAGGTGATGGCTGACGGTCGATTCCGCGAGCCCGACCAGCTCGGCGAGATTGCCGGTGTTCTCCTCGCTGTCGGGACTGGCGAACAGTAGCGACAGCAGTTTGACACGCACCGGATCCGCAATGGCCTTGAGCCGCAACGCGATCTCCAGCGCCATGGCGTCGTCGAGCGGTCCCGCCGCGACCGGCGCGCAGCAGACCGGGCTGGACATATCGATCACAGGTAGCGCCTTCGGCATGTCACCAACCCCACGCACCTTATTGACATATGTCGAAGAGGTGGAGCAGACTCGGTTCATCCAGTTCTTCGACATATGTCTCACAAGTAGAGGTCCGGTCATGTCCCGCATCCAATTAGCCCTCAATGTCGACGCCCTCGAACCGGCAATCCAGTTCTATTCGACGCTGTTCCGCACCGAGCCCGCCAAACGCAAGCCCGGCTACGCCAACTTCACCATCGCCGACCCGCCCCTCAAGCTCGTCCTGATCGAGAACCCCGGCCACGGCGGCACCCTCAACCACCTCGGCGTCGAAGTGGAATCCAGCCCCGAAGTCCACGCCGAAATCGCCCGCCTCTCCCAGGCGGGCCTGTTCACCGAGGAACAGATCGCCACCACCTGCTGCTTCGCCACCCAGGACAAGGTCTGGGTCACCGCGCCCGACACCGAGCCGTGGGAGGTCTACACCGTCCTCGCCGACTGCGAAACCTTCGGCACGCCTTGCCACTGCTGAACCCTGGCCGCCGACTGCTCGCCGAATTCCTCGGCACCGCCCTGCTCGTCTGCACCGTCGTCGGCTCCGGCATCGCCGCTCAGCAACTGTCGCCCGGCAATAGCGGCTTGCAGCTGCTGGAGAACTCGACCGCGACGGTCCTCGGCCTCGGCGTCCTGATCCTGATCTTCGCCCCGGCCTCGGGCGCGCACTTCAATCCCGCTGTCTCCCTGGCCGATTGGCTGACCGGACGCCGTACCGGTACCGGCCTCACCACCGTCGACCTGGCCGGCTATCTCATCGCCCAGGTCCTCGGCGCGGTGGCGGGTTCGGTACTGGCCAACGCCATGTTCGACCAGCCCGCGATCCAGATCTCCACCTGTCACCGCGTCACCACCGGCCACCTGATCGGCGAGGTAGTGGCCACGGCCGGCCTCATCGCAGTCGTCTTCGCCCTCACCCGCACCGCCCGTGCCGCACTGTCGGCCCCCGCGATCGCCGCCTACATCGGCGCCGCCTACTGGTTCACCAGCTCCACGTCCTTCGCGAACCCCGCGGTCACCATCGGCCGCGTCTTCTCCGACACCTTCGCCGGCATCGCCCCGTCCTCGGCACCGGCCTTCGTCCTTGCCGAATTGGCCGGTGCCGCAATCGGCCTCACCCTGATCGGGATCGTCTATCCCGCCCCGCTGAAAGGTGCACTCCACGAATGACATTCGTGCCCACCGTGCTGTTCGTCTGCGTCCACAACGCCGGCCGCTCCCAGATGGCCGCCGCCTTCCTCGCCCATCTAGCGGGTGATCGCGTCGAAGTCCGCTCGGCCGGTTCCGCACCCGCCGATCATCTCAACCCCACCGTGGTGAAGGCCATGCGAGAGATCGGAATCGACATCTCCGCAGCATCCCCCAAGATCCTGACCCCCGACGCGGTGCAATCCTCCGACATCGTGATCACCATGGGCTGCGGCGACACCTGCCCGTACTTCCCCGGAAAGCGGTACCTCGATTGGAAACTCGACGACCCTGCCGGTCGGGACATCGACGCAGTACGCCTCATCCGTGACGAGATCGAGCAGCGCATCCGCGGACTGCTCGACGA
Source organism: Nocardia sp. NPDC020380 (assembly GCF_044386975.1). NCBI lineage: Bacteria > Bacillati > Actinomycetota > Actinomycetes > Mycobacteriales > Nocardiaceae > Nocardia > Nocardia sp. NPDC020380. Next base: position 61,366 of record NZ_JBIRVQ010000018.1, on the reverse strand, counting down.
ACTCGGCATCCCCGCGCAGCCATGAACCCGCGGTCCGTCTACGTGCGGCGTGGACGGCTCGGCGGGTTGAAGGTCTTGTGGACTATCTCGAGGTGATTGCCGTCGAAGTCGGCGATATTGGCGGCGTAGTAGCTCGGGGCGAAGTACTCGCGAATCGCCGGTTCGCCCTCGCTCGTTCCGCCGGCGTCGATCGCCGCAGCGTAGACGGCGTCGACCTCGGCCTTACTGTCAGCGACGAACCCGACGTACAGCCCGGTCTCGCCTGGCTGACGCTGTCGGAGCCAAATACTGGCGCCGACAGCGGTGCCCGAACCGTAGGCGGCATCGGCCAACCCGAAGAGGTCGGGGACTCCCGCCGGCCCGGTCGAGGAGTCGTAGCTGCCGAGTTCTCGCCAGCCCAACGGCTTCAAGGCCGCGGTGTAGAAGGCGAGCGAGCGGGGGATATCGCTTACCGAGATGTAGATGTGGTCGAGCACTGATCTCTCCTCCTGGCGAGCGGAATCGGATGGCTTGCCGGTGAGAGTAGTTCAGGCGGGCGTGGATTCGGGTTTGCTGCCGGTGCGGATTTGCACGATGGGCAGGATCAGGGCGGCGGGAGCGGTCGCCGGGACGGCCGGGGAGTTCGGAGCGACGGGGGAAATACGCTGGTAGCCGGCGTCCTGGGTGGGGCGGGTGTCCTGCTCGCCCTTGTTCGGCCACATGGCGGCGGCGCGTTCGGCCTGGGCGGTGATGGTGAGCGACGGATTCACACCCAGGTTCGCGGAGACCGCGGCGCCGTCGACGACGCTGAGGGTGGGGTAGCCGTAGACACGGTGGTAGGGGTCGATCACACCACTGTTGCTGTCCGCGCCGATCACCGCACCGCCGAGGAAGTGGGCGGTGAGAGGGATATTGAAGACTTCGCCCCAGGACCCGCCCGCGACGCCGCCGATCTTGTCCGCGACCCGGCGCGTGACATCGTTGCCGGCCGGGATCCAGGTCGGATTCGGTTCGCCGTGGCCCTGTTTGGAGGTGAGCTTGCGCCCGAACAACCCACGCTTGGTGTAGGTGGTGATCGAGTTGTCCAGGTGCTGCATCACCAGCGTGATGATGGTGCGCTCGCTCCAGTTCTTGGTGGACATGAACTGCAGCAACGTCAACGGATGCCGCAGCACGATGCCGAGGAACCGCAGCCAGCGCGGAATCTTGCCGCCGCCGTCGACCATGAGGGTCTGCAACAGGCCCATCGAGTTCGAGCCCTTGCCGTAGCGAACCGGCTCGATATGGGTGTCCGCGGTGGGGTGAATGGACGACGTGATCGCCACGCCGCGGGTGAAGTCGCGGTCCGGGTTCACCTTCCGCGTCGCCGCGCCTACGATGGATTCGGAGTTGGTGCGGGTCAGCACGCCCAGCTGCGGTGAAAGTTCCGGCAGCACACCGCGATCGCGCATGGCGAACAGCAGCTGCTGGGTGCCGCGCGTACCGGCGGCCAGCACCACATTCTTGGCGGTGTAGGTCTTGGGCTGCTTGCGCACCCACGCACCGGTCTTCTCGGTCGAGACATCCCAGGTGCCGTCCGGCAGCGGCCGCAGTTCGGTGACGGTGGTGAGCGGGAAGATCTGCGCCCCACCCTGTTCCGCGAGGTACAGGTAGTTCTTGACCAGCGTGTTCTTGGAGTTGTGCCGGCAGCCGGTCATGCATTCGCCGCATTCGATGCAACCGGTGCGCTCGGGTCCGGCGCCGCCGAAGAACGGGTCGGGCACGGTCTTGCCGGGCTCACCGAAGAACACGCCGACCGGGGTCTGCACGAAGGTGTCACCGACGCCCATATCGTCGGCGACCTGCTTGAACACCTCGTCCGCGGGAGTCATGTGCGGGTTGCGCACCACGCCGAGCATTTTCTGCGCCTGCGCGTAGTAGGGCATGAGCTCGTCGTGCCAGTCGGTGATGTCGCGCCACTGGGCGTCCTCGAAGAACGGCTGCGGCGGCACGTAGAGGGTGTTGGCGTAGTTCAGCGATCCGCCGCCGACACCCGCGCCCGCGAGGATGAGGACATCGCGCAGCGGGTGGATGCGCTGGATGCCGTAGCAGCCGAGCTTCGGCGCCCACAGGAATTTGCGCAGGTCCCAGCTGGTGTCGGGGAGTTCGTTGTCGGCGTAGCGCTGACCGGCCTCGAGGATGCCGACGCGGTAGCCCTTCTCGATGAGTCGTAATGCGGTCACACTGCCGCCGAAGCCGGACCCGACGATGAGTACGTCGAAATCGGTAGCGCGTTGGGTCATGGAAACTCCCTTGTCGTCGTCGACAGTGTGGCGGCGGTTACGCTAATGCGGACAGTTGGAACTGTCAACGTCTGGCGGTTGCAGTATCTATGCTGATCGCGTGGATAGATCCAGTGTCGCCGCCGGGGTCGAGAGATACAGCCGCCCGCAGCTCGCCGAACTCAGCGGCGTGCCTGCCCGCACGATCCGCTACTACCACTCGCTCGGCGTGCTGCCCAAGCCCGGCCGCGCGGGCAAGGAAGCCGTCTACACCGACGAACACCTGGAACGACTGCGTGCCATCACGGCCATGCAGGTGCGCGGGCTGCGCTTGGATGCCATCCGGGAGGTCTTCGACGGCGAGGGCGCGCCGGACGGTGATTGGCGCGCGGTATTCGATCCGCGCCTCGGCGATTCCGCCGATCCCGGCGTGACCGTCGACGAGCAGGGCCTGTCGGAACTGCTCGGCGACCGCGACGGCGGCCTGCTCGACGAGCTCATCGCCAACGGATACCTCTATCGCCACGGCAAGAGCTGGCGGATTCCGGAGCCGGCCATGCTCACCGGCGCACTCATCCTCTACGACCTGGGCACCGACATCGCGCTGTCGGGCACCCTGCGCACCTTGATCCGCACCCGCATCGCCGCCTTGGCCGACGAGATGGTGCAGGCCTTCGTCGATGCCGCGGCCACCAGCTACGGCGGCGACGAGGTGCCCATCGACCTCGACCGTTTCCGGGATCGCTTCCGGGCCGCGGCCCGCGAGGTGGGCGGCGCCACGCTGGCCGCCGAAATCGAGCGCGCGGCACGCGAACTCGATCTCTGACGGCATTACGGCACCGGCGCAGGGGCTTCGCAGCTGGCCGGGGGATCGACCAGGTGGCAGTCTGCGACGGCGCGCACCGGCGTGTAGCCGGGGGAGATGCCATCGTCGGCGACGATGCGGCGATAGGTGTCCACCGCGTCGGTGGGCTTACGGGTGAGGTCCGGGTCGTTCTCCACATCCACGCTGTACAGGCCGAATCGCGGTGTGTAGGAGGACCATTCGTAGTTGTCGGTGAGGCTCCAATAGTTGTAGCCGATGACGTTCATGCCGTCGGTCTTGGCGCGCTGCAGCCAGTAGATGGTGTCGCGCAGATGATCGGAGCGGGTGTAGCCGTCGGCGCGGGGCTTGCCGTTCTCGGTGGGCATACCGTTCTCGACCACCCAGAGCGGCTTGTCCGGGTACAGCCGCGAATAATGCTGCAGCGCATAGTAGATGCCCTCGGGGTGGATCGGCAGATCCCACATGCCCTCGGGTGCGGCGGCCGAACCGTCGGCCTTGGGCGGCTCGAAACCGAAGTAGTAGTCCACGCCGATGAAGTCGAGCTTGTCGTGGATCTTCTCCATGAGCGGGCCGTTGACCTGCGTCTCGGCGCCGGCCACATAGCCGACATTGCTGGTCACCAGCGCGCCCGGCTGCACCTTGTGGATGAAGTCGTAGATGGTGTTGTGCACCTGCGCGACCTTGTCGAGCATCTCGTCGGCGTTGGTGTCATTGTGCTTCACCTCGTGCTGGATGTAGGCGACCGGCTCATTGACGGTGACCCACACCGGATTCCGCGACGCGAAATGCGAGACGACGGCCCGGGCGTTCGCGAGCCAGTCGTCCACCATCCCCGGATTCTTCCAGCCGCCACGATCGGCCTCCCAGCCCGGATAAACCCAGTGATCGAGCGTGAGCATGGGCTGCATACCGGCGTCGACGATGGCATTGACGACCGAGTCGTAGTAGGCGAACGCCTCGGTATCCCAGGTACCCGGTTGCGGTTGCAGCCGAGCCCATTCGATACCGATGCGGAACACCTTCACCCCGAGGTCCGCCGCGAGTTTGATATCGGTCTGGTAGTGGTCGTAGAAGTCCACCGAGTTGCCCAGCCGATCCCAGCCGGGATTGGCATCGATATAGCGGAGCCAATTGCTGTCCGGCGCATGCCCTTCCGACTGGAAACCGGATGTGGCCACACCCCAATGGAAATCAGGCCCGAGCGGACCACGCGGATTCGGCGCGACCGTCCGCTGCCCCGGCTGCGGCGCAGTCTGACCCGGCGCGATGGCCGGTTGGCCGGGCGCAGGGACTGATTCGCCTGGTACCAGTGCGGGTTGGCTCGGCGCCGCCGCAGGCTGACCCGGCATAACGGGCGGTTGGCCGGGCACCGCTCCGGATTGGGTCGGTGCAACCATCGGCTGGCCCGGGGTCGCAGGCTGCCCCGGCACGGACGCCGGTTCGCTCGGCGCCGCGGCAGGTTGACCGGCCGCGGGCATGGGCTCATCGGGCGCGGCCGCGGGTTGGTGCGGCACGGGCGCCGGGCGGCCCGGTCCCGGCACTGTGCGGTTGGGTGCAACCGCAGGCTGACCAGGCACGGTCGGGGTCTGACTCGACACGACCGGGGGCAGATTCGGCACCGGCACCGACTGGGTGGGCGTAACCGCGGGTTGACCCGGTGCCGGCAGTGTTTGGCTGGGCGCGACCGCAGGCTGACCGGGCGCGGGCACCGTCTGCCCCGGTACGGGTAGTTGCTGGGTCGAGGGAGGTAAGGGCGGCTGGGCGTGGACTGCGCCCGCGACGGGCAGCATGATCGCGGCTACGGCGAGACTGGTCGCCAGCAGGCGGTGCAGCCCTGCGCGCATGGCTCCTCCTTCGGGACTGCCGTTGGAGCGTCCCGATTCGGAGAATAACCGTCAAGTTGAGGTTTATCGCGCCGTGGCGGTGCGTGTCGCGACGGCTGGGGGCTGGATCACAGCGCCGTGGCGGAGCCGGGGATCTGCCGGTCGGGTGCGGGTTTCCGGTCCGGAATTCTCGCCCGGGCTCCTCATCAGCGGCTTCGTTCCCAGCAGCGGGTTCGCGCCTGCGTCCGCCGGTTCTCCGAGCCTAGCGTTTTGTCTTGTACCGGCTTGTGGCTCAAAAGGTTCCGAGGGGTGAGCCGCAAGCCGATGCGAAGGTGATCGTGAAGGCGATGCGGGGGAAGAGGATTGCGCTAATGCGGCAGGGTGACCGGGTCGGTGCAGCTCTCGAGGGCGTCGACGATGGAACAGGTGGTGGGGGGACGGGTGGGGAGGTAGGAGGCCGGGACGCCGCCGTCGTGCGTGATCGCGCGGTAGGCGTCCACGGCGTCGGTGGGCCGGCGAGTCAGGCTCGGGTCGGTGAGCGTGTCGACGGTGTAGAGGCCGAATCGCGGTGTGTAGGAGCCCCATTCGTAGTTGTCGGTGAGGCTCCAGTAGTTGTAGCCGATCACGTTCATGCCGTCGGCCTTGGCGCGCTGCAGCCAGTAGACGCTGTCGCGCAGATTGTCGGCGCGGTCGTAGCCGTCGGCGCGGGGCTGCCCGTTCTCGGTCGGCATGCCGTTCTCCACCACGTAGAGCGGCTTGCCGGGGAATCGCTGCGCGAAGTGCCGCAGTGCGTAATACAGCCCGTCCGCCTGCAATGGCAGCTTCCACAGGGCGTTCTGGGGGAACGCGCTGTACTGCGTAACCGTGTCCGGGGACATGCCGTAGTAGTAGTCGATGCCCACGTAGTCGAGCTTGGCCGCGATGCGATCGAGCATGCCGCCGTTGACGATCGGGTCCGCGGCGGGCACATACGCGACATTGCTGGTCACCATGGCCCCCGGCTGGGCCGCGTGGATGTAGTCGTAGATCGTGTTGTGCGCGGCCGCGAGCCGGTCCTGCATGGTGAGGATGTCGGTGGCCGGCAGTCCGCCGTTGCGCAATTCGTTCAGGATGTAGGCGAACGGTTCGTTGATGGTCACCCAGTACGGATCGTCGCCGGCGTAGCGATCCACGACCTTGCGCATATTGGCGAGCCAGTCGTCGAGCATGCCGGGGTTGTGCCAGCCGCCGCGGTCGGCTTCCCAGCCGGGGTAGACCCAGTGATCGAGGGTGATCATGGGCCGCATGCCGGCGGCGCGGATGGCCGCGATCACCTTGTCGTAGAAGGCGAATCCGTTTTCGTCCCAGACCCCGGGCTGCGGTTCGATCCGCGCCCATTCGATGCCGAGGCGATAGGTGTTGATACCGAGGTTCTTGGCGAGTTCGATATCGGAGGCGTAGCGGTCGTAGAAGTCGACGCTGTCGCCGTAGCGGTCGTAGTCCGGGTGGGAGGCGACGTAGCGGACCCAATTGCTGTCGGGCGCATGACCTTCGGACTGGAACCCGGACATGGCCACACCCCAGGAGAAATCCGGGCCGAGTGCCGGCAGGCTGGTGGGCGCGGGAGTGGCGGCCGCGGGTGCGGCGGCCGCCAATAGTGCGGCGGCTGCAATGGCCAGTGTGGCGTGAGCGGGGCGTCGGGTGTGCGATCGCATGGGGCTCCTCATCGGCGGCTAGGAACTGGGCGGCCGACCAGCAGTATGGCGGACCCTCGCCCGAATCACACGGGGTTCGCCCGGACATGCCGCGACACCCGGCAGATCGAGATACCGGCAGGCTAATGCCCGCGCATCCAGATCCTCCAGCACCTGGGCCACCGTGTCGCGCAGTTCCCCGGCCACCCGGTCCGCCTCCGCCGCGGAATAGGCGGCGATGAGCTGACTTCCGGCCGCCAGCCCGCCCAGGCCCCGGACTGCCTGCCCGAAGCTCAATGCCCGATGATCAGCGCCGTGTCGTGCCGAATCATCCAGCATGATGACGAAGCCCGGTTCCCGGGGATCGAAAGCCGTTGCGGTCGGGGCGATATCGGCGTCGGTGAGCTGAATGACTCGCACATGCCGGTACGGGTTGTGCGCGGCGAAGGTATCGAGAGACGTGCCGACCAGGACGATCTGCCGAATCCCGGTGGCTATGGCATCGGCCAGCCGGTCCTCGGCGAAGCGGCAGCGGGCCGCGGCGAACAGGTGCCGGCAGTTGCGCTCACCGACGGTGCCCGGCGCGCCGCTGTCCACCCCGGCCGTCCCCTCGACGTTCATGGCGTCACTCGTGGGAAGTGGGCCAGCCCGGCATGGGCGGCATCTTCGGCGGACTCGGGAAGTGCGGCATGGGCGGTACTTCCGGCATGCGAGGCATCTCCGGCATGGGCGGCAAGGGCGGGACCGGCGGCAGGGGCGGCACCTGCATCCCGCTGGGCGCACCGCCGAAGCGCTGGAACGCGGCTTGTCGTGAGGTGCCGAAGATTTCACCGATCTCGGCCCAGGTGCGCCCCTCCTCACGCGCCTGCAGCACCAGTGAGCGCAGGACATCGTCGACGACATTGTCGAGGCTGCGCGCCGCCCGCAGTGCCGCCATCACCGATGGTGTGGGCTTTCCTTCGGCCGGATGCAGCACTTCCGCCACGAATTCGGCGTTGGTGGACAACAGTTTTGCCAGGACCGCGCGTTCGTCGGCGGGGTCCCGGTGTTGGGCATCGCTCATGTGTAAAGCCTGCCTTTACGCCAAACCGCTTGTCAAGGAATGATTTACAAACCTGGTGTTCCGTTCTGTTGCCGGACGGGGGCTGTGTGTTTGCCACTCCTATAACCATGGCAACAGAAGAGGCAGGAGGCGCGGGGGTGACACGTTGGAGTTGAGCGAGCCGTATAGCGAGCCGGATCGGGAATCGGCCGAACGCGAACTGTTCGAGCTGGTCCGCAAGGCGGGATTCACCGGTTCGGCGTGGAAGCTGCTGGCGGACAGGCTGGTCCGGCACGGCCTGGCCGTCATGGGCCCTTGGATCCGGACCGGTTGGATCTTCAAGGTGGCCACCGACAAGGGCATGCCGGTGCGATGTACCGACCAGGAACGGGAATTGGTCGCGACCCGCCTGTGCGAGGACGTCCTGCAGGAGACCGTGACCAGCGCCCTGGAACGGTTCCGCAAGCACTGCCTCGACGGCGACGGCTGGCGCGCGGACGGCGGCACCAGTCTCGCAACGTATTTCGTCAACGGCTGCGTCATGGCCTTCGTCGACAACTTCCGCCGCAGCCGCCGCTGCGGTGAACTCTTCCAGCAGCGCGTGGCCGTGGCGCTACCCGCCGCCGACGACGATCCGAACCTGCTGAGCTGGCTGCCCTCCGATGAGGACCTGGCCGGATCGGTGGTGGCGGGCATGGAATTCCGCCGCCGCCTAGCCCGGCTCAGCCCACGCGACCGCGGACTGGCCTGGGGTAAGGCCATGGGCCTGCGCGGCGCCGAAATCCGGGACCTGTTCGGCTGGTCCTCGGTCAAGGCGGTCGAACAACGCTGGGCGCGCGTGAAACGAGACGATGACTGGTGCCGCGGCCTCGCGGGGACGGAGGAATGATGTGCGAGGACAAAGGTAGGGAGTTGCGTGAGGACCGCGGCGTGGACCCGGCGACGCTGGTGGCCCGGTTGCTGGAACATTCCTCGCTGGCCGATCCCGGATTGCAGCGGCTGCGCGACGACCTGCCCGCGCGCCTGATCGACCGCATCGTGGAGCGCGCGGCGGCCGAACAGTCCAGGCATCCGGGCAATTTCGCGGATCGGCTCAATCGCCTGTTCGAGGCCGTGCACCCCCCGGGCCGTCGCCCGTACACCAATGCCGAGGTCGCCGCCGCTCTGACCGCGAGCGGGTTCCCCATCTCCAAGCCGTATCTGAGCCAGCTGCGCGCCGGCACCCGGACCGACCCGTCGGATGCGACGGTCGCCGAGCTCGCCCGCTTCTTCCGGGTCAAGCCCGACTACTTCTACAACGACGGCTATGCTGCCAAGATCGACAACGACTATGCATTGCTCACCCGCCTGCAGATGTACGGCCTGCGCAAACTGTCCTCCCGCGCCTTCGATCTGAGCGAGGAATCGCAGAACCTGCTCAGCAGCATGGCCGATCGGCTGCGCATCACCGAGGGCTTGCGCACCGAGCCTGCCCGTCCGCGGCGGGATGAGCTGGGGGAGCGCTGATCCGGCGGATCAGCGGGTGCGCAGCGCCTGCTGGATGACGGGAGTGGCGGCCTGCATGGTCGCCAGCATGGGCTCGCCGAAGGCGTCGGGCAGGACATCGTGGATCCATACGAAGGTGCAGCCGCCTGCTTCCCGGGGCAGGATCTGCATGGACGCATTGTCATGGGTCGGTTTCAGGGCCTCGCCGACGACGGAGAAGACGACGCGGCGCCGGTCCTCGTCGAGGGCGATGAACCGTTCGCGTGCGACGGCGCCGCTGGCGAAGGTGACCACCCGGTCCCCGTTTTCGGCCTCGACGGATTCGGTCACGAACCCCGGGGCCATGCGGACCGGGGCGGAAGCCCAGTCGCTGATCACTTTCCATACCGACTCGGCATCGGCCTCGATGTCGAATTCGACTCGCACGGTCGCCACTGTCGCACTTCCTTCCGGATCCTGTTGGTCGAGGATCAGTGTGCGTCGGTGCGGCCGGGTGGGTCTTGAATTTTCTTGCAGCCGTTACCCGGAGAGATGGAAGTTGCCGGACGTGCCGTACACAGCGAGCGAGGTCAGCAGGGTCACCATGACGACCGCGACCAGTGAGGCGCGCACCGCATGGCCCGCCGCGGCGCCGACGCCGACGGGCCCGCCCGTGGCGTGGAAGCCGTAGAAGGTGTGGATGAGCATGACCGCCAGCGCCATGAGGATGGCCTGCGCGAACGACCAGAGGATGTCGGTCGGAATCAAGAACGTATCGAAGTAGTGGTTGTAGACGCCGGGTGACTGCCCGTAAATGTCCACGGTCGCAAAGCGACTGGCGAGGAACGAGGCGATCACCGCGAGCGAGTACAGCGGAATGACCGTCACCAGCCCGGCCACGATACGGGTGCCGATCAGATAGGGCACCGGCCGAATCGCCATGGCCTCCAAGGCGTCGATCTCCTCGGCGACCCGCATGGCCCCCAATTGCGCCGTGGTACCGGCGCCCAGTGTCGCCGCCAGGCCGATGCCGGAGATGACCGGCGCCGCGATCCGCACATTGATGAACGCCGCGAAGAAGCCGGTGAGCGCCTCGATGCCGATATTGCCCAGTGAGCTGTAGCCCTGCACCGCGATGGTGCCGCCCGCGGCCATGGTGAGGAAGCCGACGATCGCGACGGTGCCGCCGATAACCGCGAGAGCGCCCGATCCCATGCCGATTTCGGCGATGAGCCGGATGGTCTCGGTGCGGTGGTGCACGAGCGCGTGCGGAATCGAGGCGAGGGACCGTGCGTAGAAGATCGCATGGCGGCCGAATAGGTCGAGTTCATCGCGCGCATGCCGCTGGCCGGTGCCGGCGTCGTAGTTGCTGTAGCTGATGGTCGACTCCTGTTGTCGCAGGTGACCGCAGCGTAAGCCGAAGAATTCCAAACAGTCGGCACGGACATGCGCTAATGCGCGTGGATTCGGGAGTGCACCCAGCGACGGCTCGGCGCCAGACAGCGCCGCTGGGCCTCGGCGAAGAGACGGACGCTCTCCGGGCCGGGCCAGTCCGCGGGCAACATGGAATCGGGCAGGCCCGGGTCCAGATAGGGGATGGTGCGCCATTCGTCGAGCAAGGGGACGAAGAGGCGGAAGGCTTCCTCATCGGTGAGCCGGCGTGCGGCGCTGAGGGATCGGTGATTGTCGATGAACCGCCGATGCAGGGTGGACAGGGCCGCGAGATCCCACCAGCGCGCGGCGGCCGCCCGAGGTGAATCCGGAACCGTGAGAGCCGAAGCGCGGAACGCGGTCACGTAAGGGGCGAGGTCCAGGGCGGTGACGATCGCCGTGGCTTCGTCGGCCAGATAGTCGGGGCAGATCCAGAGCCCCGGCGAGACCGTGCCGCAGCCGATGGAGGTGAGGCGGCGACGGAGCTGGTGCCGGGCCGGGCGCGCCGATTCGGGGATATTGAACGAGATCAGATGCCAGGGGTCGCCTTCGCTCATCTGCCGGAAGCCGAAGATCCGCGGATCTCCGCGCAGGTACATGGCTTCGGCGGCTGCGGTCAGACGGTAACCGTTGCGGCCGTTGCGGGTTTCCGGCTGCAGCACGCCCTTGGTCTTCAGCCGGGTCACCGCGGTGCGGGTACTGGGTTCGGGGACACCGAGAGGGGCGAGCAGCGTGGTGAAGTCGGCTATCGCCAGCCAGCCACCGAGCTCGCGGACGTAGGCGCCGAGCACGGTGCGGGCCAGGGAGGTCGCGCTGCCGGGGCGGGCATCGATGTCATCGAGAATCGCTGCCGCCGCCGGAATGTCAGTGCGCGCCGAGTTCATCACGGATGGCGGTCAGACCTGCCAGAACTTCACGGAAGGAGGTGGTCAGCGGGCTCATTCCGATGCGGATGCCGTGCGGTCGGCGGAAATCGGGCATCACACCACGGTGCCACAGTCGTGCGGTGACGTCCTGGAAGGCCGGGTGATCGATGGTGATATGCCCGCCGCGCCGCGCCGGATCCAGGGGTGAGGAGACGGTCACTCCGCGCGGGACCAGCCACCGCTCGACGAGCTCGAGAGCGAACTCGGTGAGCAGCAGCGACTTTGCGCGGATGGCGGGCATCCCGACTTCCTCGATGAGGTCGAGAGTGTCCTGGACCGGGATCATGCCGAGGATCCCCGGGCTGGCGCTCAGGACGCGGCGAATACCCGGCGCGGGAACAAAGCCCTGCGCCATCTCGAAGGGATTCTCGCGTCCCATCCACCCCCAGATCGGCTGCTCGAAGCTGGGCAGATGCCGGGCGTTGACGTAGGCGAACGCGGGCGAGCCCGGTCCGCCGTTGAGGTACTTGTAGGTGCAGCCCGCCGCGAAATCGATGTCCCACGAATCGAGTTCGATCTCCGTAGCGCCCACCGAGTGGCAGACATCGAGCAGCAGCAGCGCGCCCTCGTCATGGGTGACGGCCGCGATCGCGGGGGCGTCGAGCAGGAACCCGGAACGGTAGGCGACATGGCTGAGCACCACGAGCGCGGTGCGCTCGGAGACCGCCGCGGCCAGTTCATCGACGGTGACGCCGCCGGTGAATTCGGGGTCGAGCCAGCGCAGCGTCAGACCCGATTCGGCGGCAATGGCTTCCATGAGATAGCGGTCGGTGGGGAAGTTGTCCCGGTCGAGCACGATCTCGGTGCGTCCCGGCCGCAGTGCCAGCGCACCGCGGGCGAGCTTGTAGAGCAGCACGCTGGTGGAATCGCCGATCGTGGTCTGGCCGGCCGCTGCGCCGAGCAGTAGGGCGCCGAGCCGGTCGCCGAGAGTGAGCGGCAGGTCGAACCATTGCTCGTCCCAGCCGCGGATCAGCCTGCCGCCCCAGGCGTCGGTGACGAAGGCCGCCACTCGTTCCGCGGTTTTGCGGGTCGGGCGGCCGAGTGAGTTCCCGTCCAGGTAGGCGACGATCGACGGATCGTCGCTGCCGACGAATCGGTGTGGGTAATCGCGCAGCGGGTCCTCGGCGTCGAGTAGTGCGGCGCGAGCGGCGAAGTCGGTGGGTGTCGTGGTCATGATCTCACCGCCCCGTCTCGGCGCGGACCGCGAACAGTTCCGGGAAGAAGGTGAGATCGAGTGCGTGCCTGAGGAATTCGGCCCCGCTGGAGCCGCCGGTGCCGCGGGTCGTGCCGATGGTGCGCAGCACAGTGCGCAGGTGTCGGAAGCGCCACAGCTGGAAGTTCTCCTCCAGATCGATGAGTTCCTCGAACGCCTCGTAGACCGGCCAATTCTCCTGCGGGGCAGCGTAGATCGCCTGCACGAGCGGCATCAGTTCCGGATTCAGGACATAGGGCCGGGTGACGTCACGCTCCAGCGTGGAGGCCGGCACCGCCGGTCCGGTGCGGCCGAGATGACGCCAGAACGCGTCGTACAGGGTCGGCTCGCGCATGAGCGTCTCCAGCTCGGATCGGGCCGCCGCGTCGTTGTCGAAAACGCGCAGGACGGCCGGGTTCTTGTTGCCGAGCAGGAACTCCACGGCCCGGTACTGATGTGATTGGAATCCGGAGGACTTGCCGAGGAAGGTCCGGAACTGGGCGTATTCGGTGGGTGTCAGGGTCGCCAGCACCGACCATTGTTCGGTGAGTGTGCGCTGGATGTGTTTGACGCGGGCGATGGCCTTGAGCGCGAAATCCGGTGCGTCGGCGTCGAAAGCCGCACGGGCCGCGCGGAGTTCGTGCAGCACGAGTTTGAGCCACAGCTCCGTGGTCTGGTGCTGGATGATGAACAGCAGTTCGTCGTGCTGCGGCGGCCTGCTGACCGGGTGCTGTGCACCGAGCAGTGCCGGCAGATCGAGATAGCCGCTGTAACTCAGACCCGGACCGAGCTCGGTGACGATGCCCGGTTCGAGTGCGCGGGTATTGGTTTCACGGCTCATCACGGTCCCCATTCGTTCGATGCCGGTCCCTCCACTGTAATACACGTCCGTGACGGTGGTCAGGAAACTGTCATGCCAAGATGGTCGGAGACGCTGAGTAGGGTGCGGAGCATGCAGTCGTTCACCAGGCTCGTCGCGCACGCCGACTTCACGGTCGACGCGGTGACCTGCTGCGACGAGCACGCGGGATGGTCGGAAGCCGAATCGCCGCAGGACTACCGCATGGTGCTGGTGCGCAGCGGTCGCTTCCGGCGCCGCACGCGTTCGGGCGCGGCCGAGGTCGATCGGCTCTCGGCCTACCTCGGAATCCCCGGTGAGCCGGAACATTTCGCGCATCCCGCGGGCGGCGACGTCTGCACCGCCATCACCATCGGCCACTCGCTGTGGCATGCCATCGCCGGTGACGAGGTCCGCACCGTCGCGCCCACGGTCTGCATCGATGCCCGCCTGGATCTGGAACACCGCCTGCTGGTGGCGGACGCCGCCGATGGCGATATCGATTTCGCCTGTGCCGAGCGGCTTTCCGGCCTGGTCAGCGCCGCGGTGCGGCAGATCGTCGATACCGCCGTCCCCGCGGCCGGTGGGTCCCGCGACTGCGCGCTGGTCGCCGCGGCGCGGGCTCTGTTGCACGACGATCATCCGGCGGCCGCGGGTCTGCTGCCGCTCGCTGCCGAGCTATCCGTCTCGCCCTACCGGCTGAGCCGGGCCTTCACCCGGGAGACCGGTGTCTCGCTGACCAGATACCGCAACCGACTACGGGTTTCGCGGGCCATGGACAGTCTGGAACGTCAGGACACCGGCCTCGCGGACCTCGCGGCGGAGCTGGGTTTCGCGGACCAGGCCCACCTGACCCGCACGATGCGGGCGCATCTGGGTCACACGCCGACGGCGGTCAAGGCGTTGCTTCGAACCGCGTGATGAGTTCCTCCAGGTCCCGGGTCAATCGCTGCACGCCCTCCGGTCCCAGCGCGGCGTCGATCGCCGCATTGATCGGGCCGAATGCGGTGGCGGTTCCGGTCAGTGTGGTGCGCGCGCGTGCGGTGAGGCGCAGGACCCAGGCCCGGCTGTCGCTCGTACTGCGTTCGCGTTCCAGATAGCCGGCGGCGATGAGCCGCTTCACCATTCCGGTGACCGCGGATTCATTGACGCCGAGCAGCCCCGCGACCTGCCGCTGGGTGGGGTCCGCCGTGGCCGCCACGGCATTGAGGACGGCGACCTGCGCGACGGTGAGCCCGGTGGTGGCGAGCAGTTCGCGGTCGGCTTGCCGCTTGCTCAGGTGTGCCGCGAGCTGGAGCCGGTGGTACACCCGCAGCCGGTGTGCGGCCGAATCATGGGACATGGCAGATACCTTCCATCTGAAGCATATACTTCACCAGTAAAGCATATGAGGAGGTTCGATCCCGATGACCGCGTATGTGGCCGCCCAGTTCACCATTCACGACCGGCCACGCTATGAGCGCTACGTCCGCGCCTTCGCCGCCACCCTCGACGGTTACGCTGCTCGGCTCCTGGTCGCCGACGAACAGCCGCACGCCCTCGAAGGCGAGTGGCCCTACACGAAATTCGTCCTCATCGAGTTCCCGGATCGCGCCACGGCCGAACGCTGGGCCGCCTCACCGGAATACCAGGCGATTTCCGTCGACCGGCATGCCGCGACGACCGGCAATGCGATCGTCCTACGCGGAGTCCCGCACGCGGGCTGAAATTCCTCGACGAGCAGCAGCATGCCGCGGACCTGCTGGGAGCCAATGGATTGCTGCCGAAGCGGGCAGCGGTGCGGGCGGGCGCGCTGCCGTGGATCGGGTGAACTCGTGGAGTCCGGCCGCTGCGCCTCGATAACCGGTCGAGGCTACCGGTGCGTGGTCCTGGGCGCACGCCCAGGACCACGCGGTATTTTCTCGAACGTTCGTTCGCCCGGCTGCGGTGAACCGGCTTCCGGTGGCCGCTACCTGATCGAATTCCGATGAACCGCATTCGCTCCGACGTGCGGTTTGCCCGAAGGTGCCGAAAGATTAGGTGAGACACCAGATTCTGCTACTGTGGCGACGCCGCTCTCAGGATCGGCCGGACGACAAGAGAATTGATGAATCAAACAACCGCCGTGCTGCTTTCCTCAGGTCTCGCCGCCGCACTCGTACTCGCCGTGATCGCGGCCCTGTTCGCGTGGTTCACCGCGCGCCGGGAGCGATCGCGCGCCGACGCGCTGGCGCGCGCGCAGCGGGACCGCGACATTGCCGTCGAGCAGATGATCGAGAATCTGACGACCACCATCGTGCCCGCCCTCGGCGCCTCGGTGCGCCGCTCCGACCCGGACCAACCGACCGTGGACCTCCCCGCCATGCTGGAGGATACCCAGCTGGCGGAATTGGTGTGGCAGTTGGCCGCCCGCACCGGCGAGGAATTGCGCCAGGTGCAGCTGGAGACCCGGGACCGCACCCAGCACGAGGCCGATGCCGCCGCCCAGCTGTCCGTCACCCAGGGTGTGGCCGCCGCCCGCGCCGAGGTCGAGACCGCCGCGCGCGAGGCCACCCGTGCCGCCGTGCGCGCCTTCGGTACCTCCGTGGTCAGCCTCGGCGCCGACGTGAGCCAGGTGCTCAGTGGCGCGCTGCGCAAACACCGCGATGACGAGACCTACGAAATCCTCACCCGCATCGACCATTCCGTGCAGCAGATGATCCGGCAGGCGCAGTCCTTCGTGATCGTGTGCGGTGGTCTACCGGGCCGGCGCTGGCCGCAGCAGACGCTGACCGACGTGGTCGGCGGCGCGGTCGGCCGCGTGCGCGACTACACCCGCGTGCGCCCGGGCCAGCTCGATCGCACCGTGACCAGCCGCGTGGTGGAGCCGCTGGTGCACACCATCGCGACGCTGCTGGACAACGCACTGCGCTATTCGCCGCCGAACTCGTTCGTGGACATCGGCTTCCAGGAAGGCCACCACGGCGTCACCGTGATCATCGACGACGCGGGCGTGCGCATGAACGGCGAACAGCTCGACGAGACCCGTCAGATCCTCAATGGCGACCGGGTCATCGATATTCACGCGCTGGGACCGACACCGCGCGTGGGCTTCCCGGGTGTGGCCGCACTGGCCCGCCGCTACGGTTTCACCCTTTATGTCGACGGGCCGAACGTGTACGGGGGTATGCGCGCTATGGTCTTCATCCCTGACTCGCTGCTCATTCCGCTCGAAACACCGGAGGCGGCACGCATCGCCCCGGTGGTGCTGGCGCCGCCCGCACCGGAGCCCGAGCCGAGAACGCCTGTTGCCGAACCTGTTGCGGCGGCCGGCCACGATCTCACCTCCGGTGGTCTGCCGAAACGGCGGCGCCGGACGGCGACGGCCAATGTCGTCGCCACTCCGCGCCCGGTCGCGAGCATTTCCGGTGGAGCACGACCGGATATCGCCGCCGCCTGGCACAGCGGTTCCCAGCGCGGCCGCCTGGCCGCGACCGAGCACTCCGAAGGGATGACATCGTGATGGCTACACCCGGTGCGGCAGTGACCGACAGCAACAAGCTAGCCTGGTTGCTGGACGATCTCGAAATGCCCGGCGTGCGTTTCGCGGTGCTGCTCTCCGACGACGGCCTGCACATCGCGCACACCAGCGGCATCACCGTCGACGACGCGGAACGCTTCTCCGCCGCGGCCTCGGGCCTGCGCGCGCTGGGCAAGGCACTCGGTGAATTCTGCGGCGGACCCACCGATAACGGTGTGCGGCAGAACATGACCGAGTACAACGATGGCATGATTTTCATCACCGCCGCCGGAGCCGGTGCGCTGCTGGGCGTTTCGACCACCCAGGATGTGGATGTCAGCCTGGTCGCACACCGCATGAACGAACTTGCGGTCCGGGTCGGCCACGAGCTGGGCAGCATGTCCCGGTCTAGGGCGGACTTCGGACGCGCATGAGCCGGCCGCGGCGCGATCCGGACCTGGTGCGGGCCTATGTCCGCACCGGCGGCCGCTCGCGTCCCACCCGGGCGCTGGATCTGGTGACACTCGTTGTCGCCGCACAGGATCCGCCGCCCGGCGCCACGGCGGATGCGCGCCGGATCGTGCAGATGTGCCGTCAGGGCGCACTCACGCTGGCCGAAATCGCCGCTTATCTCGACCTGCCCCCGTCCGTCGTGAAGATCGTCGCAGCGGATCTGCTCGATAGTGGTCACCTGGTCGACCCCACTCCGGCCGAAAACGTGCCGGAGCAAGCCCTGTTGAAGGAGGTACTCAATGGGCTCCGCGCTCTCATCGCCTGAGCGCGCCGTCGACTACGTGCCCCAGACCGTCACCCGCGCGGTGAAGTTGCTGGTGGCAGGCAACTTCGGCGTCGGGAAGACCACGTTCGTGGGCAGTGTGTCCGAGATTCGGCCGCTGCGCACCGAGGAGACGATCACCGAGGCCAGCGTCGGCGTCGACGATATGGCCGGGCTGCCCGGCAAGACCACCACCACGGTGGCCATGGACTTCGGCCGCATCACCCTGAATCCGCGACTGGCGCTGTACCTTTTCGGCACACCCGGGCAACGGCGGTTCGTACCCATGTGGGAGGACCTGGCCGTGGGCGCGCTCGGCGCGCTGGTCCTGGTCGATACGCGGCGGCTGGACAAGGCCGACGAGGCATTGTCGGTGCTGGAGGAGCGCGGCGTCTCGTATGCGGTGGCGGTCAACCAGTTCGAGGGCTCGATCCGCTATCCGATCGACGAGGTGCGCGACGCACTCGATCTCGACGCGGACACCCCGTTGCTCTCGCTCGACGCCCGCGACCGCACGACCTGCGTGCAATCGCTGATCACCCTCGTCGAATATCTGCTGGCGCCACGGGAATCCGATTAGACGAGCCGGTGCTCCTCGATGGGAGTGCTGAATGTCGCGCCGTTGATCTCCAGATACAGCACCCGCTCGGTGACCGACACCGACGCGGTATTGCGCCGATCGATCACGGCCACAACCTCATCGACGAAGGCGCGGTCGAGGCTGTAGACGGGGATCGCGTCGGCGCGGTGAATGCGCTTGCCGGTCAACTGCGCCAGCACCTTGGCCGGATCGCGATGCGTGTAGACGGCGACACGATCGGCGATCTTGCTGCCGCGGTGCACCCGATCGGCATCGGGTGCACCGATTTCGATCCAGGCCGTCAGGCGTCCGGTCAGATCGCGCACCAGCACGGCGGGCTCGTCGGTGGACGACACCCCGCCGTCGCTGAACGTGATCCCGTCCTCGTATTCGAGGCAGTAGGCCAGGAGTCTGGTCACCATGAACTCGGCGCTCTCCGAGGGGTGCCGCGCCACCCGTAGCTCCACCTCCTCGTAGACCCCGCGGTCGACGTCGGCGAGCTGGACGGTGAAGTTGTGCATAGTCGCGTTCAGGGCCATAAGGCGACCAGCGTAGACCACCTGCCGGACCGAGTTGATCACTCGGCTACGGTGAGGTCGAAGCAGTGGAAGGAGATCATGGTGGGCCCGATCCGAACCTTGACGCACCCGTTCGATGTCGCCACGACGCTGACCGCCGGGGACGAGGGCCACTACACCGGTCACACCGCGGCCGCCTACTCGAACATGGTGGGCCCCTTCGGCGGTATCACCGCCGCCACCCTGCTCCGGGCCGTCCTGGCCGATCCCCGCCGCCTCGCCGACCCCATCTCCATCACGGTCAACTATGCGGGCCCCATCGCCGACGGCCCCTTCACCATCGACGCCCAGCCGGTCCGCACCAACCGCGCCACCCAGCACTGGATGCTGACCATGACCCAGGACGACGCCGTCACCACCACGGCAACGGTCGTCTGCGGCCACCGCCGCGACACCTGGTCCGACACCGAAATCACCGCGCCGGAAGCCCCACCGGCGGACTCCGTCGCCGTCGACGAATTGCCCGAATACCCTTCCTGGCTGCGCAATTACGAGATGCGCTTCATCTCGGGCCGAGGCCCCTTCGGCCCCGACCCCGCACCCCAGCCGACATCGGCCTCCACCCTCTGGGTCCGCGACCTCCCCGTCCGCCCCCTCGACTACGCGGCCCTCACCGCGATGACGGATGTCTTCTTCCCCCGCATCATGATCCGCCGCGGCGCCTTCGCCGCCGCCAGCACCATCTCCCTCACCACCTACCTCCACGCCACCCCAGACCTCCTCACCACCCAAGCCGACGCCCCCGTCCTCGCCACCGCCCGAGCCCAGCACTTCGGCAACGGCTACTTCGACCAATCAGCCCACCTCTGGACCCCCGACGGCCACCCCCTCTCCACCAGCCACCAACTGGTCTACTTCAAAGACTGAGCGTGAGCGAGGAACTCCCGGCGGGCGGCCGCCCGATCGATGCCGACGAGTGTGATCGGCGATGGGAGCCGTGGACGCCGGCTCGAGTCGCCGAGAGGCTCATGGGAGTGTCGGCGCCGTGGGGCGTCGCTGCCGGCTGGTCGTTGGACCTGTTCATCGGCCACACGAGCCGCAAGCACGATGACATCGAAATCACTGTTCCGCGAGCAGCATTCGGCGAGGTGGCCGCAGCCTTGCCCGAGTACGAATGGGATGTCGTCGGCGGGGGAATGGTCTGGTCATATGCGGATGTCGCCGATCAACCCGAGCTGCATCAGACCTGGTTGCGGGACATCTCGACCGGGAGTTATCACCTCGACGTCTTCCGCGAACCGCATGCTGGTGATCAGTGGATCTGTCGCAGGGATCCCTCCATCACACTGCCTTACGCGGAACTGATCGAAATCGGTGACGCGGGAATCCCTTACGTCATCCCGGAAGTGACGTTGCTTTTCAAAGCCAAGGCGCATCGGCCGAAAGACAACAGCGACTTCGCTCGGGTGATACCGCTGCTGCCGGACCATCGCATTACTCGGTTGGCGGAATGGCTCGGCCGTGTGCATCCCGGGCACGAATGGCTTGCTGCGCTCTGAGCGCCGGATATGGGCTTGACCTTGCCCCGGTGGGCAAGGTTTAGGTTCGTGGCATGAAGATCGGAGAGCTTGCGCAGGTCACCGGGGCCAGCCCCAAGGCCATTCGGCGGTATGAGGAGCTGGGGCTGGTGGCGCCGGTGCGGCTCGCGAACGGTTATCGCGAATTCGATGAGTGGCATGTGCGGGCGGTGCGGGAGATTCGGGCGTTGAATCGGCTCGGGATTGCGGTGGAGGACGCTCGGCCGTTTCTGGAATGCCTCACTGCGGGTGGGGAGCATGGGGACGACTGTCCGGCTTCGCTGGCGGAGTATCGGAAGGCGATCGATGAGGTGGGTGCGCGGATTTCGGCGTTGACGGCGCGGAAGGAGGCGTTGGAGGGGCGGTTGCGGGAGGCGGCTTATCGGAACAGCGGTGCGCGGCTGACGGATTCGGAACTGCTGCGCCTGCCGGAGGATTTGCCCGTGCCGGTCGATGACGGGGGTGCGGCGCATCTCGTGGGGCGGGAGTTGATCGAGCATGTGTTCTATCCGGTATTTCCTCCTGATCGGCACGCGGAACAGGTGCTCGATTGGTTGCGCGCTAATCTGCTGTGAGGGAATCACTTTCGATGTAGTAACGCCAGTTCGCGTCATCCGTATCGGACCAGAGCGGCAAACCCGCCGGCGCATCCGCGGATTCCCAGGTCAAGGGTTGAGCGGCGTCGGTAGCCGCGGCCGCTCGCGCGGCATCCAGGGTCGGATAACCGTCCCCGACCGGTTCCTGTTCGGTGCCGCAGAATTCGCAGCTGTGCACCTTGCGCAGGGTGAAAGCGGTCATGAATCGCTCGTGCGCAAGTGCGTGAGGATCATGTCGGCCACCGCGGCCATACCCGCCGCATTCGGGTGGTAAGGCACGGTTTCCACGACGGAACGAATGGGCGTCATGCCGAGCACCCAGGGTTCGGCAGACCCGACCGCGTGCGATCGGCTGGCCGCGCCGACATCGATGAAATCGGCGCCGGATTTCGCCGCGGCCCGGCCCAGAACCTCCTGCACCTGCTCACCGCGCCGCCGGAAATCATCGATGGCCGCGACATCGAAGGGCAGTTCCGGACCGGGTCGGGAATCGTCGCCGAACACGGTGAGATACCCGACCACCAGCACCCGCGCGCCACCGGTCCGAGCACGCACGATATCGATGATCTGGACGAGAGTCGTTGCGGCACGGTCGATGACATCCTCACCGCGGGCCGGCCGGAATCGCCGCACTAGCGAAGACCCCAACCCCGCGACCGGGATAGGCGACAGCAGCCGTCCCACCACACCCGCGAGAATCGTGGTGAGCCCGTTGCCGAGATCGTTGCCGCCGACCGTGATGGTCACCAGATCCGCATCGGCCGGCAGCCCGTCCAGCTGCGGCGCGAAGGTGTGATTCAGCACCCGCTGCGGTGTATCGAGCACGTTCGCGGTCGTCGCACCCGAAACGCTCAGATCGGTGAGCCGCGCGCCCAGCCCCTCCGCGACCAGATGCGGATAGTTGCGGGCAGATCGCCCCGCCATGCGGTCGATCACCGGGTCGATGCCCGGCCCCGAGGCGAAGGAACTACCCAGCGCCGCCAGATGCTGGAAGGCCGGCTCGGTCATGGACGCCTCCTGGATAGAACCCACACGTGCCTGTGTGTGAGTCTATCGTCGCGACAGGATCCGGCGACCGCGGCGAATGCCGAGCCGGTTCCGTGCCGATGATGATGCGCGGGAGGGCGAATGGCCGGGGAGAGCGAGCCGAGCGGCCGCAAGAAGGACGCAGCGGCCACGCGGGCGGCACTGCTGACCGCGGCACAGGAGTTGTTCGCGGAGCGCGGCTTCGACCGCGCGACAGTACGCGACATCGCAGCGCGGGCAGGCGCCAACCAGGCCCTGCTGTTCCGCTACTTCGGTAGTAAAGAGGAGCTGTTCCGAGCCGCGATCGCCGACCGGGGCCACCGGGTCCTGGAGGAGGGGCCGGCGCCTGAACTCCTGGGCCGATTGCTGGCCGGCGCCCTGGATCCGGCCGCGGCGCAGGGCCATTGGCTACAGGCCGCACTGCGCTCGAGCGGCAACGACGAGGGCGCGACGGCCATCCGCCACGAACTGGGCGACGAGTACGTGCGCGCCCTGTCCGAACTCACCGACGCACCCGATGCCGAGCTGCGCTCGGATCTCCTGCTGGCGTGGCTGCTCGGCATCGGCCTGGTGCGCTCGGTCTATCAGCGCGATCCGCTGGCGAGTGCCGATCCCGCCGTCATCGCCGGTCACGTACTGAGCGCCGCGCAGGTCCTGCTCGAGCGGGTGGATGCGAGTTTTCCTCTGTCATAACACAATTCGCTCGTTGACGTGGATGGTGCGCACTCCTACCATCACAGATGTAAGCAACGGCTTACATCTGTGATTGGGGACTCCGCCGGGGAAGGACACCCGCATGACCACGCATACCGATGCTCCGACACCACATCCCGATGCTCCGGACACGCACACCGAGGTCCGCGGCTTCCCATTCGGCGAGCCGGTGCGGCTCGACCCGCACCCACTGCTCGCGAAACTCCAGCGCGAGGAACCGGTTTCCCGCATCCGCCTGCCCTACGGCGGCGAAGGCTGGCTGGTCACCCGCTACGAGGACGTCAAAACCGTCCTCGCCGACCCCCGATTCAGCCGCGCCGCCGCAGTCGACCGCGAAGACATCCCGCGCATCACCCCCGAAACCGCCCGCCCCGACTCCCTGCTCAGCATGGACGCCCCCGAGCACACCCGCCTCCGCAAACTGGTGATGAGCGCCTTCACGAAAAGCCGCGTCCAGCGCCTGCGCCCCCACGTCAGCGAAATCGTCGACACCCTCCTGACCGCCATGGAGAACTCCGGCCCACCCGCCGATCTGGTTGCCGCCCTGGCACTTCCACTACCCGTCACC
Organism: Nocardia sp. NPDC020380; assembly: GCF_044386975.1. Classification (NCBI taxonomy): domain Bacteria; kingdom Bacillati; phylum Actinomycetota; class Actinomycetes; order Mycobacteriales; family Nocardiaceae; genus Nocardia; species Nocardia sp. NPDC020380. The sequence goes on along the minus strand of NZ_JBIRVQ010000018.1, from coordinate 38,079 downwards.
GTCATCTGCGAAATGCTCGGCATCCCACCGCAAGACCAGCACCGCTTCCGCGAATTCTCCGACACCATCCTCTCCACCACCGCCGCCACCCGCGAACAGATCGCCGTCGCCCGCGCCGGCCTGGAGTCCTACCTCGCTGAACAGGTAGCCCAGCGCCGCACCAACCCATCCGACGACCTGCTCGGCGCACTGGTAGCCGCCCGCGACGACGAAGACCGCCTCAACGAACGCGAACTCGTCAACCTAGGCATGGGCCTGCTTGTAGCCGGCCACGAAACCACCGCCAACCAGATCGGCAACTTCACCTACACACTGCTCACCACGCCAGGCCAGTGGACCTACCTGCGCGACCACCCCGACCTGATCCCAACTGCGGTCGAAGAACTGCTCCGCTACGTCCAGTTGGGCTCCGGCGGTTCGGCCCCCCGCATCGCCACCGAAGACCTGGAACTCTCCGGCACCCGCATCCGCGCAGGCGAAGCCGTCTTCGTCCACAGCCAAACCGCCAACCGCGACGAGTCAGTTTTCGAGGCACCCGAATCCCTCGACCTCTCCCGAGAAAAGAACCCCCACCTAGCCTTCGGCCACGGCTTCCACCACTGCGTAGGCGCCCAACTAGCCCGCCTCGAACTCCAAGTGGCCCTCGAAGCACTCCTACACCGCTTCCCCCACCTGGACCTGGCAGTCCCCGCCGACGAAATCCCCTGGAAAACCGGCCTGATAGTCCGAGGCCCCAAGTCCCTCCCCGTGACCTGGCAGCCGGATTCGGCTATTTCCACTCCGACTGGCTAGCTGTCCGGGCTCGCTGCAGCGCCGTCGAGGGCCGCTTGCAGAAACTCTGCGAACTGCCGAGTCCACGCCCGCACAGCCTTGTCGAATTCATACGCCGAAAGCGCCGTGATGCTCTTGGGCGCATCGAGCATGTCCGCTGCAAACCGCGACAGGTTCGACCAGTTCAGGAGCATCCGGCCAGGTGCCTCGCCCCAAAAGTTGCTCGGCGCCATCTGCGCGCGGACATCACGGATCAGGTCATCCCACTGCCGAAAAGTGGTCCGAGACGCCGCTGCAGGGGCATCCATGATCGCCGGCACCGGATCTTCTTCCGGCTGCGCAAACTTCTGTAGAGCCTTGACAGACTGTTCCATTCGCTGCCGCTGTTGTGGAGCAAGCGAAAGTACTGCTTGGCCCCCGGCTGCAGGTGCCGCGGATTCGATCTGTGCGCGAGTTTCCTTCGCGTCTTTCTCGAGTTTCCGAGCTTCGAGATCGATCTCCGCGGGACCGGCTTTGGCCGTGATCTTCTCCACTCTTCCAAGCAATTGAACGATCGAACCGCGGTAGTAGAGCGCGAGACCGCCTCCCAGAACAGGCCACCTGAGCGTGTCGATGTACTCGAGAACCGTCTGCGCCGCACTCACCGCGCGATCGTAACTGGAACAGGTTGGCGTGCCGGTGGGGTAGAGGCGTCCCGGACGCTCCGAGCTTGGAGTCCGCTTGTGGCGGGCGAATAATGACCGATGTATGACGTGGGCGCGGGCGGGAACTATCCGCCTCGGTGCACGGGTTGTACGTGTGGCCGATAAGAGGAGGTCATGTGGCTAAGGAGTACAACCGGAACCCCGCGGCGGTCGAGGCGCTGTCGCCCGAGCAGTATCACGTCACTCAGGAGAACGGGACCGAGCGGGCGTTCACCGGCGTCTATTGGGACAACCACGAGCCCGGGATCTATGTGGACGTGGTTTCGGGTGAGCCGTTGTTCGCCTCGGTCGACAAGTTCGAGAGTGGTTCGGGCTGGCCGAGTTTCACCAAGCCGATCGATACCGGGAATGTGGTCGAGAAGCGCGATCGGTCGCATTTCATGGTTCGCACCGAGGTGCGGTCCACGTTCGGCGACAGTCACCTGGGGCATGTGTTCCCTGACGGTCCCCGCGACCAGGGTGGCCTGCGCTACTGCATCAATTCCGCGGCCCTGCGCTTCATTCACCTCGATGACCTCGAGGCCGAAGGGTATGGGCAGTTCAAGAGCCTGTTCACCAAGGAGGACGCATGACCGACACCCGCACCGCGATCTTGGCCGGCGGCTGCTTCTGGGGGATGCAGGATCTGATCCGCCGTCAGCCGGGCGTCATTTCGACCCGGGTCGGGTACACGGGTGGCCGCAACGACCATCCGACGTACCGGAATCACCCCGGGCACGCCGAAGCGGTGGAGATCGTCTACGACCCCGCGGTCACCGACTACCGGGCGTTGCTGGAGTTCTTCTTCCAGATCCACGATCCGTCGACGAAGGACCGTCAGGGCAACGACATCGGCTCGAGCTACCGGTCGGCGATCTTCTATCTGGATGACGACCAGAAGGCGGTCGCGCTGGACACCATCGCCGACGTGGACGCCTCGCGGCTGTGGCCCGGCAAGGTGGTCACCGAGGTGACCCCGGCAAGCGCGTTCTGGGATGCCGAACCCGAGCACCAGGACTACCTGCAGCGCTACCCCGACGGTTACACCTGCCACTTCCCGCGTCCGGGCTGGAAGCTCCCCAAGCGCCAGACCACCGCGTAACCGGGATCCGGCAAGCGAACGGCCGCACCACTTTCCGAGTGGTGCGGCCGTTCCCGATTGACAGCCAGCTGCCAGGCAGCCCTACGACTATTGCCAGCCCCGGGGCGTTTCGTACCAATTCATGAGCATTCCCGCACGGTCCCCCCCGTTCTGCCCGCACGGCATTCCTCGTCGCGGCCGCAGCCGCGGCCACCCTCGGAACCTCGTTCGCCTTCGCAGCCCCCGCCACCGCCGTCCCCATCGCGACCGTCCCGCAGGCCGGTCCGTCCTTCATCGACGACAGTTTCTGCTCCGGCAGGCCCGACGGCGACTACGCCGACCCCGGCCTCACCACCGCCTACTACACCTGCCGCGCCGGCGAGACCTTCCACCTGCCCTGTCCCTGGGAAATGACGTTCGACCCCACCCTCGCCAACCAGACCCCCGACAATGGCCGCCTCTCCAGCCCCTGCTCGATTGCCGTCTTCACCGGCAGCTTCTGACCGCGCACCGACTCTTGTCGAGGCTCGGCGCCCATGCTTACGGTGTCGGCCATGACGACGATGGCGATCGACGACCTGCCCGCTCCCGCAGCCGACGTACTCCGCCGGCGAGCAAGAGCGGCAGGCACATCCACGGCAGCCCTCATCCGCGAGGAACTGATCTCCCTCGCCCGCACCCGCGTTCCGGTGGACGCGGTGGTCGAATTCCTCGAATCCGAGCGACCGAACCATCCGATGCCCGAGATCGACAGTGAAGCAATGGCATTGATCCACACCTACGATCTGCCCATGGATGCCTGGTCCACGTTCCGCCGCCGCGCCGCCGCTGCCCGGATCCCGCTGACCGCCTACGTCCGCCAGGAGCTGCTCACGGTCGCCCGCCGGACCACGATGCAGGACGTGATCCTGGAATTCGAAGAACTCCAACAACTCAACCCGGGCCTGCGCCTCGACATGGACGCCATCATCGCCTCCGCACGCGACGCACGAGCCGAATAGCGGCCCGGCCTCAGTGGGCCGACAGTCGCCACAGGGAGGTGATTTCGGCTGCGCGCGCGGCGTGCAACGGGTCGTCACGGTCGGTGGCGCGGGGGTGGCGAGGTTTGGTGTCCAGGCGATCGAGGACCTGTAAACCGGCAGAGTCGAAGGCGGACAGCAGGTCTCCGCGGGAAGACAGGCCCAGATGCTCGGCCAGATCCGAGATCACCAGCCAACCCTCGCCATCGGGCGTGAGATGTTTGCCGAGCCGGTCGAGCAGAGCGCGCAACATTCGGCTGCCGGGGTCGTACACGGCGTGGTCAAGGGGTGAGCGCGGTTTGCCCGGGAGCCACGGGGGATTGCAGACCACCAGAGGCGCTCGCCCGGTCGGGTAGAGGTCGGCGTTGAGGATCTCGACACGCTCGCCGTACCCGAGCCGATCGAGATTGTCGCGCGCGCAAGCCAATGCGCGCGGCTCACGGTCGGTCGCCACGATCGATTGGACACCTCGCGCGGCGAGCACGGCCGCGAGCACGCCGCTGCCGGTGCCGATATCGAACGCGAGACGGTTCGACGGGAGCGGGGCCCGGGCCACCAGATCCACATACTCGCCGCGTACCGGTGAGAACACTCCGTAGTGGGGATGGATTCGCGCACCCAGCGCAGGCACGGCCACGCCTTCGACGAACCAGTGATAGGCGCTCGATACCCCCAGCAACTCCCGCAATGAAACCAGCCGCGTCTCGCTCACCACGCCATACGCGTGCAAACACGCTGCCGCCACATCAGGCGCCCGCCGCAGCGCCGGGACCATAGGTGACGGATCGAGCTGGACCAGAATCATGCCGAGCAGCCGAGCGCGACGGGATTGAAGTTGGCGCTGGGCGTGGAACTCCTCCGCCGGAGTGCGGGACCGATTGGCGGGGCGCGCGATTCGAGTATCGAGGGCCTTCAGGAGCCGGCGCGCGGTTGGAAAGTCACCACGCCAGAGCATGGCGGTCCCACCGAGCGCGAGCCGCAGCGCGGCAGCCGCGGTGAGATCATCGTCGACAGCGACAATCCGCCCGGGAGGCGGCGCCCCGTTCTCGGAATGCCACACGGCGGCATGCAATTCGCCGCCCTCCTGCCATTCGACGACGAATCCGCCGGGGCTCTGAATGATTTCGAGCGCAGCGGACTGCGGCTCAGGTGTGTCGATCATGAGGTCCGTTCCTCGGAGAATCCCGGAGCACGCGGACAGCCGGTGATCGCGCGATCAGGACGCGCGAGGTGCACAGCGAAATGGACACCGGCCGACAGCGGGCACGAGGGAACTGTGGTTCGGGAAAACCGCCGCGGAGAGCGGCAGCTACGCAGCCGCCGATGGCGGCCGGAACTACAGCGGACCTGCTCTCAGGGCACAACCAATGCGTGCGCGGGCGTCGTCACAGCGTTTACCGTACTCCAGTGCCGAAAACCCCTGATCAGGAACCCGATCTAGCCACCGCCCCCGCCCTGCGCGCCCAGCTCGACGAGCTGATCCAGCGCGAACCCATCTTCCACCGCCCCGAACTCGGCACCACCCGCGCCGACTTCGACCGCCTCACCGCCCCCGACTACTGGGAAACCGGCGCCTCGGGCCGGCGCTACAGCCGCGAATACATCTGGTCCATCCTCGAACAGCGATACGCGACAAACCCACCCCAATGGCCCGAAAAAGGCTGGGCAGCCAGCGAATTCCACCTACGAGAACTGGCCCCCGACACCTACCTCCTCACCTACACCCTCCGCCAGCCCGACCGCCTAACCCGCCGCGTAACCGCATGGCAGCGCCGCGAACAAGTCTGGACCGCCCTCTACCACCAAGGAACGGTCGTCACACCTGAGTCGTAGCGCTCCAAGATCATCTAGATATCATTCGGCAGTGGCAGAAACGACCTCCGACGTGCGGCACAGAGCTCTGACCGACCCCGGGTCGCTGCGAACACCTCCCATGGTCCCCGGCCGGATCGCCGCCGGTGCAGACGAGCGACTGGCATTTCAGAATGGATACCCTGTCGGATGAGAATCGCCGCAGCGCAGCTCACTTGTGTTCCTGCTGATGTTCAGGCCAATGTGCGGCAGGTGGCCGCGCTTGCTGATCGGGCGCGGGAAGACGGTGCTCGGGTGGTTGTGTTTCCGGAGTTGGCGGTCACCGGGTATGAGCTCGAGGCAATTGCGGGGGATAGCGGGCTCTGGGTGGGTGCCGAGGACTCGCGACTGGATCCGTTGCGCGGCACGGGAATTGTTACTGTCGTCAATTGTGCTGGTCCGGGTGAGCATGGCGGTGATCCGCGGATTGCCACTTATGTTTACGGTGCGGATGGAGCCCTCATCACCGCCTATTACAAGCAGCGTCTGTATGAGCAAGAGCAGCAGTACTTCACTGCCGGCGAGGTGGATGGGCGGTTCGAGTTCGACGGGGTGCGGTTCGCGCTGGCTACGTGCTTCGACAATCACTTCTCGGACCTGATTGCTCGCGTCCGGGAGGATCGCTGCGACGTCCATTTGGCGAGTTCGCTGTACGGCACCGGTGGCGGTATCGAAGAGCGTGCGAAGGTGTATCCGGGGATTGCGGCGGATGCGAATGTCTTTGTCGCTCTGGCCAATCACGTAGGTGCGGCGGGTCCGTTCACCGGGTGTGGTGGTGCGGCGTTGTGGGCGCCGGGCGGTGCGCTTATCACCGAAGCAGATGACCGCACGGCCATGGTCGCGGTCGCCGATATCGGCGTGTGAGGCTGCCAGCTTGACGCAAGAGTGGTGCAAGCGGGCGTGGACATTCTTGGGCCATGGAGCGGATCACGGACAGCGTCACCTCGGCGGACGGCACGCGCATCGTCTATCACGTGCAAGGTGAGGGAGCGCCGCTGGTGATCCTCCACGGCACCCTCGCACCGGTGGACACGTATTACGCCGTCGCTGACCTGCTGGCACCGCATTACCGGGTCGTGCTGGTGGAGCGGCGGGAGTACGGGGTAAGCGAGAACGGCCCGCGCCCGCTCGACTTCGCGCGGCAGGCGGCCGATGTCGTCGCGGTGCTGGATGCGGTGGGTGAGCCGAGTTTCGTGTTCGGTCATTCCTGCGGCGGTGTCGTCGCACTGCATGCGCTGCTCACCCCGGCGAAGATACGGCGCGTTGCCCTCTACGAACCGCCCGTCGCGCTGGCCGGACCGGCATTGTCCGCGACCTTGGAGAAGGCGCGTGACTCGATGGCCGCGGGACGGCCAGGCGATGCGATCATTGAATTCTTCAGCACGATATTGGATTACGAGCCACCCGCGGGCATGCTCGACGGGATGGCGGCGATGCTCGCCCCCCGGGCACACGGCCTGGTGGCCGACCTCGAGTGCTTCACCGGAATGGATCCCGACCTGACCCGATGGTCGACCCTCGACGTGCCGGCCTTGCTGCTCAGCGGCGAACTGACCGACTCCTACGGCACCGAGAGCATCGACCTACTGCAGCAGACCATTCCGAATGCCCGCACCATCACCTTCCCGGGCCTGGGCCACACCTTCGACGATGCCCAGCCGGTAGCCGACGCTCTACGCGAGTTCTTCATTTGACCCAGCCGATTCAGCTGCTACCTTCTTCGCAATGTCGGCAGTCGCGAGCGATGGCGGCCGAGCTCTGGGAGGCTGGATGCGCGGGGCCCGTGGGCTTTTGTTGATCGGGCTGGCCGCTGCGCTGACCGTCACCGGCTGCGGTCCCGCCGCCCGTGGCACCGCGAAGCCCGGCGAAATCGACGTCCGCACACTGGATGTCGGTGGTTACCCGACCGCGCCGATCGTTATCCATGTCGACGAGACGACCGATCTTCGTGGACTCGCGGCCGTGAAACTGTCCGATTACGTGGTGACCGCCTACAAGGTCGATCCGCGCCTGGACACGGGCAGCGATCCGCAGACGATCACGGGCACCGACAAACTGCCGGGCTTCCACGACAATCCGGACCCTGCCGGCCAGTCGGGCCTCATGTTCGGATTCTCGACCTCGGGTATCGCCACCCTGCCCGGAGATGCGCCGAACGCGACCCGCCTCACCACCACGGTCCTGCAATACGGCAGCCCGGAGGAGGCGAGTCAGGCCGTCGGGCAGCTCTACACCTTCGACGTCACGGCCCGAGTCACGCAGGGTCAGCTCCCACAGACTGTCACATCGGCGAAATACCGAGGTGCGCAGGGATATTGGCTCGACAACACCAAAACCATGCGCACCTATCTGGCACAGGATGCCTACGTCATCCAGATCGACACCGAATCCCCGACCATCGATCGCGCCGGGCTGGCGACGATGACGGAAAAGGCCTTGGACCTCCAGGTTCCCCGCTTGGCCCAGCATCCGGCCATCGCCGACCTGCACGCATTGGCAAGCCTGCCATGGGATCCCGACCACGTACTGAGCCGCACCCTCACCCCGCAGGGCGATCGCGGCACCGCCCAGATCGCCGGCCTGCGCGGCACCCTGAACAGCGCGGCCCACCCGGCGCTCGCCGAGCAGGCCTTCACCGGCATGGGTGCGGACGAATTCGCCCGTGTGGAAAACACTCTCGTCGTGCGCACGGCCGACGCGGCAGCCGCCCGCAAAGCCGTATCGGAGCGCGTACTGCCCGGACCCGCGGGTGCACCCGCCGATCCGCCACCGCTGGTGCCGAATTCGGCCTGTGTCGACAATTCGACCAGCGACCCGTCCGCCGCCACCCGCTTCACCTGCCTGGTGGCCTACCGCCGTTACCTCGCCTACGTCGGCTCCGACGCGCTGCCGGACGCCCACCAGCGTGCCGCCGCCCAGTACGCGCTGTTCGCAAACAGTCAGTGGGAGCAGTGATTACCCGCGTGTCGTGACCTCAGGATCGATCCAGCCCGCATCGGCAGCATGGGCGTGAAACGCCCGCCAGGACTGCCAGGCCCGGGTGGCGCCGAACTGGGCATTGAACCGCAGCACCGCCCGCACGTCGTCGAGCGTCGCTCCGCTGTTCAGCGCTCGCTGGGTGTGAATGCGGAAGGTGTCGCCCAGGGTCTGATAGTGCATGTCGATACTCATCGTCACGAAGGCCCGCTCGCGGATGGCCAAGGTGCCGGGCCCCGTCGTCGAGCGCATCCGCGACTGCAGGTCGAAGTACTCGGCGAAATGTGGATCCAACTCGGCGAGGATCGCGCGGGCTGATTCAGGCATGGGACTGGGTGCGACGCCGGGTCCGGTGGCTACCAGAGCATCCGGCAGCAGCACGACCTCCTCAGTGGAAAGCCCCAGTGCCGCTTCGAGTTCGGTCAGCCGCTCGAAGGCGGCGAGGGCGGCGTGATATCCGGAGTCGTAGGAGATGAAGCGCAACAGCGCCCGGATATCCCCGGTCGAGACCCCGACGCGGAGGCCGCCCTGAACATGCATCGCGAACGGCAGTCCGAGGCACTGCTGGCAGACGTCCGCGGTCAGTCGCAGGAGCACCTTTTCGCGGTCACTGAGTTCCGGCACCGCGCCGGCGAATCGGAGGGAAGCAGTTGCCATCTGTGCGAAGACCGGATCCATTTCGCGCAGGTCGGGAAGGGTGGCGGTGATATTGCTCGTGTTCGTCACGGCAGCAGTCCTATCGGTTAACGCCCGTAGCGCTACAGCTGTAGCGCTATAAATGTAGCGCTAAGCCTGTCCAGTTACAATGGCCACATGACGCAGCCCCCGGCCCGGCCCGCCGCTCGACGCCGGCCGAACGCACGCGGCCAGGGTGAGCTCCTGCGCGCCGAAATCATCACCGCCGCAGTGCGAATGCTCGACGAACTCGCCGACGACGAAGCGCTTTCCCTGCGCGCGGTCGCCCGATCGGTCGACGTCGCCGCGACCTCGCTCTACCTGCATTTCGCCGACCGCGACGCCCTCGTCCTCGCGGCGATGCAGCACTGCCACGAAGGACTGGTCCGCCTCGGCGACGAAGCGGCTGCCGCGCAACCCGATCCGGGCGCGGCACTGCGAGCTCGCATTCTGGCCCAAGCTCAGTGGGCCGAAGAACATCCCGGTCTGTACAAGGTGCTGCACGAGAGCGCCGTGCACCGCCGGCTCGGTATGCCGTTCAAACAGGTGATGGTCGACCGCACCATCGATTCGGTGCAGGAATGCATGGACGCCGGCATCGCGCCGCACGATGACGCCGCCACCGTCGCAATCGACCTCCGCACCGCGGTCAACGGCATGCTGGCCCAGCGCATCAACGAACCGGACCTACCCTGGCCGCCCGCCGCCGAACAACTCGACCGGTTCCTGGCCAAGCTCGTCGGCATCCAGAAGCCGAGCGCCCAGGCCTGATTCTGCAGCGCGTGGTTACAGCCCGAGCTTGGTGACGGCGTTGTCCTCCAACGGATTAGCGGTGCGAATGTAGCCGTGTACGGTGCGCGGGTTGGACCAGCGACCCTGCCGCATGATCTCGCGGTCGCTGGCACCGCCCAGGGCCGCCTGGGTGGCGAAGCCGGCACGCAGCGAGTGACCCGAGAACAGGTCGGGATCCAGTCCGGCGCGGCCGGCATAACGTTTCACCAGTTCGGCGACGGCCCGGCCGGACATGGCGGTGGAGGCGATGCCGCCGTGACGGGAAATGGTGGGGAACAACGGGATATCCGGATCGGTGAGAGTGGTCCCGGTGAATCCGTGGCAGCGGTGGATGCCCGGATCTGCCGTGGGATGCGCGGCCAGCCAAGCTGTCAGCCCGGCGGGATCCGCGGAATGGGCCTCGCGCAGGCGGATCCAGTCGGCGAACGCACACACCGGGCAGGTCTGCGGGCGGCGACCGCGGGGGAGGGCGACGCGCTGCTCGTTGACACCGGTCGGATCGGTCTTGGTGCTGGGCAATTGGAGCAGCAACACCGGCTCGCCGCTCGCATGGTCGGTGTGCATCCTGACATCGCTGACCCGTAGGCCCGCGATCTCGCTGCGCCGCAGCGCACCCGCGAAACCGACCAGCAGCAGCAAGGTATCGCGGCGCCGGGCAGGCTCGGTGGGCCAGCCGGGTGCGGGGACCTCCGCCAGCAACTGATCGAGAGTGTGCAGCAGAACCGGACGTTTGCGTTTGGGCTGGGTGCGGCGCGTGCGCCGGATACCGCGCAAGGTCAGCCGCACCACGTCCGCGCGCGTCGGCGAGGGCAGGCCGTTGGCGGCGTGCACAGCGGCGATCGCAGCCGCCTTGCGTTCGAGAGTTGCTGCGCTGAACGCCCATTCATCGTTGGGGCGCCGCGCATCGGCGGCCGCGGCCAGATAGACCGCGACATCCAGGGCATCCGCCGGCAACGCCTGCCGCCCCTCGGCCATGCACCAGCCCGCCCACGCCACCCAGTCGGTGCGGTAGGCGCGCAAGGTGTTCGCCGACTGCGACGCCTCCAGATACCGCCGCAGCGATCCGGCCTGATCCGCATCGAACCGTTCCCGCACCAGCCGCAGCGCCGCGGAATCGACCAGCACACTGCGCACTCCGCGCCGCAGCTCGGTATACACCGCATCGGGCACGGCGATGACCGGGGAACCGCTGACCTCTGCCTGCTGATCGGACATGGTTCGACCCTACGGCACCGGCCGCGCCGGATCCGGCTGCGAAAGGCGCTGGCCTAAACCGGGTCTCGGCCCAGCTCCGCCAGGCGCGCCAGCGCGGGCAATGCCGTGGCGAGGGCGTCGCGCTCGGCGGGCGTGAGCTGGTCCAGGAGCGGCGCGAGATGACGGGTGCGATCGTCCTGCCGTGAGCTGCTGACGGCCCGCCCCGCCGCGGTGATGTGAATCAGGCTCGCGCGGCGATCGACCGGATCCGGGCGGCGTTCCACCAGCCCGTCGCGTTCCATGCGGGTGACGAGCTGGGTGAGGCCGGGCTGGCTGATCTGCTCGGTAGTGGTCAGCTCCGACAACCGCAGCGGTCGATCGGCCGCGACGAGCGAATCCAGCACCGACAGCGTGGTGAACGGGAGTCGCTCCAGAGTCGGTATACGGATGTAGAACCGATTGAAATCGTGGATGGCCGTGGTGAAGGCCTCCGGGTCGAGGTCGGTGTGGGCTGAGCGGGGCACACCTGGAAATATATCCGAGACTTATATAAGTTGCGTATGTGATCCCGTTGCGGCAGTCCCCGATCCATGTGTCCGATGAGGTACTCGACGACCTGCGGTTGCGACTGCGCTTGACGCGCTGGTCCGATGACGCGGGCAACGAGGATGGGTTCTACGGCGTCCGCCGCGACCTGCTCGAGGAGCTCGTCGACTACTGGCGCACCGACTTCGACTGGCGCGCAGCCGAAGCCGGGATCAATGCCTACGACCACTACCGCGTCGAAATCGACGGTGTGCCCGTGCATTTCATGCACAAGCCGGGTGTCGGTCCGAATCCCACGCCGCTCATCCTCACCCACGGCTGGCCCTGGACCTTCTGGCACTGGTCGAAAGTCGTGGACGCACTGGCGGATCCGGCCGCGCACGGCGGCGACCCAGCCGAAGCCTTCGACGTGATCGTGCCGTCCTTTCCCGGATTCGGCTTCTCCACGCCCGTCGAGAAGCGCCCGGATCTGAACTTCTGGAAGGTCGCCGACCTCTGGCACACCCTGATGACCGAGGTCCTCGGCCACTCCCGCTATGCCGCCGCGGGCTGCGATGTCGGCGCCCTGGCCACCGGCCAGCTCGGCCACAAATATGGCGCGGAACTGCTCGGCATCCACATCGGATCGGGCCAGCGCCTGGACCTGTTCAACGGCGACCGGGCCTGGGATATCACCGGCGGCCGTCCACTACCGGACGGGGTGCCCGAACCGGTCCGGGACCGGATCATCGAGCTGGAACACCGTTTCGCCGTGCACCTCGCGACGCAGATGCTGGCGCCCAGCACCCTCGCGCACGGTTTGTCGGATTCGCCCGCAGGCATGCTGGCCTGGATCCTCGAACGCTGGATCAAGTGGAGCGATTGCCGCGGTGACATCGAATCGGTCTTCACCAAGGATGAACTGCTCACCCATGCCACCGTCTACTGGGCGACGAACTCCATCGGCAGCTCGATCCGCATCTACGCCAACCACAATCGCTACCCCTGGACCCCGGACCATGACCGCCACCCGCCGATCGAAGTCCCCACGGGCATAACCTTTGTCGCCCACGAGAATCCGCCGGGCGTCTCCACCGATCAGCGCGTCGAGGCCTACCTCGCCAGCGATCGCGCCGATTGGTACCACCTCGTGAACCTCACCGCCCACGACCACGGCGGTCACTTCATCCCTTGGGAGATCCCCGACCTGTGGGTGGAGGATCTCCGCCGGACCTTCCGCGACCGCCGCTGACAGCCCTATTCGCCGGTGCGCGTCAGCGCGAAAACCGGGATCTCCCACTCGACCTTGGCCTGGAAGTCGGCCAGGAACGGGGTGGCCACGAGCTGACGCTCCCAGAGCTGGGCCCGCTCGGCGCCGGTGACCAGAACCGCGGTCACCGGCCAGGACTCGGTGCCCACCTCGACGGTCGCGGCCGGATCGGCGACCAGATTGAAATACCAGCCGGGACGATTGGCGCGTCCACCGTTGGCCGCGAAAACGACCAGCCGATCACCGTCGCGCTGAAAACCCAGCGGCCAGGTGCGGGATTCGCCCGACCGTGCGCCCGTGGTGGTGAGCAGCAGCAGGTCGATATCGGCGAACTGGCCGCCCACCTTCCCGCCGCCGGCCCGGAATTCCTCGATGACCTCGTGCTGCATTTGCTGTCGTGCGGTATCGCTCATGCGCGGTTGCAACTGCGCAGTGCCGCTGGATATTTCGATCCGGCGCCGGTCATGTCCGCGGAGTCGATCAGGCCGGGGTGCAGACGATGGTGGCGTACTTGGCGGTGCCGCCCCACTGGGTCTGCGCCTCGCCCTTGGCCTGATGCGTTCCGGTCTTTGCCTGCACCGTGATCGTCGGCAGGGTGTCACCGCCCCAGGTCTGCGCCGTGCAGCTGTACTGCGCCGGCGCGGCCTGCGCGACGGGGGTTCCGATCACGCCGAGGACGGGCCCTACCGCGAGCAACGCCGCGGGCAGTCCCACCAGAAAACGAACGCTCACAAAACTCTCCAATCGCAATTCGAGGGCAACCTATCGGACAGCAGCCGATTCTTGCATGCCGACCCGATCCGTGCGGTACTGTCACGGACAAATTCGACAATTCGGGAGCTGAGCGATCATTCAGGTGGTCGCGACGACGATCTGCTCCGAAGTCGACGGCCGCAGACCGTCGGTGCGGCCGGTGAAATAGCGCTCGGTGAGATCGTCCGCGGAAACATACTGTGCCGCAGTGAATCCGGACTCCAAGGCCAGGGCCACGATCTCCTCGGGGGAGTAGAAGCTGATGAACGCGTTGCCGGCGGCGCGGGCCATGCGCTCGGTGTCGGCGCGACCGGGCTGTTCGCCGGGTTCCACCAGCTCGAGCGGGAGCGTGAAGGTGGTCGCGAAAGTGGAACCCGGCGCGAGTTCCGCCGCCTGACGGAAGGTCGCCGCATTCGCCTCGGCCGTCAGATACATGGTGACCCCGGTGGAGGCCACCACCGCGGGGCGCTTCGGGTCGAAGCCGGCCGCGAGCAGCCGCTCCCACCACGAATCGGTCTCGAAGTCGACCGGGACCAGCGTGAGGTACTCCGGCACCCCGTAACCCAGTTCCTCCAGACGCCCGCGCTTCCACTCTTGCGGGCCGATCTGGTCGATCTCGAAAATCCTTGTGCGCGCGGCGATATCGGGGCGCCGCTGAGCGAGGGTGTCGATGCCCGCGCCCAGCAGCACGTACTGATCGACGCCCTGCGCCGACTGCTGGTCGACCAGATCCTCGATCAGCCGGGCCCGCGCCGCGATGGTGGCGCGGATGCGGGCCGTGAAGCGCGGATCCATATCCGGCCGGTTCCGCCACCCGGCGTCCGGCGCGGCCAGTCGCAGGCCGACCTCGTCCTCGAGCACGTGCGGCTGCGGATCGACCAGCACGTGCAGCGCCCGCCAGAGGGCCACGCGCAGGGCGGTGTCCTCGGGGGCAATGGTTTTCAGCATGGTTCAGGCCTTGCCGGGCGCCGACAGCACCCAGTCGCGGCCGTCGGGGTCGCGCACGGTGAGTTCGCGGGTGCCGTAGTGGGTGTCCTCGAACTCGGTGGTCACCTCGAGGATCGGGTCCGGCCGGAATTCCTGCTCGTCGGTCACCTTCAGTACCAGGCTCGTCTTGGTCTCCTGGCTGGGCGGGACCTCGGCCAGGAACAGGTACGGGCCGGTGCGGTGCCGCAGCATGCCGGAGTTGTGGTCGGTGGCGAACTCGAGTTCGAAGCCGAGGGCCTCGTAGAACTTCGCTGCCCGGCCCCAGTTATGGGTTTCGAGAAATACCGCTTCAATGCCTTCGATGCTCACGTCAGGCCTCCTGTCCTACCGAATCTCAGTGCTGGCGTGGGTCGTCCAGATATGACCGCAGCGCATCGGCCACCAGTGCCGACAGTGACATGCCCTCTTCGATGGCATGCATCTTCACCTGCTTGATCAAACTGATCGGCAGGTACACGTTGAACTGCTTCACATCTTCGTCGCCCACGAGACAAGGCTAGCATGCTAGCAACCTAGCCGCTAGTCTTTCCGGTGAGAAGGTGGACAGGCAGGTCAGCTCGCGATCTCGACGGCCTTCTCCGTGTAGACGCGGTAGCCGAAGTCCGGCTTGTAGCCGTGGATTTCCGGGGTGTCGAGGTCGCGAATGAAGTCGAGGACCTGGCGGCTGAACAGCTGGCCGGGGACCAGAACCGGGAAGCCCGGGGGATAGGGCGTCACGAAGGTGGCCGAGACGACGTCGATTCCGGCGTCGAGACGCTCGTAAATCTGGTCGCCACTGAGGTATTCGCAGTTGGTGTCGTCGTAGAAGAGGTAGAAGGCCCGGCGCACATCGCCTTCGGGGGTCGGCTCGCTACCGCTGTGATCGAGGAAGGCGGGGTGGAAGCCACCGACGTCCGGCAGGGGCACCGAACGTTCGGTCAAGCGGTACACCGCCTGCTCGAAATGCTCACGCTCACCGAGACTCATCTCGGAGATGTTCTGGTCGAGATCGCGGGCGATATTGACCAGCACCTCCACCAGGAAGGCCACCGAGCTACGCGTGGTGCCGATATTTGTCATGAACAGCACGCTGTTGCGGGAGGTCTTGTTGATCTGGATCCCGGAGTGATCCATCAGCTGTTCGCGTTTGAAGGTGTCGCCGTCGTAGCCCGTGCGGCCGATGGAGAGGGTGATGCGGGACGGGTCGAGGACGAATTCGTCCTGCTCCCAGGCGGCCATCATATTGCGCAGGCCCGAGCGCAGCGGCTGGGCGATGGCCGACGGGCGGAAGCGTTCCGGGATCAGATCGGTGGTGCGCAGACAGTTCACGTACTTGCTGAGCAACGGATGATTGTCGATCGCATCGCGGAGCTGCATGGCGTTCTCGATCTGCCGCTGCACCAGTTCGACGCCTTCCAGCGCCATCTGCCGGCGGCCGAGATCCAGCGACGCGAGAATCTGATAGTTGGGCGAGGTCGAGGTGTGCGCCATGTAGGCCTCGTGGAAGGACTCCGCGACCTTCTGCTCGAAATCCTGGTCGTAGACATGGATCATCGAGCCCTGCCGCAAGGCGGTGAGCGTCTTGTGGGTCGACTGGGTCGCGTACACGCGCACGCGGGCCCGCGCCGGGTCCGGGACGAGCCGACGGTTCAGAAGCTCCTCGTCGCTGGGTGTTTCGCCGGTCAGCGACTCCTCGAAGCGGCGCATGCTCTCCGGCTCCTGGAGCCGCTCGCGCAGGGCGCGCGCCGAGGCCATGGCCGTGCGCGTCCGATAGACCGGGTGGAAACGGGCGAACGCGAACCACGCCTCGTCCCACAGGAACACCAGATCGGGTTTGATGGCGAGGCATTCCTCCATGACCCGCTCGACGTCGTAGACGATGCCGTCGAACGTGCAGTTCGTCAGCGACATCATCTTCACGCGGTCGAGTTTCCCGGCGCGGCGCAGGGCCAGCAGTTTCGACTTGATCTCGCGCAGCGGGACCGCGCCGTACATCGAGTACTCGTTGAGCGGGATATGCGTCCAGGTAAACGACATTCGCGCCCGCGAGCATCATGCCGTAGTGATGGGACTGGTGGCAGTTGCGATCCAGCAGCACGATATCGCCGGGCGCGACGAGCGCCAGGGTGACCACCTTGTTGGCCGTCGACGTGCCATTTGTGAGTTGACGATCGACTTGCCCTGCGAAATCGGCAGTGCGTGAAAGACACCCGTGGGCCGGTGACTGTATTGCTTGAGCGCACTGAAGAACGGGGTGTGATAGCGCGTCGCCACGCCCTGCAGGATCGACAGGTGCAGTTCGAGCATGCCTTCGCGGGCGTGGAAGACCCGGCGGAAGTACTTGCCCAGGCGGCCCGCGACCTCTTCGACCTCGACCTCGGTCATCAGGTACAGGTCGAGTTCGGGCCGCAGCTTCGCCATGGAGACCGCGAGAATCTGCGCGCGCTCCTCGGGTGTCTGGTGATCGGCCAATTCGTGCGAGATGTCGTTGTCGGCGAATTCCGACAGCGCCGACAGGTCTCGTGTCGACTGGTGTGAGAACCGCCGCCGGATGATCACGGCCTGCAGGTTGACGTTCAGCCGTGCCGCGATGAGCGCCTCGTCGCCGCTGGCGACCACCACCAGTTCATAGACGAATTCGTCGTCGGGGCGCCGCCATTTACGGACCTCGTTGCGCAGCGCCCGTTCCTGGTCCTCGGTCATCTTCTCGACCACGAGGACTTCGAAATAGGGGCGGTCGCGTTGAGTGGCCGAGGCATGTTCGAGCTGCCGCGGATCGGCCGGGAACATATCCAGGTCGTCGGCGCCCGCGTTCTCCACATCGCCCGAGCGATACGACTCCGTCGTCAATGCGCGATTGATCCGTGCGACCGCTTGGGCGAACTTGTCGTAGCTGCCCACCACGAAAAGCCTTTGCAAGCGCGCGAATTGGGGTGAACCGGGATAAGCCCAATAAGGTTCCAGGGTGCTCAGGCGCGCGAGCAGTTCCTTGCAGACGCCGGCCCATTTGTCTTTCGATTCGCCCGTGGTGGTCGGGCGGGTCAGCCGATCGGAGGCTTCCTCCAATCGGCACCAGGAGTCGCCGCGGACCTGCCACAGACTGTTGTAGGCGCGCAAATGTTCTGTCATGGCGGTCCTATCCCGAGTCACCGTGGCTCGTCCGACGCGGGTCAAGGTTCGCAAACTCGTCTCGCCCGCCGGTGACATGCAGTCGAACAGCGCACATCCGTCATGTGACAGTGCGGGCGGCCGCTGCTGCGGGAGTGACCTTGATACCGGGGGCGTGCGCCGCGCGGAAGTCCTCGGCATGATCGATGAAGATCATTTGTGCGGTTGATAATTCGTCCTGGTGGCCTGATCAGAGGAGGAATCCGGGTGGTTGGCTCGAAATGGCGGGTCGCGGCCGTTGCCGCACTCGGAATTCTCGTTGCGTGCAGTGCACCGAATGCGGGTGCGGTGCCGTTCGGAAAGAATCCGGACGGCAGCGTCGCGCCGCCCGGATCGAACGACTGGAGTTGCGTGCCGAGCGCGGCGCATCCCGAGCCCGTTGTGCTGATTCATGGCACGTGGGACAACCAGAACGCGTGGGATGTGCTCGCGCCGCGGTTGAAAGCGGTTGGGTACTGCGTGTTCTCGCTGAACTATGGGCGGGATACGTCGAGTGTGCTCGGGGCGATCCCGGGGCAGTACGCGACCGGGGACATTCATGCTTCCGCGCAGCAGATCGGCGCGTTCGTGGAGCAGGTGCGCAGTGCGACCGGTGCGGCGAAGGTCGCGCTGGTCGGGCATTCACAGGGTGCGGAGGTGGCACGGCAGTATGTGCGCTTCGATGACGGCGCCGACAAGGTCGGGCATCTCATCACACTGGTCGGACCCAATCACGGGATGAGCCTGTGGGGTCTGCTGGCGAATCGTGTTCCGGCCCCGAACGGTCCGGAGTGGCTGGCCGCGCCGTTCACCGGAGTCGCGGTGTTGCAGCAGCTCACCGGCAGTGAGTTCCTGCGCGCACTCAATGCGGACGGCGATACCGTCCCGGGCATCGCCTACACCGCGATCGCGAGCCGGCTCGACGACGTCTCGACGCCACCGGAGGCGACCTTCCTGCGGGCCGGTCCCGGCGCGACCGTGAACAACGTCATGGTCCAGGACCTGTGCCCGGCCGATGCGTACCTGCATGCCACGCTGCCGCAATCGCCCACGGTCGCCTACATCATCGAGCGGGCCCTCGATCCGGACTTCGAGGGCACTCCCTGCCCCTGACTCAACAGGCTGCGCGAGTCGGCAGTCGCAGGGATTGCCCTGATGCGATGGTCTTGTTGCCGATGGGTGTGTCCAGGGTGACGGCCGGTCCTGACTCGGCGGTGACCGTGGTGCCGGAGGATTCGATGCGTACCGTCAATCGGGTGTCGCCGACGGCGAGGCCGTGCACGGTCATGCCGTCGGGAAATCCGCTGGGCAGCATCGGATCCAGGCGCGCGCCGGTATCTGTCCAGCGTAATCCGGTCGGGCCATACAACAGTCCCTGCAGGAAGCCCGCCGATCCCGTGATGAAGATCCACGCCGACTGACCGAGCGCATTGGCCCCCGAGCGGTCACCGCGCGCCTCGGATTGGAATCCGTACGGCGCACGGACGTACGGTTGCGCGGATCGGTCGAGGTATTCCTGTGTGCGGCACGGATCGAGCTCAGCGCTGAGGATCGCACCGACACTGTTGCTCATGTTCGGGCCGCCGGGATCGGTGCGGTCGAAGTAATAGTGCAAGGTGTCCGTGGGTGAATAGCCTTGCGCGGCATAGGAGAAGGGGTAACTGAGCAGCACCGTGTCGGCCTGCTTGATCGGCGCACCACCGTAACCGAGGTATTCGGCCGGCACACCGGGTGCGATATCGCCCGGCATCGCCATATTCGCCTCGATATCGGCCCACCGCGGATCCACCGGCAAACCGGCACGCTGCGCCGCCAGTGCCGCAATGCGCATCGTGTTCATGACCCCGCCATTGGTCAGCGCATTGTCCACCGTCACCGACACATACTCATCGGAGCCTGCCGCCGGAGCGTAATGGTATTTCCCATCAGGCAGTTTCGGCCCGACCCGCGCAGCCAGATAGTCCGCGATCGCCACGATCACCGGCGCACCCGTGCTGCGCAGCCACGCCTCGTCGCCGGTGGCCACGAAGTACTGCCACTGCGCCAAGGCGATCTCATTGTGCAGATGCTCCTCGGTGAACCCACACACCGCCGGTGACGCGCATTGCTGAGCGGGCCCGTCGTCCCACGGATACATCGCACCCGGCAGCCCGTAACCCCGCGCATTGCTTTCCGCCTGTGGCAAGGCCGCGGCACGGAAATCCACCACCGTCCGCGCGAGTTGCGGATACAGCGCGAGAAGCGTTGGGAATATCCATGTTTCAGCATCCCAATAGGTCAGCCCGCCATAGTCATCCGACGACAACCCCGCCGGCTGCAACGACCACCGATCGCCCTCACGCACACTGGACAGCACCGCATACAACGCGCTGCGCACCCACCCCCGATAGTCATCACGCCCGGCAATATCGATGGCAGGCTGCCACAACCGATCCCACGCATTCGCATGCTCGCCATGGACGGCATCGAACCCGGCGGACCGACCCGATTCCGCGGCAGCGGTGGCCTGAGCCTGTGGGTCCGCGCCGTAATCGGTAGACGAGATACCGACGTACTTGACGAAGGTCTCGGACCGGCCGTCCTCCACAGCCGCGTCATACCGGATCCCGCTCCCATCCGGCAACGACGTCCCCACCATCCCCGCTGGAGTCTCATCACCGGAGACAATGAACGCCGTGTCCTGAGTCCCCTCAGCGCGAACACCGACCGAGATTCGATGCTGCGCAGCATCAGCATTCGCACTCACCGGCGTCACACGCCGCGCCGCCGAACCATCGATCGCATCGGTGACATCCAGCCGACCGGAAAACCGAGGCTTGATCGTCAGCTTCTGCACAGCCAGATCGGGCCGCGCCCGCGAAACAAAAGTCTCATAACGCAAATCCACCCGATGATCCGCATCCGGCACCCACTCCGCCGTAGTCGTCACCGTCGCGCCCCGAAAATCCAACGTCTGCCGATAATCCCGCACCGCCGCCGGATCCACCCCCGGCCCGTAGTCCTTCCCGCCCACACTCACGGTGAACCCCGACCAGGCCGGCAACGCCGCAATCACCTGAGTGTTGTTCCACACGTTCTGCGAAAGTGCTTGCCGCGCATAGAACCCCGCCAAATACGTCCCCGTATACCGCGACTGCAGCAACGGAAACGAGGTCTGCACCCCCTCCCCATAATCGTGATACCCACCCCCACTCGGCGGCACCACAGTCCCGATCCGCCCATTCCCCAAATACGGCGCCGCATGAAAATCCTCCGGCGCATAACTCTCCGAATCAGCCGCCCACCCCACCCCACCGTCCCCCTGATCAGCCCCGGCCCCCGGCGCCACCCCGACCAGCACCGCCGACAAGACCAGCCCCACACCCAACCCTCGACCGGCACAGGCCCGTCTCCACGCCGCCACCATCCGCCCATCGTCGAAGACCCACCAACCAAGGTCAAGCACCCCAGCCGCCCCCAGTTCCACCGGGGCGTTCACCGCGACGCGGAAATGGTCCGGCACTTCTAGGTCATTGGGTGCGTTGAGCCTGGTAAGACGGTTTGCACCAGACGAAGGAGTTTGCCGTGACCATTGTTGGAACCGTGCTCGGATGGCTCCTGACGGTGTTTTTGCTGATCCTGATCGTGCGGTTGATTGTCGATTGGGTGCAGACGCTGAGTCGGGGTGACGTTGCACCGTGGACGTACAAGGTTCGGGCGTTTACCTACCGGGTAACCGAACCGGTGATCGCTCCGCTGCGGCGGGCGCTACCTCCGGTTCGGCTCGGCAGTGTGTCACTGGATCTGGCGTTCACCATCATCTTCATTCTCGTGCTGGTTTTGCGGTCTATCGCGTTCAGCCTGTGAGGAAGCCGTGGTGAAGCCGCCGGGTCAGTGGGCGGGAGCGGTCAGGTCGTAGACGACCATGTCGCCGATCTTGCGGGTCTGGGTGTAGTGGGCCTGGACCCAGTTGCGGATGTCAGCGTTGCCGCCGGGGTACCAGATGCCCTGGTCGGGATCGGGTTTCGGGGCATCGGGGCCGGTTTCGGCCGGCTTCTTGTCGGTGCGCCACGCGTCGGGCAGATGCACCTGGGTGGTGAGGTAGTAGGTGATCTGGTGATTGCGGACGTAATCCTGGAACTGGGACAGACTCGGCACCGGATCCTCGGAGAGGAAACCGCCGATCGCGAGAACCGAAGTGCGACTGGCCAATTCCAGCCCGGCGGCAGGGGAGGAGCGGTCGATGGCAGCCGACCACATGGTATCGGTGCCCTGCAGCAGGGTGACCAGCTGTGGGTTGACGTCACCACCGAAGATGGTCTGAATCTGCTTGCGGAACAGGTCCATCGGGCCGGGCTTCTCCGGCATCTTCGGGCCCACGGTCGGACCGCCACCCGTGTGTGACTCCGGCAGCGTGGCCACCGCGTAGGCGGCCGAACCGGCCAGACCCGCGAGCACACCGATCGCCAGCAGCAGCGCGGTCGCCCGGCCGCGGAAGCGATCCCAGCGCGCGGCCGGCGGCAGCGCCAGCACCAGCAGCCCGACCGCCGCGACCACGGTCACCGCCAGCTCGGTCCAGCGCAACCACGGCTGCCAATGGGAATTACGCTGCAGCACAACGAAACCCCATATACCGGCGGCCAGAATCAAGGCGGCACCGCCCACGCGGCCGATCACATCGGCCCGCCGGCGCCACAACTCGTACACGCCGATGGCGAACGAACCGGCGATCGCGGGCGCGATGGTCAGCGTGTAGTAGGCGTGCATGCCGGACTTCATCTCGGCGAACAGCACACCGTCGATCACGACCCACAGGCCGAACACCAGACTCGCCCCACGCACCAGATCCGCGCGTGGCGCCCGCCATCGCGAAATCAGCACCAGCAGGAACGCGACCAGCGCCGCAGGCAGCAGCCACGAGATCTCGAACGCGATCTCACCGGTGAACAAGCGGTCCGGCCCAGCGCCGGAGAAACC
This sequence comes from Nocardia sp. NPDC020380, assembly GCF_044386975.1. Classification (NCBI taxonomy): domain Bacteria; kingdom Bacillati; phylum Actinomycetota; class Actinomycetes; order Mycobacteriales; family Nocardiaceae; genus Nocardia; species Nocardia sp. NPDC020380. Next base: position 15,420 of record NZ_JBIRVQ010000018.1, on the reverse strand, counting down.
ACCGAAACCGCCACGGAAGCTCTTCGGGATTTCGTATCCCTCGGGCAGTCCGAAAGGATTGCCCTTCTTGCCTCCACCGATATGGTTCTTGCCGAGATACCGCGAGAAACCGTTGTAGCCCAGCACCAGATCCATGAACGTGTTGTCCTTGGACCCGGCCAGATACGGCCGCGACGATTCCGGCCACAGAATGGTCAGCAGCACATACCAACCCGAGGACACGATCAGCGCCACCAGCGCACCCAGCGAATGCAACACCCGGTTGCGCAGCGTGGTCGGCGCGACGATCAGATACGCCAGGCCCAGCGCGGGTAGCGACATCAGACCCTCGAGCATCTTCGCCAGGAACGCGAAGCCCAGCGCCACACCCGCGAGGGCCAGCCACTTCCAGCTCGCCTTGGGCAGCGCCCGGATCGTGCAGTAGGCGGCCGCGGTCATGCACAGCACCATCGCCGCGTCCGGATTGTTGAACCGGAACATCAACGCCACCACGGGCGTCAACGCCAGCACCAGACCGGCCAGCAGGCCGGCGGCGCGGCTGTGGGTCGCCCGCGCCACCGCGCCGTACATGAGGGCCACGGCCAGCACGGCCATGATTGCCTCGGGTGCCAGCATGCTCGCACTGCTGAATCCGAAGATCTGACCGGACAGCCCCATGATCCACTGCGAGAGCGGCGGCTTGTCGACGGTGATGAAGTTGCCCGGGTCCAGCGAACCGAACAGCAGGGCCTTCCAGTTCTCGGAACCGGCCCAGGCCGCGGCGGCGTAGAAGTTGTTGCCCATCCCGTTGACCGTGATGTTCCACAGGTAGGCGGCTGCGGTACCGATCAAGAGCACCGCCAGCGCGAGCCGCTCCCAGCGGCGGGCAGGTGGCAGGGTCGCGGTTCCGGTGGTGGGCGGCGTGGTCGGCTCGGACGGGGCCAGCTCGGCTGTGGTCGCTGTCACCGCGGCGAGTCTTACCAACGAGCCGGTGAGAACCCTGGCTCGAGGCTGGGAATCTGCTGTGAGTCGAGGTCGGGTGATCTCACTATCCTGTTGGCATGAGCCCAAGCACGACAGCGCTGGTCCGCATCGATCCGGACCTGGACGCCGCCACGACGCTCGGCCCCGAAGACGACCCCGCCGCCGCGGGCCTCACTCCCGGCGAAGTCGATGCCATCTGGCAGTCGGTGCAATCCTGGTATCGCCTGGGCACTACCCCCGCCATTCAGGTCTGCCTGCGCCGCAACGGCCGGATCGTGCTGAACCGCGCCCTTGGGTACGGCTGGGGCAATGCCCCGACCGACGGACCCGGTACGGAGAAGCGGCTCGTCACCACCGAATCACCGTTCTGCGGATTCTCCACGGCCAAGGGCGTTTCCGCCGCGGTCATGGCCATGCTCATCGAGCAGGGCGCGTTCGCGCTGAGTGACCGGGTGTGCGAATACATTCCGGAGTTCGCCGCGCACGGCAAGGATCGGATCACCATCGCCGATGTGCTCTCGCATGCGGCGGGCGTGCCGTTCATCTCGCCGCCCTATCGCGGGCAGGAGCTCGTCCTCGACGAGGAACTGGCGGTGCGCGGGCTCGCGGATCTGGTGCCGAGCTGGCGGCCGGGCATGTTCCGCGTCTACCACGCACTCACGAGTGGCCTGATCCAGCGGCTGCTGGTGCAGCGGGCCACAGGCAAACGCATGCGGGAACACTTGCAGGAGCAGGTGCTCGATCCACTGGGCTTCCGGTGGAACAACTTCGGGGTCCGGCCCGAGGACGTCGACGAGGTGGTGCCGAGCGTCAAGGTCGGCCCGGGCCCGTCGCGCGTCTGGAAGCATCTCGCAGGCCGAGCGCTCGGCGGCGGATTCTCCGGCCCGAGGTCCGCCGACACCGAACGCGCGTTCCTCACCGCCGAACTGCCGTCCGGCAATCTGATCACGACCGCCTTCGAGCTGTCGCGCTTCTACGAGATCCTCGCGCGCGGCGGCGAATTGGACGGCGTCCGCATTATGCAGCCCGAGACGCTGCGCGCCGCAATACACCCGTCGCGGTGGATCCCCGGCGCGGCCGGGCGCGTGTCGATCGCCGGCTACGAGCTCGGCGGCCGCCGCTCCAAGTTCGGCGACCACACCGAATCCCATTTCGGCCGTAGCGGACTGACCACCCAATACGGCTGGGCCGATCCGGCACGCGGACTGTCCGGGGCCATCCTCACCAGCGGCAAAGCCATCGCGGACGCGAACCGGCCGTGGCAGCTGGTCGCCCAGATCTCCGCGGTGATGCGCCCGTAACCCGGTGTCGCGCGCCTAGACTGGGCCGGACTGCAGTCACTGAGGGGGAGCGGATGACAGTATTCATTTGCGGCGCCGGACCGACAGGACTCGCCCTGGCCTGCGGGTTGCTGCAACGCGGCATCGACGTCAGGCTCGTCGACGCCGCCGCGGAGCCCGCGACCACCTCCCGCGCCTTGGCGGTGCAACCGCGAGGCGCGGAAGTACTGGACCGGCTGGACGCTCTCGGCGATCTCCCGCAACGCAGCATCACGACTATGGGCCTCACCTTTCACGAGGGTGCCCGCGACCTGCTCACGGTGCGAATGGGCGAGAGCCCGGTCGCCGGAAGCAGCCAATCGATCCTGCTGGTTTCCCAGGCCGAGGTGGAAGGGCAACTGCGGCAGCGGCTCTCGGAGCTCGGCGGCACGGTCGAATGGGGTGTCACACTCACCGACGCCGTGCCATCCGCCGACGGTGTGACCGTCACCCTCGACAATGCGACAAGTACCCGCGCCGACTGGCTGGTCGGCTGCGACGGCGCGCACAGCACAGTCCGCAAGCTGGGCGGCTTCGCTTTCCCCGGCGAAGCCATTATCGAGCGGTTCGGGCTCGCCGATGTCCGCGCGCACCTACCGATCGGCCGCGACGGCACCCATGCGTGGGCGCATCGGGACGGTCTGCTGATCGCCTTCCCGCTGCCCGGCGACAACCTCTGGCGCCTGATCGCGCCCCTGTCCTCGGACGACACGGATGTCCTGGCGGAACTGCACCGCCGCATGACCGAACTGCTCAGCAGCGCAATCGAATTCGACAAGGTCGAGTGGGCATCGGTATTCCGGATCCAGCGCCGCCTCGCCGACCACTACCGATCCGGGCGCCTCCTGCTGGCCGGCGACGCCGCCCACATCAACAGCCCCTTCGGCGGCCAGGGCATGAACACCGGATTCGGCGATGCGGAGAATCTCGCCTGGAAGCTGGTACTCGTCGCCAAAGGCCTGGCCGTCGAGCAACTCCTCGACACCTACGAAACCGAACGGCGCCCGGTCGCCAATGAAGTGGGCGCCGGGACCACACTCCTCACCCGCATGATGCTGGGCGGCAATGCCCTGATCCGCACCTTCCGCGACCGTGTCGCACTACCGCTCGCGCGGCAATCGTTCATCCAGAGCCGGGTCCGGGCAGCCGGTAGTCAACTCGGCGTCTCCTATCGCGGTGGTCCGCTGGCCAGCTCGGGCCGCCGGCGAGGTCTCCCGACCGCAATCATCAGCGACCTCGCGGCCGCACACAGCGGTGATCGGGTGCCTGACGTGAAATGCCGCCTGGCCGATGGGGAGACGGCGCAGCTGCACCGAGCCCTCGGCGGTCGTTGGGCGATGCTCGTTCCGGATGGTTCCCCTACGCCAGCCTTGCAGCGGCTGGGCGGGGAAGTGATCACCCTGGTCGCCGACGTGCCGGAGCCGATGCTGGTGCGCCCGGACGCACATCTCGCATGGCGGGCGAGCCGCGCGAGCATGGGATTGGACGGCTACCTGGATCGGGTGTCCCTGCACCGATAGCAGCTGGCGGCAGTCGTCAGTTGAGGTTGGCGAGTTTGCCTTCGAGCAGTGTGCGCTCGCTCTGGTTGCCGCACAGCCCGATCGCGAGCTCGAGCTCACAGCGAGCCTCCGCGACGCGGCCGAGCCGGGTGAGCAGCTCCCCGCGCACGCTGGGCAGCAGATGTGAATTCGACAGGGCAGCTTCGGTTTTCAACTCGTCGACGATGCGCAGCGCCGCCGCCGGACCCGAAGCCATGGACACCGCGACCGCGCGATTGAGTTCCACGACGGGCGGGGCGAACTCGAATTGGCCACGCGCACCACAGCGAAACCGCTGCCGCCCACCGAGGACGGGACGGTCGAATTCAATATCGAGATGCTGCAGGACGGCGTGGTGATCACCGAAGGGCTGGTGGCCTTCCGGCGCACCGGGCGGCTGCCGATCTTCGGGGTGCGCGCATGAGCACGGTGTATCTGGACTTCGGTGGAGCGGGCGCTCGGCGAACGGGCGGCGGGGCTGGGCGCGGTGATCCGGCGCGGTCACACCGTCACCGCGGTCGAGCAGGACGGGGCCGGTGTCACCGTGTCGGTCCGTGACGGCTCGGAAAACTACACGCTCACCGCCGAATACGGCGTCGGGTGTGACGGGCCGCGCAGTATCGTGCGCGAGTCCGGGAACTTTCCCATCGTGGAGTATCCGCCGACACTGCGGGCCATGCTCGGCATGGCGCGGCTGCCGCATCCGGAGCAGCTGCGGCCCGGCTGGCAGCCCACCCCGCGAGGCTGGACGCTGTTGAACCTCAACAGATTCGGGTCCAGCCGCATCATCACCTTCGAATTCGACGGGCCCGATCCGGATCGGCATCGGCCCATTACCGCCGACGAGTTCTCGGACACGGTCGAGCGCATCACCGGCCGGCGCGTCGACCTGGAGGATTTGGCGTACACCAGCCGATTCAGCGACTACAGCCGCCTGATCACCCAGTATCGTGACGGGCGCCTGTTCGTCGCCGGTGACGCCGCGCACGTGCACTATCCGCTGGGCGGGCAGGGGCTGAACACCGGGTTGCAGGATGCGGTGAACCTGGGCTGGAAGCTGGTATCGGTACTGCGCAACAGCGCCGATCCCGCTGTGCTGGACAGCTATTCGACCGAGCGGCAGCCGGTGGCCGCGCGCGTCATCGAGAACACCCGGGTGCAGGCGATGTTGATGAATCCGCGCACCGAGCACGATCCGCTGCGCGCGTTCATCAGGGAAATGCTCAGCAACCCCGATGCGCACGATCGGCTGGCCGATACGGTCAACGGCCATGCGGTGAGTTATCCGAGCGCGCCCGGCGATGGGGAGTGGGCGGGGGAGTTCTTCCCGAACATCACCGTCGAGGTGGCCGGGCAGGGACCGCGTGCGGTCACCGATCTGCTGCAACGCGGGCGGGCAGTGCTACTGCTGGCTGATGCGGGAGCCGGGCGCTTCTCTCATCCATTGGTGGATGTCGTTGCGGTACAGCAGCTTCCGGACGATATTCCAGCGGCCGTACTGATCCGGCCCGACGGCTATGTGGCTTGGTCGGGAGACCGCGTCGACGGCCCCGACGGTGCCCGGACCCGGGATTCGCTGCTGCGCTGACCTTCTGGCTGGGTGCGGCGTCGGCATCGCCGGCGGACCCCGTGGCGGCGGCCCGCGGGGAGCACGCTTGAGTTTGCCGGAGAATCCCTGGACTGCGGACTCCGCACTTGTTCGTTACCATCGCCAACCATGGGTGGCGGGCGGTATCGCGGTGAGTGACGGTGAATGGTTGGTCATCGAGACCCTGTCGGACTCCCCGACCGTGGTTGCCGCCGGATCGCGGGTCCGCAAATGGCGGCCCCTGAGCAATGTTTTCCGAGGCAGTTCGCTGACCATGGTCCAGAAACTGGTGGGTGTGGTCGTCGACAATTTGAAGGATTCGCAATCTCTCGTCGACCTCACCCCCGGCACCCGGCTGGCGTACGCGCGTCCGATTCTCGGTCCCGGCCGGCAGGTGCATGCGCTCATGGTCTGGCTGGGCAGCCGAGACGAGAATCCACCGGCGCCGCCGCGTGCTCTGGGCTGGTCCTGGGACGTCACCGACCCCGGGCGGCCGAGCACGGTGTCGCACCCGGGCAGCGCCGACTTCTACGGCTTCCCGCCCGGTACGGAACCCACCCTCACCGATCTGCTGTCGACACTCACCGACTTGCGTGACACGGCCGAGGTGCTCACCGCGGTGGACACCGCCGAACCCGATCACGCCGGGACCGGTGAATGGCTCATGCGCCGCCCCGATGGGCGAATGATGAAGTTGCGCTACGCCTTCCGGGCGGCTCGCTTGGACGGCCGGCTCTACCTGCACGGCATCTGCCAGGAACTACCGGACCACATCCCCGGACCAGCCGACCTGCTCGCCGTCGACGTGCTGGGTGCGGTGGCGGCCGACCGTCCCACCGCCTTGGTGCACACGAAATCCGGACATGTCCGGGCCTGGCTGACTCCGCCGCCGGATTCGCTCCCGTCGGATGTCATCAGCGGTGATGCGCCACTGTCCGGCATCTTGCCGGTCTCGCTGCCGGGACTACCGGAATCGACGGCGTTGGGTGTGTGGGAGTTTCGTTCACGGCGACAGTAACTATCGCCGCCACGTGGTGGGGAGCCTAGCGTCGATCAGGTGGGCAGCGTGCGGCGGCGGCCGCTGAAAACGGTTACGGGAGTCAGTGGTTCGGCGGACGTGTACGCGGCCGCGGTGGATCCGGGGCGATCGACCTTGGAGTCGGTGATCGAGATCGCCAAGATCGCGGAGGCCAACAAGTTCGATGCGTTGTTCGCGGCGGACCTGCTCAGTTTCGGGGCGCAGGGAGCCATCGGCGCGCAGGAAACCGCTGATCGTCGTGTCGGCGTTGAGTTCCGCGACCAGCCATGTCGGGTTGATCGCCACGGTCACCACCACCTATCACCATCCGTTCAATCTGGCTCGGCTGTTCGGGACGCTGGATCACGTCAGCAATGGGCGGGGGGCGTGGAATGCGGTCACCTCCTCGGTGGGCGAGGAGAATTACGGCGCCGGGGACCTGCCGAGTCCCGAGGAACGGTATGCGCGGGCGGCGGAGTCGCTCGAGGTGATCAATGCGCTGTTCGACAGCTGGGGGTCCGGGGCGCTGACGCCGGACGGGCGCGGCGGGGCCGTCCTCGACGCGTCGCTGGTCCGGCCGATCGACCATGCGGGTGAATACTTCACCGTGCGTGGGCCTTTGAACATCCCGCCGCTGCCGCAGCGGCGTCCGGTGCAGTTCCAGGCAGGCCAGTCGGCGGCGGGGATCGAACTCGGTGCGCGATTCGCCGAGGTCGTCTTCACGTCGCTGCCGACACTGGAGGATGCGGTCACCTACACGAAGCAGATCCGCTCCCGCGCAGTGGAATTGGGCCGTTCGGAGGAGCTGCCGCTCATCATGAGCTCCTTCCATGCGACCTACGGCGCATCCGAGGCCGAAGTGCAGCGCCTGGTGCGCGAGCGGGAGGAAGCCACCGATTTCGAGGCAGGGAGGCTAGCGCTCGCCGACATGTTCGGCGGCGGAATCGATCTCACCGATCTGCCGCTGGACCGGCCGATTCCCGAGAACCTGCTACCCGACGTGCAGTCGGTGCAACGCCGCCGCGGGCGAGTCGATATCTTCACTGCCTTCGCGCGTTCGGGAAAGACGCTGCGGGAGCTGATCATCGCCGCCAAGGACACCGGCCACTGGGCGCCGGCGGGCACGCCGGATCAGCTCGCGGACGCCATCGCCGAGCGCTACGACGCGGGCGTCCTCGACGTCATCAGTCTCGGCGGGCTCGCAGACCCGCGCACGCGGGACTTCGTGCTGAACGGTCTGCTCCCGGAGTTGCGCCGGCGTGGAATCGTCGGCACCGACTACGTGGGCGCCACTTTCCGCGAGAACCTCGAACTGCCGCCGCTGCCGGCGCCCTAGCTGCCGCGCATCATCCACCCGGATCGGTCGTCGCACAGCATGATGCAGCTCGGCATCGGTTGATCGGGCGGCAGGATGGTCGAGCCGGGTCCCGGATCGCAGAGCATGATGCAACCGCTGGGGAGTCCCCATCCGGGTTGCGGGTAGTCCGGGTTTCGGTAGCCGGTCCCGGCCATGGCCGGGACCATTGCCGCGGCGGCCACGGTGAGCGCGAGTGTGGTGAGGACCGCCATCGTCTCGATCCCTTCTGACAGCGGTGGTGCGCGCCGGACGGCGACATTGCCACGGCGCGACAGCAGTCACCTGCCCGCTGTCACGGGCGCCAAACCTGCCGGGCAGGGTCGAAGGGGGAAACGGCTGCACGGTGGTGCTCACCCGGATTGACATCGGGCGAGCTCAACCGGGGTTTTCGCTACCGACCGTCCGGTGCTTCCGCACGCGACAGGCGAGTGAGTTCGACCGTCGCCGCACGCAATTCACCGACTTCGTCGAGCGGCTCGAGATATCCGACCCGGGTCACGGCCACACCACGCGGCGTCGTGACCCGCAGATCCAGGCCGTACCGATCGGCACGCTCGCAGACGGCCGCGGTAGCGTCCGGGAATCCGCCGCGGGCCTGCACCATCGCCAGCAGCGCATCGGCGTGATCGTCATTGAGATGCGTGACGGCCCGACCGGCCAGCGGCACAATCGGATCCGCGGCGGCCGCGGCGTAGTCCTCGGCACTCGCGGAATCCATCCGCCCGTATCCGCCGACCCAGCGGACGCGCTCCACCCGCACTACCCACAGCGTGAAGTCACTGAAATCGATGTAGTACTTGGCCGCGGGCACAGCCGCCATGTACGCCTCACGCGCGGCGGTAGCCTCCTCGCCCTCGGGCTTTTCGGCTCTGCCGGCCAAGGTGATCCGCGCACCCGCCAGCGGATCATCCGGCAGGTCGGGTGACACCACGGCGAGGCTGGCTCGCGCATCGCCGGCCAGGTTCCGGCCGTGCTCGGCCAGCCGGGACACGCACAGCACCGGCTGCCCATCGAGCAATCCGTAAGTGACGAAGGACGCCCACGGCGACCCGCCCTCGGTGAGGGTCGCCAGGGTCGCCGTATTCGTCGCCGCGACAATTGTTCTCGCCTCTTCGGCCGCGCTGGGCCGGGCGTCGTTCAGAATCGCTGTCAGCGGTAGCGGAGCCGAGGGAGCGTCGCCGGGATCACCGTGGTCGAGGGCCATGCGACACAGGCTACGGGCCGGTCGGTCGCCCAGCCAATAGCGCCCAGCCGGTCAGTGCGCCTCGAGGTGGGCGGCGGCCATGATGGCCTGCCACGGGGACGCATCGAAGATCAAGGTGATCGCGGTGATGCGGCCGGCGCGCAGGCGGAAGTGCTCGGCGGTGCGCTGGATACCGGCGGGGGAGTTGGTATGCAGGTCGTAGACCAGGACGGCATCCGTCTCGCTGTAGAACTCGGTGATCAGGTCGACGTGGTCGGTGATCTGAACCAGCTGGTCGATGCCCGCGAGATGACCTGTGGGGCTGTCGGATTCGATGAATGGGCTGCGGAAGTGGAAGTCGTCGTCGAGTTGCGCGGCGGCGGTGGGGATATCGGCGCGCAGGCGGGCTCGGTGGTAGGTCTGCACGGCCTGCCGGGCCTCGGAATCCGTTGCGGTCATGGTGTTCTCCAAGTGCTCAAGGGGCCGGGTTCGTGTCGTCCGCGGCGAGGTATTGCTCTATCCGTTGCTGGTTCTCGACCACTCGAAGGCACAAATGCCGGAGCTGCGCGAGCTCGTCCGCACTGAACCCCGCGAAGATGGCCGACATTGCTCTATCGGTGGGCTGCCGGAAGGAATCGAGCCATTCCCGTCCCGCGTCGGTGATCGCCACTCGCACGCTACGGCGATCGCGGGGATCCGGGACACGGCGTACGAGCTCGTTGCCCTCGAGAGTGTCGACGAGCCCGGTGACATTGCGAGAGCTCACGCCACAGGCCCGGGCCAGCTCGCCGATGCTCAGCTCGTGATCGGCGGCGCCGAGCCGGCCGAGCACATCCAAGGCGCCGGTGCTCAGCCCGCGCCCGCCCGCGCCTCGTGAGCGGAGCCGGTCGACAGCTTGCCAGGCCGATCGCAGGGCCGCCGCTGCTTCGAGTGCGTCGATCCCGTTGTCGGCGGCCAGCATTTGCATCGATTGACGGGTACCAGGGTCATAGAGAAGTCCGTCCGTGCCACGGATGCTCCGGGCCGGAGATTTATGTACGTCATTCATTATGTAGGAATACTTTATTGCACTGGGCTGGTGACGGCAATGGTTTCGAGTCGTTCCGCGAGCGCCCGGCTGTGACGCAGGAACGCGGACAGCGCAGGAGATTCGGTATCCGGAAGCCAGGCCAGGACCGAGACGATCGGCTCGGCATCGGCGACCGGAATGCAGGGCAGACTGCGCGGGAACTGTCCCACAGCGGAATCGGGCAGCAGCGCCACCGCGCGATGCGTGGTGACGAGATGCGTGAGTTCCCCGCCGTCGCGGACCGCGAGCGGGTGCTCGGGTGCGAGGACCGCGATTTGGCTGTGCGCCTGCAGGTGAAGTGTGCGCAGTCCGGTGAGATCGTTGTTCGGCCGGGCGCACCGCGCCGGCCACGGCATCCAAGGCGCGAATTCCCGCGCGCAGCAGCACCTTTCCAGGATCGGTGAGTTCGACGCTGCGGCTGGTGCGTTTCAGCAGGGTCACTCCCAGTCGACAGCAGCGTGGATCGAGGCGGCGTACGGACGCTTGGACGTGCTGGTGAACAATGCGGGCATCTCCGGTCCCCGAGAGAGCCAGGTACCCGGGTCGACTGTCCTCGAGACGCTGCGGGCGGTGTTGGACACCAACGTCTTCGATGGCCCGAATGACCGACCCGCACGACTACTTCGCAGGGTTGCCCGCGTATCTGGGCTACCCGCCCTCCAAGTCCGCGCTCAACCATGTGACCGTCCAATACGCGAAACATCTTGCCCCGGACGGCATCCTGGTCAATGCCGCCGACCCGGGTGCCTGTGCGACGGACTTCACGGCCGGGATCCCCGGGGTGACCCGGTCCGCCGCCGATGGCGCACGCGTAGCTGTCCGCCTCGCCACCCTCGACGATGACGGCCCCACCGGCGGCTATTTCAATGACGCCGGCCGGGTGCCGTGGTGAAGCCGCAGGGGCGAAACGGGTCCCGTATCTCAGCTTCCGGGTAAAATCACAGAATATTCTCGGTGAAGTCACAGCAACCGGCGCGGACACATCGCAAGACCAGCTCACGGCCCACCAGCACCCCGAAATTTCGATCCGGAAACGATTCGATCAACGAGATCCGTTGTCGTCGTTGGCAGCTCGGCTGCCGGTTCGGGTGACCTGAAACCCCAGTTGCAAGTACCTTGAGAGGTAGGTGAGCGTTGTATGAGGGAACAGGGGCCGAGCGATCGATACCAGGGGCGTTGACATTTCTCGCAGCACATTTCTGCGAGGTGTACTCGGGGTCGCGGCGGCCACGTGGGCGTCTGCCACATGGTTGCCTGCGGCGCATGCCGACCCATCGCCGTCCGCGGCGGACATCGCCGCCGGCGCGAACTGGGGTGAGCTGCAGAACCGGATCCAGGGCCAGGTCGTCCTGCCCACCGACGGCGGATACGGCGCCGCCAAACAGATCTTCAACACCCGGTTCGACGATCTGCTGCCGGCGGCGGTCGTGCAGGTGTCCTCCGCCGAAGACGTCGCGGCGGCAGTCTCTTTCGCGGGCGAGAACGGGCTGCGATTCGCCGCCAGATCCGGCGGCCACTCCTATGCGGGAGTCTCGTCCGCAACCGGGGTGATGATCATCGACCTGCGCGGGCTCGCGGGCGTCGACTATGACAGCGGATCCGCGGTGATCGGGCCCGGGAATGCGCTCAGCGATGTCTACCAGGCCCTGGACGGCTACGGGCAGACGCTGCCGACCGGCATGTGCCCCTCGGTGGGAATCGCCGGGCTCACCCTCGGCGGTGGCCTCGGCTTCGAGTCCCGCACCTACGGCGTGACCTGCGATCGGCTCACCGGGGCGACCCTGGTGCTGCCGGACGGCACCATTACGCAGGTCTCCGATACTTCGCGGCCCGATCTGCTGTGGGCGCTGCGCGGCGGCGGCCAATTCGTCGGCGTCGCAACGTCGTTCACCTACAACACCTGCCCGGCCACCTCGAAAGACGTTGTCGCGATAACCTTCCCCGGCGACCACGCGGCGCAGGCCATCGCCGGCTGGCAGCAATGGCTGCGGACCGCCGACCACAGCCAATGGGCCGACGTCAGCATCGATGCCGACGGCCACGGCGGGCTGCGATGTTGGATGCAGATCGTCTGCCCCGCAGACAGCGGGGACAGCGTGGTCGACGCGCTGTCCGACGCCATCGGAATGCGGCCGCTCACAGTGGAATCCCGGACGCTGTCGCATATGGACGCGATCGTCTACCTCGCCGGCGGCAGTCTCACCGAACCGCGGGCCAGTTTCACCAACGGCTCCGATATCGTCGCCACACTGGACCAGAACGTGATCGGCGTGATCATCGAGGCGATCACGGCCTTCTCGCAGGCCGGGAACACCGGCTGGGTGCAGATCAATACGCTCGACGGCGCGGTGCGTGACACCCCGCTCGCCGAGGCCGCCTACCCGTGGCGCAATCATGCCGCGATGGTGGAATGGGGTGCCTACCAGCCTATTCCATCCGAGATCGCGATGGCCTGGGTGTTCGCGGCGCATCAGCTGATCAGATCCGCCTCCTCCGGCGGCTACGTCAACTACCTCGAGCCCGGCGACCGGATCGAACGCTACTTCGGCGACAACTGGAGCCGTTTGAAGGCCGTGCGCAATACCGTCGACCCGGACAACAGGATCTACACCGTGCTGGTGGACTGATTCAGAAGCCGATGGCTTCGCGCAGCAGCAGCACGGTGCCGCGCCCGGGAATGAGCTCCCCGTTGAGCACGAGCAAGCGGTTCACCACGCTGGGCTGACCGTAGACCGCTCGGGCGCGGTCGCTTTCGAGCGGGAGTGCGTGTTCTTCGACGCGGCGCAGCGCGGTGGCGAGGTCCGGGACGATCTTCTGCGCGCCGACGATCCAGATCGCCCGGGCGGCGCCGCCGGCGTACGAGGGGATCTGGCTGCCGGTGGCGGACACGGCCACCAGGGAGCCGGTCTCGGTGACCGCCGCGACGCTGCCCACGACGACATCCGGGCTCGCCAGCAGCTGGCGGAACTCGTCGGCCTGGGCGACGCGATCCATGCTCAGGACTCGTGCCTTGACCGACGTGGAGCGGTCGCCGGCATTGATGTCCTTGTCGATTCCCGACAGGCGGAGAGTCTCACTGGCGCCGGTGAATACGCTGCTGCCCGCGGGAATCAGCTCCTCGATGCGAGCCCGGGCGGCCGCGGCATCGTCGAGAATCTCGGCGGTGAAACCGTGCGCGGTGAGCGCGGCCGCCGTCCGCGCCAGGCTCTCCTCGGAGGCGGCCTCGGTGAACTGTGCTGCTGGAACTGAAGTGGTCATGATCGTCTCCCGGAGTCGATATCGATGGGCGAGTGCCGCCCATGTGTTTCGACGACACAGCTCTCCGGAATGTCAGGCGCCGGGTCAGGGCTTGCGGGCCACTCCGGCATAGCAGGAGACATCGGCGTCGTAAGACGGTGAGACCTCGGTCATCTGATCGGCCCGCCACCGATGCGGCGGCACCACCCCCGGCTCCACCAGATCCAACCCACGGAACAATCCCGTGACCTCGTCATGAGTGCGCTCCTGCGCCGTGATCCCGCGAGCGCGATAGATCGCCCGCGCCGTCGCCACCTGCTCGGGATCGAAATCCGCTGTAGCGGTGCATATCACGAGATACGACCCAGGAGCGAGCGCATCGACGAACGCCGACATGATCTCCTCGGTCCCCGAGTCGACGAAGTGCAGCAACGCGATCATGCTCAACCCAACCGGCTCGTCCAGATCGAGCACCTCCCCGAGCTCCGGCGCCTGCAGGATGGACTTCGGCTCGGTGACATCCCCATGAATGTAGGTCGTAGCCCCCAGCCCACTCCCCGTCATCAACGCCCGAGCATGCGCCAGCACCAGGGGATCGTTATCCACATAAACAACCCGAGCCCCAGGCTCCCCCCGCTGCGCAATCTGATGCAGATTCGGCTCGGTAGGAATCCCCGTCCCGATGTCCAAAAACTGCCGAACCCCCATGTCGACGAGGAACCGAGTACTCCGCTGCATGAACTGCCGATTGGCCCGAGCCGCAGTCCGAATCCCCGGCCACACCTTCAACACCTCGGCAGCAGCCTGCCGATCAACCTCATAATTATCCTTCCCCCCAAGAAAGTAGTCATACATCCGCGACGAATGAGGCTGCCCCAGCCCAATTTTCCCGTCCATCACCCCACCGCCTCAATCGCCCATCCCGATCAGAAACGCACCCGCCCAGGCTAACCGATCCGCGTATCACCCCAACCGCGTTCGCCTGTGCCCGCCGACACTCTCTAACCGAGATAGGGCGTACCCCGCTGCTCCTCGTGGTGCCGCAGTCGCAGTCGAACCGTGTCGTGCACGGGCAACTCCGCCAGCTCATCCATGGTCAGGAACCGAACTTCCGTGGACTCGTCGCTGACCTCGATCCGCCCACCGACGACCCGACCGTAGAACGTAACGTTGAACTCCTGCCGAATCTCACCATCGCCGTACTCGATGATGTGCTCCGGATCGGTGTAAATGCCCAGCAGACCGGTGATCTCGATATCCAGCCCGGACTCTTCCTTGGTCTCCCGGACCACACACTGCTCCAGCGTCTCCCCGATGTCCATGATCCCACCCGGAAACGACCAGTTGCCCGAGTCGCTCCGTCGCTGCATCAGAATCGCGCCGCGCTCGTCGACCACCAGCGCCGAGCCGCCCGGCACCAGGCTGTTCGCCTTGGGAGCACTGGGGTCCCGATAGTAGTCATGCCGACTGCCCACGAGCCACCTCCCGCTCATAGGGGGCCACCGTGCCCCAGATCTGTTCCACCTGATCGGCAAACGACGAAAAGATGCCGTGCGGGGTCAGCTGCCGGAGATACATAGCAGGGTGTTGATACCCGCGAGCGCGCACCAGATACGGCGTCACGATCATCTTGTCATCGAACCTGAACACCGAGTTGTACAGATGCGTAGTGTGCAGACCGATTGTATCCAGGCGTATCGGTCAGCTGCCCGAACATGTTCAGCGCATTGCGAATACGCCCCGCCAGTGTCCCGTTCATCTGCTCCAGCGCATCACGCTCCAGAACATGAGCACAATCAGGATCCGCGAAAGCCAGCCGCACCCGCGCCCCCTGCCGGCACTTCGATGCGATCAGCTGCGGTGCATTGGGAAGCAGCTCGAAGACGAACGGATAGGCATACCCGTTGATGTCGATCTGCTCGGTGGCCCCTAGAACGAGTGAAGTCCAGAGATCGTTCGGTATCTCGGCGCGATGCGCATACGCGCCGAGTACCTCCGCAGTCGCAGGCGCACCCGCACTCAGATCAGGCCGAGCCTGCGGCCAGGGCCCATCGGGCCTTGACCCCGGGTAGTGGACACGCTTGATCTTGGTCTCAGACCAGGGAAAGCGAGAAGATCTACCCGATGTCCAAGAACTACAACGAAGAG